>JBJMIQ010000165.1:0-38675 GCA_045806805.1 Nocardioides sp. | reverse complement strand
GAGGGTCCTCCACCGCGTCAGGCCCGCTCGCGGCGGCCGGTCAGGCGGCCGGTGAGCGTCTGCACGGCGGTCAGCACCTCGCCCTCCCCGGCCATCTGGTCGCCGACCTTCTGGACGGCGTACATGACCGTGGTGTGGTCGCGGCCGCCGTATGCGCGGCCGATCGCGGGCAGGGAGGCGTCGGTGAGCTCGCGGCTGAGGTACATGGCCACCTGGCGCGGCCCGACGATGCGGCGGGTGCGCTTGTCGCCGGTCAGCTCGTCGTGCGTGACGCCGTAGTAGCGGCACACCTCGCCCTGGATGAGGTCGATGCTCAGCAGGCCGTCCTCGGCGGGGAAGAGATCGGCGAGCACCTCGCTGGCGAGGTCGACCGTGATCCGCCGGCCCGAGATCGAGCCGTGGGCGACCACCCGAGTCAGCGCGCCCTCGAGCGCGCGCACGTTGGTCGACACGCGGCCGGCGATGAAGGGCAGCACCTCGGGCTCGTGGATCTCGTAGCGGTCGGCGCGGACCCGCTTCTGGAGGATCGCGATGCGCGTCTCCAGGTCGGGCGGCTGGACGTCGGTGATGAGCCCCATCTCGAACCGGCTGCGCAGGCGGTCCTCCAGAGTGGCGATCGCCTTGGGCGGGCGGTCGGACGAGATCACCACCTGTTTGCCGCTGTCGTGGAGCGCGTTGAAGGTGTGGAAGAACTCCTCCTGGGTCTGCTCGCGCCCCTGCAGCGACTGGATGTCGTCGATCAGGAGGACGTCCGTCGAGCGGTAGCGGTCCTTGAACGAGCGGATCCCTCCGTCGCGCAGGGCGTTGATGAACTCGTTCGTGAACGTCTCGACCGAGACGTACGTCACCGAGAGCTCGGGGTGGTTGGCGGCGGCGAAGTGGCCGATCGCGTGCAGCAGGTGGGTCTTGCCGAGGCCGGAGTCGCCGTAGACCAGCAGGGGGTTGTAGGCCTTGCCGGGTGCCTCGGCCACGGCCACGGCGGCCGCGTGGGGGAACCGGTTGGAGGAGCCGATGACGAAGGTCTCGAAGGTGTACTTCGGGTTGAGCCGGGTCTCGAGCGCGGTGGGTCGCGCGACTGCGGGCGCCTCGGCGTGGGCCACCGCGGAGGGGTCGGTGAGCTCCGGGGATTCAAAGCCACTTGTCGACATGTCGCTCTCTCGACTTGTCACTTCGTCGCCGGCGAGCTCCTGGTCGTACTCCCCGCCACCGGTGGGGGCCTGAAGCGCGGGGTTGACCGTCACCGCGAGCCGGATCTCCCGCGCGAAGGCGACAGTGAGGGCGTCCTCGAGCTGCCCGCGCAGCCGGCCTTCGAGCTGACCACGGGTGAACTCGTCGGGGACGGCGATGATGGCGGTGCTCTCATGGAGTGTCACCGGCTCGCTGGCCCTCAGCCAGGCGCGCTGGTTGGGCTGAAGCTCTTCCACGACGTTGCGCCAGGCGGTGCCGAGATCGGCCGTACTCTGCTCCACGGAGCCCTGCTTTCGAGTGGTTCGTCGGTGTCGGCGGATCTTCCCACCTTCGAGTCCACAGCTTTGTCCACAGGCTGTGTACCCGATCTCCACGTGGTGGAGGATCGTGACCGAGGGGCCACGCAGGTCGAGCCACGATCACTATCTCCGCAGGTCAGCGGCGGTGTTCATGCACTGTTAGGTGCGTCACACCCAGGTCGCGATCGAGGTGGTCCGGCGGTGCCGGGGAAACTCGGTGGGGGCGAAGGTAACCCGCCGTCACCGCTGGCGGCAAGGCGTCATCCACAGGCTGTCAGGCGGTGGTCCGGTGACGGTTTGACCCGTTTCGGACCCAGCGCGTACCGTTGGCCGGTCACTTGGGTGTCGACCGGTGCCGCATGTCCACGAAGGGGTCGTTCCTCGTCCTGGGTGAGCGGTGCCAGCCGAAGAGGCACGCCGCTGATCCGCGCCCGGTGCAGCCCCGCAGACCATCGAAAGAGATAACTCGTGAGCAAGCGCACGTACCAGCCGAACAACCGTCGCCGGCACAAGGTCCACGGATTCCGCCTGCGCATGCGCACCCGTGCCGGTCGCGCGATCCTCTCCTCGCGTCGCCGCAAGGGCCGCAAGAGCCTGTCGGTCTGAGCCGGCCGTCCCGGCCAGGCATGCCTCCCACGTCGAGTGCCGCCCACAGGCTCACCGGGAGCGGGCGGTTCTCGCTCGCGATCCGGACCGGCCGGCGAGCGGGCAGCGACACCCTGGTCCTCCATCTCGCCCGCCCGGATGAAGTCGGACCGCCACGGATCGGGTTCGTGGTGAGCCGCGCGGTCGGCAACGCCGTGACCCGAAACCGGGTCCGGCGCCGGTTGCGCGAGCTGGTCCGCATCCGTCGCGAGTGCCTGGCGACCGGGTCCGTGCTCGTCGTACGGGCGCTCCCACCCTCCGCCGGAGCGTCGTACGCGGAACTCCGCGCCGACCTGACTCGTTGCCTCTCCCGGGTGACCTCATGAAGTACGTCCTGATCGGCCTCCTGAAGGCCTACCGCGCCGTGATCAGCCCGATCTACGGTCAGGTCTGCCGCTACCACCCGTCGTGCTCCGCCTACGCCCTGGAAGCGGTGACCGAGCACGGTAGCCTCCGCGGCAGCTGGCTCGCCGTGCGCCGTCTCGCCCGCTGCCACCCCTGGGCGGCCGGCGGCTACGACCCCGTGCCGCCCCGCGCGGGCACCACTCCCATCCAAGGAGCCTGACCCCTTGATCGACTTCTTCGGCCAGATCTTCTCGTTCATCGGGACGCCGCTCTACTACGCGATCTCGGCGGTGATGGTCGCGTTCCACACCTTCTTCAGCTCGGTGCTCGGTCTCGACCCCGCCGGTGGAGCCGCGTGGGCGCTCTCGATCATCGGTCTCACCCTGGTCATCCGGGCAGCGCTGATCCCGCTGTTCGTGAAGCAGATCAAGGCCAGCCGCAACATGCAGCTGATCCAGCCCAAGGTCAAGGAGCTGCAGAAGAAGTACGGGCACGACCGGGAGCGTCTCGCCCAGGAAACGATGAAGCTCTACAAGGACAGCGGGACCAACCCGTTCGCGTCCTGCCTGCCGATCCTGCTCCAGATGCCGATCTTCTTCGCCCTCTTCCGCCTGCTCAACCATGCGTCGAACGGGGTTGCCAAGGGCGTCCTCACCGACACCCAGGCCAAGCAGTTCGGTGCGGCGAAGCTCTTCGGCGTCGTTCCGCTGTCCGACACCTTCCTCAAGGCCAATGGCGACGTCGCCGTGATGGTGACCGCGGCCTTCCTGGTGGTGGCGATGACCGCCACCACCTTCCTCACCCAGCGCCAGCTGATGAGCAAGAACATGCCGGCCGACGCGCTCAGCGGCCCCTACGCCCAGCAGCAGAAGATGCTGCTCTACGTGCTGCCGCTGGTGTTCGCGGTCGGCGGCATCGCCTTCCCGATCGGCGTCCTCCTCTACTGGACCACGTCGAACCTGTGGACCATGGGCCAGCAGTTCTACGTCATCCGCAACAATCCCGCGCCGGGCACGCCGGCCTTCCGGGCGAAAGAGGAGCGCGACCGCGCCAAGGCAGAGAAGCACGGGATTGCCGCGGTCGCCGCGGACGAGTCTGCGGCGCCGGGCGCGACCACGACCGAGCCGCGGCCCGCGCCACGCCAGCAGCCGAAGAAGCAGTCGCGCCAGCAACGCCGAAGCGGCGGCGGCGGCCGACCCACGAGCAAGAAGAAGGGGAAGAAGCGATGAGCGACCAGGACACGACCACGCCGGCCAGCGACGAGGCGACCACCGACGAGACCGCCGAGCAGGCTGCGGACGCGCCGACCGAGGACTCCACCGGGAGGGTCGGGCGGCTCGAAGCGCTGGAGACGGAGGGCGAAATTGCCGCCGACTATCTCGAGGAGCTGCTCGACATCGCCGATCTCGACGGCGACCTGGACATGGACGTCGAGGGCGACCGGGCATCGGTCTCCATCGTCGGTGCGGATCTCAACCAGCTTGTGGGGCGGAACGGCGAGGTTCTCGACGCGCTCCAGGAGCTGACCCGGCTGGCTGTCTACCGGGAGACCGGCGAGCGTTCCCGACTGATGCTCGACGTGTCCGGCTTCCGCGCTCGCAAGCGCGAGGAGCTCGTCGCGCTGGCGGAGAAGATGATCGGTGAGGTCAGGGAGACCGGCGAGCGCCGGAGTCTCGACCCGATGAGCCCCTTCGAGCGCAAGGTGGTGCACGACGCCGTGGCCGACGCCGGCCTGACCTCGGAGTCCGAAGGTGTGGAACCCCGACGTTTCGTGGTGATCCTCCCGGCCTAACGGTTTCACGTGAAACCAACCGATCCGGGGACGGCACCGCCGCCGCCCCCGTCGGCGGGGGCCGTGTTCGCGCCCGGGCGACTCGAGCTGGCCGCGAGGTACGCCGAGCTGCTCGCCACCGAGGGCGTCGTCCGGGGCCTGATCGGCCCGCGTGAGGGATCCCGTCTCTGGGAGCGCCACCTGCTGAACTGTGCGGTGCTCGGGGAGCTCGTCCCCCCGGGCTCGAGCGTCTGCGACATCGGATCCGGGGCGGGCCTCCCGGGGCTGGTCCTGGCGATCGCCCGACCCGACCTCGCGGTGACGCTGGTGGAACCGCTGCTCCGGAGGACGACGTTCCTCGACGAGGTGGTGGGCGAACTCGACATCGGCGCCGTCGAGGTGCACCGCGGGCGGGCGGACTCGCTGCACGGCACCCGCACGTTCGATGTGGTGACCTCCCGGGCGGTCGCGCCGCTGGACCGGTTGCTGGCCTGGTCGATGCCACTCGTGGCCCCCTCGGGGGCACTGGTGGCGATGAAGGGATCCTCCGTCGGCGAGGAGGTGGCGTCGGCCGAGAAGGTACTCCGACAGCTCGGCTGCGCGACGCCGGAGATCCATTCCCTCGGGGCAACCGTGCTGGATTCGCCGTCGACGGCGATCCGGGTGGCCTGGGCCGAACCGGCAAGGGTACGTTTGCCCCGCCCGCCGGGATCGTCTGGAAAGAAACGACGACGCCGAGGGTGAAGTTCTGGTGTCAGGGCATCCGGGAAGCCGGCCGACTACGGAGGAACGGGACGACGTGGGCAAGACAGATTCCCGGGCGGCAATCCGCCGTCTGGGGTGGCCCGGTGACGTTACCGAGGAGTTATCCACTGGTCTTGGCTGGCCCGGTGAGCGGAGATATCCACAGGCTGGGGACGCTTTTCCACAGAAAGCACCAGTAACCGAACAACCTCACGTTTCACGTGAAACCGAGGCTGCGCCCGCCGGGGTGCGCACTGCCGGGGACCTGGCGGACCACTCTCACGAGGCCTCCGAGCACCAGTACGAGGATCAGAGCACGCCACTCGCCCGGGCAGCCGAGCACACCGTGCGCGCCCGTCAGGGCGTCCAGATGGGGCCGGCGCTGCCCCGGCCGGAGGCGACCCGGGTCGTCGTCGTGGCCAACCAGAAGGGCGGCGTCGGCAAGACCACCTCGACCGTCAATGTCGCCGCCGGCCTGGCCCAGCTCGGCCAGCGCGTGCTGGTGGTGGACCTGGATCCCCAGGGCAACGCCTCCACAGCCCTGGGCGTCGAGCACCGCCGTGGCGTCCCGTCGACCTACGAGGCCGTCGTGGACAGCACGCCCCTGGCCGACGTGACGGTTCCCTGTCCGGACGTCGCCGGCCTGATGGTGGTGCCCGCGACCATCGACCTGGCCGGCGCCGAGATCGAGCTGGTGAGCGTGGTGGCCCGCGAGGGCCGGCTGGCCCGGGCGATCAAGGGCCATCCGCTCGTCGGGACCGCGGCCGAGGCGGGCGATCAGCGCTTCGACTACGTGTTCATCGACTGCCCCCCGTCCCTCGGCCTGCTGACCCTGAACGCGCTGGTCGCCGGCGAGGAGATGATGATCCCGATCCAGGCGGAGTACTACGCGCTGGAGGGCCTCGGCCAGCTGCTCGAGACCGTCGAGATGGTGCGCCAGCACCTCAACCCGCGCCTTCAGGTCTCCACGATCATGGTCACGATGTACGACGGGCGTACCCGACTGGCTCAGGGTGTGGCCGAGGAGGTTCGCGAACACTTCGGTGACCAGGTGCTCAAGACCACCGTCCCCCGCTCGGTCCGGGTCTCCGAGGCGCCGTCGTACGGGCAGACGGTGATGACCTACGACCCCGGCTCGACCGGGGCCCTGTGCTATCTGGAAGCCGCCCGTGAGATCGCCACCAAGGGAGCACCGACGTGACCAGCACCAAGACCCCCCGCCGCGGCCTGGGCCGCGGCCTCGGATCGCTCATCCCCACGGCTCCGGCAGCCGAGCAGGAGCGTGCCGACGCGGGCGCCGGCCTCCGCCCGGACGAGGAGCACGGCCGCGCGGGCGGCGAGCTCGCCCCCGACATGGTCGCGGGCGCCTACTTCGCCGAGCTTCCACCCGCACAGATCCGGCCCAACCACGCACAGCCGCGCCAGGTGTTCGACGAGGAGGCGATGGCCGAGCTGGTGCACTCGATCACCGAGATCGGGCTGCTTCAGCCCATCGTCGTGCGCAAGGTGGGCGATGAGGACTACGAGCTGGTCATGGGCGAGCGCCGTTGGCGGGCCGCCCAGCAGGCCGGCCTCGAGACCATCCCGGCGATCGTCCGCGAGACCGGCGACGATGCGATGCTGCGCGACGCCTTGCTGGAGAACCTGCATCGCTCCCAGCTCAACCCTCTGGAGGAGGCGGCGGCCTACGCCCAGCTGCTGGAGGACTTCGACTGCACCCACGACGAGCTCGCCTCGCGCATCGGTCGCTCTCGTCCCCAGATCAGCAACACGCTGCGGCTGCTGCGGCTCACCCCGGCCGTGCAGCGCCGGCTCGCGGCCGGCGTACTGTCGGCCGGTCACGCCCGGTCGCTGCTGGCCATCGAGGACCCCGAGCTCCAGGACCGCCTCGCCCAGCGCGTGGTGGCCGAGGGCATCAGCGTCCGCGGCCTCGAGGAGCTGGTCGCCGTCGGCGAGACCGGGTCGCCGACCGCGCGGCAGGTGCGGCGCAAGCCCGTGGCTCCGGGGCTCACCGAGCTGGCCGACCGGCTCTCCGACCGGCT
The DNA here is from genome assembly GCA_045806805.1 of Nocardioides sp. Taxonomy (GTDB): domain Bacteria; phylum Actinomycetota; class Actinomycetes; order Propionibacteriales; family Nocardioidaceae; genus Nocardioides. The sequence continues at coordinate 31,641 of JBJMIQ010000165.1, read as the reverse complement.
CGAGACCCGGGTCAAGGTCGACCTCGGCCAGCGCAAGGGCAAGATCACCGTGGAGTTCGCCTCGTTGGAGGACCTCCAGCGGATCGTCGACGTGATGGACCCGCGCAACCGCGACGACCGGCCTATCTAGTCGTCGTGGCGTGGGTCGCGCGCCGCTCTCGTCTCACCGGGTTTCAACCCGCTGCCGCGCCCTCGCTAGCTCGGGCGCGACGCTTGCTCAACCTGACCAGGCCCACGGAGCGGGTTCGTTCCTCGCCCGCTCCTGCCTGGTCATGTCGACAAAGTGACAAAGCCATGAAGCGGCTTGTGGATCTGGCCCTCTAACGTCCTTCCTGGCGAGCCGCGCGCTGGGCCGCCCGTCGGACCTGCTCCTCGGCATCGAGCCGGGCGGCCTCCACGGGCGTGGGGGCGCTACCGCCGTGGGACGCGGGAACCCACCAGGCACCGGGCGGCTGCTCCGCGGCGGGGTAGGCCGCGATCGCCTCGTCGAGCATCTGCGCCATGGCGGAGCGCAGCTCGGCGGTCTCAGCGACCGGATCTACGCCGGCGGGGTGCTGCGGTGCGCCGACCCGGATCAGGATGGTCTTGCCGCGCGAGAAGTCCCGGGGGTGGTCCTTGGTCATCATCCGCTGGGTGCCCCAGAGGACCACCGGGACCAGCGGAACGCCGGCCGCGGCCGCGATCCGCACCGCGCCGGTCTTGAACTCCTTGAGCTCCATCGACCGCGAGATCGTTGCCTCCGGGAAGATGCCGACGGCCTCGCCGGCCCGCAGGTACTCCACGGCAGTGTCGTACGACGCCGTCCCGGCACCGCGGTCGACCTCGATGTGGTGCAGCGAGCGCATCAGCGGGCCCGTGTACTTGTGGTCGAACAACTCGCGCTTGGACATGAACCGGACCTTGCGGCCCGACGGGTTGGCGGCCAGGCCCCCGTAGATGAAGTCGACGTACCCGACATGGTTGACCGCCAGCAGCACCCCGCCGGTGCGCGGTACGTGCTCGGTGCCGGTCATGTCGAACTTCTGCCCCAGCAGGCGGAAGGCCGTCTTGGCGGCCACGATGATCGGCGGGTAGGTCAGGTCATGCACGTCGGCCCTCTCGGTCGGCTGCTGGCCAGGTTGTGGGGAGCGTAGCCGTCAGCGCATGGTGGCGAGGAAGTCGGCGATCCGGCCGATCGCCTCCTCGAGCATCGTGACGTCGGGGAGCGTCACCAGCCGGAAGTGGTCGGGAAGCGGCCAGTTGAACCCGGTCCCGTGGGTCACGAGCAGCTTCTTGGCGCGCAACAGGTCGATCACGAACTGCTCGTCGTCCTCGATCGGATAGACCTCCGGGTCGAGCCGCGGGAAGCAGTAGAGCGCACCCCGGGGACGCACCGAGGAGACGCCGGGGATGTCGTTGAGCAGCTTGTGGGCGAGCATGCTCTGCTCGTAGTAGCGACCTCCGGGGACGATCAGCTCCTCCACGGACTGGTAGCCGCCGAGGGCGGTCTGGATGGCGTGCTGGGCCGGCACGTTGGCGCACATCCGCATGTTGGCGATCAGGGTGAGGCCCTCCAGGAAGTCCTCGGCGGCCTCCTTGGGGCCCGACACCATCACCCAGCCGGCCCGGTAACCGCAGACCCGGTAGGCCTTGGACAGGCCGCTGAAGGTCAGGCAGAGCACGTCGTGACCGGCTGCGGTCGCCGCGTGGTGGTGGACGGCGCCGTCGAAGAGGATCTTCTCGTAGATCTCGTCGGCGAAGACCACGAGCTGGTGGCGTCGGGCAATGTCGACGAGCCCCTCGACCGTACCTTTGCTGTAGACCGCCCCGGTCGGGTTGTTCGGGTTGATGATCACCAGGGCGTGGGTGTTCTCGGTGATCCTGGACTCGATGTCGGCGAGGTCGGGGTTCCAGTCGTTGTCCTCGTCGCACCGGTAGTGCACGGGGCGGCCGCCCGACAGCGTGACCGCGCCGGTCCACAGCGGGTAGTCGGGGGCGGGCACGAGGATCTCGTTGCCGTCGTCGACGAACGCCTGCAGCACCATCGAGATCAGCTCGGACACGCCGTTGCCGATGAAGACGTCGTCGACCGTGACGTCGCGCAGGCCGTGTTCCTGGTAGTAGTGGGCGACGGCGGTCCGCGCGGGATAGATGCCCTGCGAGTCGGCGTACCCCTGGGACTCGGGCAGGTGGTGGACTATGTCGGCGACGATCGCCTCGGGCGCATCGAAACCGAATGGCGCGGGATTGCCGATGTTGAGCTTCAGGATGCGGTGCCCCTCGGCCTCGAGCTTCTGGGCCTCCACGAGGATGGGTCCGCGCACGTCGTAACGAACGTCGTGGAGCTTCCTGCTCTGCCGGATCGGGCGCACGGCGTACATCCTCGCAAGAGCCGGGGCCGGGTCTAGCATGGGTCCGGGAGGCAGACGGATGTCACGAAAGGTCGTCCGGCTCACGCCGGACCTGCTCGCCGAGCTCGATGCGCCGTGCCGAACCTGCCTGTTCTGGGAGCTCGACCCGGTGCGCCGGTCCATGGTCTCGGATCCCGCGCACGAGAAGGAGGTCTGGACCTCGCACGTGCTGCGCGAGTGGGGCTCCTGCGGCCGGGTCGTACTGGTCGACGGCGCGCCGGTCGGCTACCTCGTCTACGCGCCCGAGGCCTTCGTCCCGGGCGCGGCGGGCTTCTCGACCGCGCCGGTTTCCCCGGACGCGGTCCTCCTCACGACGGCGTACGTCGATCCGGGCCATCGTCGCGGGGGCCTCGGCCGGATGCTGGTCCAGGGGATGGCCCGCGACCTCGTCGAGCGCGACATCCGGGCCGTGGAGGCCTTCGGCGACACCAGGGGACGCAGCTCCTGCGTGCTGCCGGCGGACTTCCTCAGCCGGGTGGGCTTCAAGACCCAGCGCGCCCACAGCACGACCCCGCGGATGCGCATGGACCTGCGCACCACCGTCACCTGGCGGACCGAGGTGGAGGCGGCACTCGAGCGACTGGTCGGGGCGGTCCGTCCGGTGCGTCCCGCCCCGAAGGTGACCGGCCCCAACCGCCGCTGATGCGTCAGGCGATGTAGTCAGAGAGCTCGCTGAGGAGCGCCGCCTTGGGACGCGCCCCGACGATCGACTTCACGACCTCGCCGCCCTGGTAGACGTTGATGGTCGGGATACCGGTCACGCGGTACGACGACGGCGTGACGGGGTTCTCGTCCACGTTCATCTTGAGGAAGGTGAGCTTGTCGCCGTGCTCCGCGGCGATCTCCTTGAGGATCGGGTCGACCTGGCGGCAGGGGCCGCACCACTCGGCCCAGAAGTCCACCAGCACGGGCTTGTCCGACTTGAGGACCTGGGTCTCGAAGTCGGAGTCGGTCACAGCGGACATGGTCACAGCGGAATCGGCCACGGAACTACCTTTCGTCGATGTCTGACAAGTCAACAACAGCCCTGGGACAGTTGTTCCGCGCTCATTGCGGGGTCCCCGTTCGCCGGGGTCCCCGGGGAGTCGGGAGCGCAGCGAGCGACTTCGTGGGGTGGTCTTGCGGAGCGAAGCGAGCATTTGAATGGGGTGCTCACGCGCCAGCCGTCTGCACCGTCTCGGTGACGGCCTCGGTCGCCATGGCGTCGCCGGCGGTGGACGCCTCGTGGTCGAGCGCGGCGATGAAGCGCTCGGCGTCGAGCGCGGCGGCACATCCGGTCCCAGCGGCGGTCACGGCCTGACGGTAGTGGTGGTCGACGAGGTCGCCGGCCGCGAAGACCCCGGGGAGGTTGGTGTGGGTGGAGGGGTGGCGGACCAGGACGTAGCCGTTCTCGTCGAGGTCCACCTGGCCGGTGAGGAGCTCCGAACGCGGGTCGTGGCCGATCGCGATGAACAGGCCGGTGACGTCGAGCGGCCGGGTCTCCCCGGTCACCGTGTCCCGCAACGTGATCGACTCGAGCTGCTCGTCACCGTTGATGGACTCGACCTCGGAGTTCCAGACGAACTCCAGCTTGGGGTCGGCGAAGGCACGCTCCTGCATGATCTTGGAGGCGCGGAGCTCGCCGCGACGGTGGATCAGGGACACCTTCGAACCGAACCGGGTGAGGAACGTCGCCTCCTCGACGGCGGAGTCGCCGCCACCGATGACGGCGATGTGCTGGTCCCGGAAGAAGAACCCGTCGCAGGTCGCGCACCAGGACACTCCGCGTCCGGACAGCTCGTCCTCGCGCGGCAGGCCGAGCTTGCGGTAGCCCGAGCCCATTGCCAGGATCACCGACCGCGCGGTGTAGGTGTCGGTGGCCGTCTTGACGATCTTGGTGTCGCCGGTCAGGTCCACCTCGACCACGTCGTCGGCCACGAGCTCGGCGCCGAACCGCTCGGCCTGGGCGCGCATCTCGTCCATCAGCGCAGGGCCCATGATCCCGTCGCGGAAGCCGGGGAAGTTCTCGACCTCGGTGGTGTTCATCAGTGCGCCGCCGGCGGTCACCGAGCCCTCGAACATGAGGGGGGCCAGCGATGCGCGGGCGGCATAGACGGCGGCGGTGTAGCCCGCTGGGCCGGAGCCGATGATGATGACGTTGCGCGGGGCGGAGTCGGTCATGTGCGGTGGCATCCCTTGGTCGGAGTCCTACCCGGGTGGTCATGTCCCCGGGTCGTCAGTGGAACCGATCGTAGGCGAGGCGCATTCCCTCCCGCAGGACCGGCCGGGCCCAGGTCAGGGCGCAGACAGGGTCACCGAGCGGACCGGCTCCGAGCTTCCGCACAGGAACACGTCGGCGACCTGGGTGTCACCCACGGGGCGTCGGAACACCACGACGGCGGGAGTCCCGCCATAGGAAACCGGGACGAATCGACCTCTTCCCCACTGGTCCGAGCCACAAGCTGCCCCCGCCGCACGGTCCGCCGAGCGCTTCCCGGAGGAGTACGAGTACGCGTCCGAGGAGTTCCGGCCGGCCAGCTCGCTGCGGGTGATGGAGAGGTCGTTGGTGAGACGCTCTCGGCGCACCTTCAGGAGGTGATCTGCCTTGTCCTGCACGGGCCCGCTCTGGGGGATGGGCCCTGCCTCACCAGGGTTCGCACCGTTTGCACTGAACGGCGCCTTCGGTTGCACGGAGTCCTGGCCCGCGTCCTCCTGCTGGTGGCTTGCGCCCGCGGTCGAGGTCTCGGAGCCCGAGTCCGGCGTGACGATCTGGGCGACGCCGATCCCGACCACGACCACAACCGCGGCGGCGACCAGCAGCGAAGCCACCCGCCGGCGTCGCCGGGCCAGGTCGACCACCTGTGCCGGACGCGCAGGCTCGTGCGCGAGGTCGTCGAGGACCCGGTCGAGCCGTGCCGCGACCTCGGGCGGGGCCGGGCCGGTGTGGCGCACCTCCGCGAGGAGGCGGCGTACTTCCTCCTCCTGGGGAGACAGCGGCTCGTCGTTGTCGCTCATGTGCGCCTCCTCTCGGGCGTTCGGCGGTGGGTACGGGCGTCGGTTCAGGTCGGCTTCGGGGGACCGCGGGGATGCGTGGATCGGACGGGCGGCGACGAAGCCGGGTTCCCGGGGGAGGGGTGGTCCGCCTCACCGCGCGGGGCGAGCACCCCGAGCAGCTCGGCGAGTCGGGCCCGACCGCGGGAACAGCGGGACTTGACCGTTCCGACCGCGCAGTCGAGCATCTCCGCGACCTGCGCCACCGGGTAGCCCTCCATGTCGACCAGCACCAGCGCGGCCCTCTGGTCGGCGGGGATGAGGGCCAGCGCGTCGAGCACCTGACGGCGACGCTCGGAGTCGAGGGCGCGGTCGGCGGGGTCCGTGGGCGCGCTGGTGGCGAGAGATCCCCGGTCGCGGTAGCTGTCGAGGTCGTCGGGCAACGCCTCGGCCCGGCGTACCTTCGCGGCGCGGATCCGGTCGAGGCAGGCGTTGACCACGACCCGGTGCAGCCAGGTGGTGACGGCTGCCTCGCCACGGAAGGACCCCGCCCGCCGGAACGCCGCGATCAAGCCGTCCTGCAGCGCGTCGGCCGCGTCCTCGGGGTTACCCATCGTGCGCAGCGCCACCGCCCACAGCCGGTCCCGGTGCCGCGCGAACAGCACGCCGAAGGCGTCGCCGTCACCGTGGACGTGGGCCGCGAGCAGCTCGGAGTCCGAGCGGTCGTCGTCCCCGGTGCTCGAGCTCATCCGCGGACGACGACCTCGGCGACCTCGCCGCGAAAACCGCCCTCTGCTTCGGGAAGCGAGGTGAACCAGATGGTCAGGAATCTTCCGGTGGCCGGCCCCTCCAGGGTCACCCGCTCCTGGTCGTCGGCGGTGACGGTGGCGACGGGAGTCTGCCCGGCGACCCCGGGTGGGTCGTCGTTGGACAGGTAGAGACTCACGTCGCTGGGCGAGCCGCCGAGGGTGAGGTCGACCTCGGAAACCTCCTGGGAGGACCCGAGGTCGAGCCGGAGGCCGACCCCGGTCTTCAGACCGGTCGGGCCGAGGTCCTGTTCGTAGGTCACGGTCCGCCAGGCGGTCGCCGGGTCGCCGTCCACGGCCAGCGGGGCGAGCTCGCGGTTCTCCTCCGGCGGGTCGCCCTGCGGGTCGAGGTCGATGGCGGAGACGCCGGTGATCGGGGTGGACGTGGAGGCAGGGGTGGTGGCCGTCGACTCGGGCGCGGGATCAGGGTCGGCGCCCAAGGGTGAGCGGCCTCGCCCGAGGTTGAAGGCGAAGACGATCGCGATCAGCAGGAGGCAGGCGCCGGCGACCGCGGCGGCCAGTCGCATCCAGCTCCGGCCGGGGACCTCGTCCTCCTCCGGTTCCTCGGTGGCCGGGATCACGCCGCTGCCGGTGCCGGCCTCCCACGGCCAGAACTCCTGCGACACCGCGGGTGCCCCTTGACGAGGGGTGCGGGCCGGTCGGCCCTCCGCAGGCTCGGGCGCGAAGAGCGGTCGGTCCGGTGGCTCCTCGAACGGCGGCGGGGGAGGCGGCTTCTCCGCACGTGCGGTCAGCCACGAGACCTCGTCGTTCTCGTCGTCGAAGATCGGGACTCCGGCCTGGGTCGGCAGGTCCGCGGACTCGGCCGGAGCCTCGCGGGGCGCGACCGGAGCCGCGGCGGCGGCCGGGGCCTGGTCCGGCGGAGGCGTGGCCGTCGGGTCCGGTGGCGCCGTCGGGCCGGGCACGGCCGTCGGGTCAGGTGGCGTCGTCGCGCCCGGGGGGGTCGCGGGGACTGTCGGTGGAGCGTCCGCCGGGAACCTGGTGGTCGCGCCGGGGGGCGGGACCGGTGGCACCTGAAGGCGGATGGTGGGGTGCAGCCCGGCGCTGGCCTCGGCGGCGGCCATCTCGGCGACGTCACCCACGAAGTCGCGCAGCGCCTCCCGGATGCCGTGGGCGCTGCGGAGGCCCGGCCCGTGGGCGTCCCCGGGGGCGCCCGCGGCGTTGAGCACCTGGTCGCACAGGCCGTCCAGCGGTCGCTGCACCCCGGCCTTGACCTGTCGCGGGCGCAGCACCCGGCCGTTCTCCAGGGGTGCGGCGGGCACGCCGGAGCGGGAGACTCCTGGCCACTTGGCGGTCAGCAGGTAGTAGAGCAGTCCGGCCAGGTCGGTCACGTCGGTGGCCATCCGGCCGGTCGGGAGCCCGAGCAGGGCTGCCTCGACCGCCAGGCCGATGATCCGGACCGATCCGGTCTGGTCGATCATCACGTTCTCCGGCACGAGACGGCCGTGTGCCACGCCGGCATCGTGGGCAGCAGCGATGGACTCGGCCACCTCCGAGACGACCCACGCGGCCCGGCGCCCGCCCATGGCGCCTTCGTGGGCGACCAGGACGTCGATCGACCGTCCGGAGCCCCATTCGTTGACGACGTAGCAGACGCCGTCGCGCTCATCGAGGTCGAGCACCCGCAGGATCCGGCGATCGTGGAGGGCCGCCGAGAGTCGGGCGGCCTCGAGCAGGCCGGGGGCCCGTTCGTCGTCGGCGGCGATCACGTGGACCGAGACGTGCCGGTCGAGGGTCCGGTCGTGGGCCCGCCAGAACCTCCCGGAGCCGCTCTCGCTCAGCAGGTCGACGAGCAGGTAGCGGTCGGCCAGGACGTCCCCCGGTCGGATCGAGTGCGCCACGCCTTCCTCTCCACGTCTTGGTGCCCCCATGGTAGGGCGGTTCACGCGGGAGTTCTGGAGCGGAGGCGCCGCGTCACCGTGTCCAGGACATCGGTGACCTCGCGCAGGTGGAGGAGCCGCGCCACCACCACGAACACGAGGACGTCGAGGGCCGTGATGGTGACGCCGCGCAGCGCCGCCAGGGCCTGGTTGGGGGGGTTGCCGAGCTGGTCGAGGGCCAGGGTGGCGAGGTACGCCGCCAGCGTCGAGATGCCCGCGGCGATGAGGAGGCGGACCAGGAAGCGGGCCAGTCGCGGCGTCTCCAGCCCCCCGAGCAGGCGCCGGAGTACGAGGTAGGACAACGTCGACCCCACGGCGTACGACGCGATGTAGGCGAGCACCAGTGCCGGCGAGGTCTGCTCGGCGGTCGCGAGGGAGACCAGCGCCACCGCGGCCGCGATGTTGGTGATCGCGATGACGCACTGGATCCAGAAAACTGTGCGGTTGCGTTCGAGGGCGTAGAACCCGCGCAGGGTCAGGTAGTGGACGGTGAAGAACAGCAGCCCGACGCCGAACAGGGAGAGGGTCGGGGTGAACAGCTCGAACTCGTCGCGCCCGGCTCCCCAGCCCCACACCACGTGCGCCACGTCCGGGGCGACCAGGGGCAGTAGCAGCGCGAACGGGAGGATCACGGCAAGCGCGCTGCGCAGCGAGAGGCCGAGCGTCCGGGCGACGCCGCCGAGGTCACCGACGTTCGCCCGGTCGCTGAGCCGGGGCAGGATGGCGGTGGCCAGCGACACCGTGATCACCGCGTGCGGGACCATCACGATCAGGAAGCTCTGGGCGTAGACGGTGTAGCCGGTACCGGTGCCGCCGTCGACCGCGGCCGCGGTCCCCCCGGACGCCAGGCGTACGACGACCGTGTAGGCGATCTGGTTGACCACCACGAAGAGGACGGTCCACACGCCGAGCCGCAGGGTGTGGCCGAGACCGGTGTCCCTGAGGTCGAACCTGGGCCGGAACCGGAAGCCGGCCGACTTCAGGAAGGGCAGCAGGATCAGCAGCTGGGCGGCGATGCCGACCGTGGACCCCAGACCCAGCAGCGCCTCCTGGCCGCTGGTGAATCCCGCTGTCTGCTCGGCCTCGGTCGCCGGACCGAAGACCACCAGGTAGATGATCAGGACCCCGACCGCGATCACGTTGTTGGCGATCGGTGCCCACATCATCGGCCCGAACCGACCGCGGGAGTTGAGGATCTGGCCGAGCAGGACGAACACCCCGTAGAAGAACACCTGCGGCAGGCAGTAGCGGGCGAAGTCGATCACCGACTCCCGCTGCATGGCCAGTGAGGGGTCGTCGAAGCTGGGGTCGAGGTAGAGCGACATCACCCACGGGGCGGCCAGCACCAGAAGCAGGGTGACCAGCCCGAGGAACAGCACGGCCGCGGTGACGACGCGGTTGGTGTAGGCCTCGCCGCCGTCCGCGTCGTTCCTCATCGAACGAACCAGCTGCGGGACGAGCACCGCGTTGAAGATGCCTCCGGCCACCAGGATGTAGAGCATGTTCGGCACGGTGTTGCCGATGTTGAACAGGTCGGCATGGAGGACGTTGCCGAGCGCGGCGACCAGCAGGGCCGACCGCACGAAGCCGCTGAGCCGGGACACAACGGTCCCGGCGGCCATCACCGCACTTGAGGAGAGAATCCGCGATTCGTCGGTGGACTCGGCGGGCGGTTGGTGGCTCATGCGGGGTCCCTGCGGCGTTCTCCGGCGGAGGAGCGGCTCGGGGTCCCCACGGGATCGTGTGCCGGGGGAGCGAAGCGGAGGAGGCCTCGATCCCGTGGGGTGAAGCGTTGCGGGGGAGGCGGAGAACGCCGTCGGGTGTTCATGGTGTGCTCAGGCCGCCCGCGCCCGTCGTACCCGGCGGACCAAGCGTACGACGATCGCGCCGAACAGCAGGGCCACCCCGGTGCCGAGGATCAGCCAGATCACCTGGCTCACCTGTGCCGACCGGACCGGAAGGGTGGCACTGGACCCCAGCGGGACCCCGTCCTCGCTGGTGACCACCAGCCTGACGTTGTGGACACCCAGCCGGGTGGTGGCGGCCTCGAGCAGGACCGAGCTGCGGCCACCGGCCGCGACCTCGATGGGGTCGGTGTCGCTGATCGTCAGCGGCTCGTCGGCCAGCGACTCCACACGGACCCGCACCGGTTGGTCGAGGTTGTTGGCGATGGTGGCCGAGAACCTGCCGGTCGTGCTCGACAACGTCACGGCTGGTGGCGCCTCGACCCGGATCGAGGACAGCTGTCGGTTGATGCGCTGTTGCGAACGGTCGGCCTCCGCGCGCGAGGCGTCGGGGTGCTCCCTGCTCGAGAACGAGAGGCCGTTGAGCGCCTCGGAGAGCACCTCGTCGCCGATGGCGTCGTTGCGGATCAGCACCTGGTCGAGGGTCCTGCCGATCCGGATCAGGTCGTCGGCGGAGGCGAAGTTGGCGGCGTCGAGCTCTCGGGCCACCTGGCTCTCCGGATAGTCCAGCTGGTCCCGGTCGACGCTCTCGGCAGGCTCGTCGGTGATCGAGTCGACGTCGGTGAGCTGCATCCACGGGACGTCGAGGCCTGAGAAGAAGCCGGTGGCGCTGCCCGGGTTCCACTCCGGGGGGAGCACCACCACGAGCGGCCTCTTGCCCGGGCTCAGCAGCCGGAGAGCCGCCTCAGAGAGGATCTGCTGCCGCATGGCCATCAGGCCGAACGGGTCGTCGGGCCCCGGGCCGCCCGCGGCAACGCCCGAGGAGGTGACGGTGAGCGTGCGGCCGGACGCCTGGGCGACGGCCGGCGCGGGGGGATGCCCGAACATCTGGTCGGTGACCAGGGTCGTCGACCTCGGCGCGATCATCCGTAACGCCTCCGGCCGCAGGTAACCGCTCGGTGAGCCGATCCCGGGCGTGCTGTCCACGTTCCACGAGTCGAGCTGGGCCCCGGTGCGACGGCGTGCCCGCTCATACATCTCGGGGTCACGCACTGCGGCAGCACTGACGTCGAGGTCACCGTAGGGCAGGGTGAGCACCTGGTCATCTGCGCCCAGCGATGCCCGCAGGCGCAGGAGCCAGGCGGCGCCCGGCTCGCTGGCGGGGTTCTTCCGGCCACTCGGCGGCGTCCCGTCCGGCTCGGCGGAGGGTGCCCCGGAGCTGCCGTCGGGCTGACTCGGCTCCGGCGACGGTGAGGTCGAGTTCGTGCCGCCCGGGACGGCGACGGCCGTCTCGTCGAGCGGTCTGGCCGGGTTGCCCGCGACCAGGTCACGCACGGCATCGGGCACCGCCGGATCGATCAACCAGGTGACCGGCGAGGACCCTGCGGCGGCGCCGAAGTCGACGAGCGACCGGAGCGAGCCGCCCGTCTGCAGCGTCCTGGCCCAGGCCCGGGTGTCCAGGATCTGCCCGCCCGGCGCGTAGCGGACTTCGTGGCGGATCGGGATCACGAGTGCAGTGTTGACCGACCCGCTGCCGCGCGGCACCAGCGGCAGGAACGTGCGCGCGCGCCCGTCCGCGATGTCGTCACGGGGCTGGATGGACTCGCCGAGCGCGTGGACGCCGAACCAGTAGACCCCCGGTTGAGTGACGCCCAGGTCCGAGCGCGACACCTTGATCGAGAACTGTGCCGAGGCGCCGGGTCGCAGGGAGCTGACCGTGGCGAACGTGCCGGGGGCCGTGAGCCGGTCGCCGACCGGCTTGGCCGGGTCGAGCTTCGTGGCCTCGGCGAGCCCCTCGGAGGAGGTGATGGGCGCGTTCCCGATGAAGAGGTGGACGTTGATCGCGACCCAGCGATCGTCGGTGTTGTTGGTCAGGGTGCCGTTGACGCGGACCGGTCCGTGAGCCGGAAGGTACGACGGCGAGAGCGCGTCGATGGTCACCCCCAGGTCTGCTTCGTCGCGTCGCTTTGCCGGGTGTGAGGTGTGCCGAGCCGTGGCGACAGTCCGGTGGCTTGTGGGCACGGCGTGATCCTGGTCAGGGAGGGTCAGGGACGGGTCGGCGAAGGCGGGGCCCGGAATGGTGGTGGCTGCTACCGCTAGCAGGGCAGGAAGCAGGGACCACGGGTGACGCACGGCGCCGACTCTAGCCGGAGGGGCCTCGGCGGATAGAGTTGCTCGCCGTGTCCGATGCCGCTCTTCCGCCGCTCCAGATGAGTCGGGTCCAGGAGTCGGTGGCGGAGGAGCTGGAGCGCATCGCCCCGGTCATCGACGGGCTGGGGCGCAGGTTCCGGGACGCGGGCGAGGAGCTGGCGCTGGTCGGCGGTTCGGTGCGCGATGCGATGCTCGGCCGACGCCAGAACGACCTGGACTTCGCCACGTCCGCGCGCCCGGTCCGGACCGAGGAGCTGCTCACGGGATGGGCAGACGCCATCTGGGACATGGGCCGCGCCTTCGGGACCATCGGCTGCCGCAAGGGCGCCTGGAACGTCGAGATCACGACGTACCGTTCCGAGGCCTACGACCCGGCCTCACGGAAGCCCACGGTCGACTTCGGCGACACCCTCGCCGGTGACCTCGGACGCCGCGACTTCACCGTGAACGCGATGGCCGTCGTGGTGCCCGACCGCACCTTCGAGGACCCGTTCGGCGGGATCGTCGACCTCGGTCACCGCGTGCTGCGCACCCCGGGCAAGCCCGAGGACTCGTTCTCCGACGACCCGTTGCGCATGATGCGCGCGGCACGGTTCGCCGCACAGCTCGGGTTCGCCGTCGATGCAGACGTGGTCGCCGCGATGACGGCCATGGCCGATCGGATCACGATCGTCTCCGCCGAGCGGGTCCGCGACGAGCTGGTGAAGCTGGTGTGCGCGCCGCACCCCCGACGTGGACTGACCCTGCTCGTGGAGACCGGGCTGGCCGAGTACGTCCTGCCCGAGCTGCCGGCTCTCGCGCTCGAACGCGACGAGCACCACCGGCACAAGGACGTCTACGAGCACACCCTCACGGTGCTCGAGCAGACGATCGAGCTCGAGCACCGGCTCGGCGGGGAGCCCGACTTCGTCGCCCGCTTCGCAGCCCTCATGCACGACGTCGGCAAGCCCCGGACCCGCCGCTTCGTCGGGGATGGAGCCGTCACGTTCCATCACCACGACGTCGTGGGTGCCAAGCTGACCCGGAAGCGGATGCGGACGCTGCGGTTCTCCAACGACGCCACCGACGCGGTGGCGAAGCTGGTCGAGCTGCACCTGCGCTTCCACGGCTACGGCGAGGGAGAGTGGACCGACTCCGCGGTACGGCGCTATGTGCGCGACGCCGGCGACCAGCTGGAGCGCCTTCACGTCCTCACCCGCGCCGACTGCACCACCCGCAACCGCCGCAAGGCCGAGCGGCTCCGGCGCACCTATGACGACCTCGAGCAGCGGATCTCGCGCCTCTCCGAGGAGGAGGAGCTGGCCGCCATCCGCCCGGACCTGGACGGCAACCAGATCATGGAGACCTTGGGCATCGGCGCCGGCCCCGAGGTCGGCGAGGCCTACCGGTTCCTGCTCGAGCTCCGACTCGAGCACGGGCCGCAGTCCCCGGAGCAGGCCCGCGCGGCGCTGCTCGACTGGTGGTCGGCCCGAGGCTGAGACCCCGTCCCGCGTTAGGTTCGGCTCTCCCCCACGGACGGAGAACCGATGCCGGAGACCCAGTACGAGTCCCTGCTCGAGGAGAGCATCGACGTGGCCGCACCGCCGGCCAAGGTCTGGTCGCTGGTCACCGACCTGCCACGGATGTCCAGCTGGAGCCCCCAGGTGCTGCGCACGATCGTGCGGCGTGGCCCCGTCCAGCTCGGCACCCGGGCCTTCAACATCAACCACCGGGGACCGCTCGTGTGGCCGACCCGGACCAAGGTGGTCACGTTCGAGCCACACCGCGAGTTCGCCTTCCGGGTCAAGGAGAACTTCACGATCTGGTCGTTCACGCTTGAGCCGACCGAGACCGGGACCCGCCTCATCCAGCGCCGCCGTACCCCGGACGGGATCTCCGACATCTCCGTGAAGCTGACCAGGATCGCCCTCGGCGGCCAGGAGACCTTCACCCGGGAGCTGCGTGAAGGCATGCGGCAGACACTCGAGCGGGTCAAGGCCGAGTCAGAGGCGTAGGCGCCTACAGCGGTCGGCGGGTGCGCCTGGACGGTGGGCGATACTCACCGCATGGCGGTAGGCGGGGTTGTCCGGGTCTGGCACGACGACAAGGGTTGGGGAGTCATCGACTCCGAGGACACTCCGGGTGGTTGCTGGGCCCATTTCTCATCCGTTCTCGTGCCTGGCTATCGCATGCTGAGGGCGGGGCAACCGGTCACGCTGGAGTACGAACCTGCTGAGCAGGACGGCTATTCATTTCGAGCGATCGAACTGTGGCCCGCGGGACAGGAACCCCACCGGACCGGGGGCGAGACCACAGATGCGTCCTCCGCCTACACCTCCACCCTGACAATCGCGTTTGACGATCCGCAGGAGCCGGATGCCGACCAGCCAGACTCACCCATGCAGCCAGGAGGGGACCGCGGCATGGGCGGTCACGCCTCGTGACTCACCCGATGGTCGCGAACCGCACGTCCGCCCGCTCGATTCCTCCTGTTTGTGACCAATCGGCGGCGTCGAGTTGTTGTCTGAGGCCTCGTTCGACGCCGGGCTCTGACGTAAGGCGCTCCGACCTGTCGCGATCCGCTCTGCGGCAGACCCGGTCACACCGCGGGCGTGCCGAATGGTCACGAACCGCACGTGTGCGAGCGCATCCCCTGCGGTTTGTGACCAATCGACGACCGAGCCGGGCGTCTCCTCGTCCCGCGCTCAATCCGGCAGGACAGTGCGCCATCGTGGCACACCGATGAAAACGCTCCCCGGCCCCCACGGGCCGGGGAGCGTCCCCCCACTCGCGGGGGTCAGCGGCGGACCCGCAGGGTCCGCGTGACCGTGGCAGTGTTGCCCGCCCGGTCGGCCACGGTCAGCGTCACCAGGCGTTTCCCGGCCTTCTTGTAGGTCGTTCGCACCACCTGACCGGTCGCGTCCTCCCGACTCCCGCCGTTGCCGAGGTCCCAGCTGTAGGTCAGGTCGGCGAGGGCGGTCCGGTCGTCGGTGGACCTCGCGCCACTCAGGACGAGCCTCTGGCCGGCGATCGGCTTGCTGGGCTTGACGCTGAAGGCCGCGGTGGGCGCGGCATCGACGACGGTGTCGCCTGGGCCGTAGCCGTAGTCGAACGTGCCGCATCCCTGGCCGATCCGGAAGGCGACGTCACCGGTCAGGTCGCCGTCGGAGGTCGCCGGACCCTCGGTGTCACCCAGCATCGACAACACGTTGAAGCCCAGGCAGCTGTAACGGAACCGCCACGGGTCCGCGACGTCGGGGTAGCGCGAGTCGACGTCGGAGTTGCTCGGATCCTCGTAGTTGTCGGTGTGGCCGACCCCGAAGTCGTTGTAGCTCGAGTCACCGTCGGTCGCGGTGTAGGCCGCGTCGTTCAGGTTCGGCGCCGACTCGCCAGGCTCCGGCTGGCTGTCCAGCGGCGACTGAGCCGGCGGGTCGTCGGTTCCGGCGTTGCCGTAGCCGTGAGCCTCGTCGGTGTAGACCAGCGACAGTCCCGGCGCGAAGCCGATCGGGTCGCGGTCGACCTGCCCGTGTCCGTCGTAGTCGAAGCCGGACCGGTCGCGCATCTCCATGTAGTAGGCGTGGTCGGCGGCCGCCTCGGACCCCGCGGCGACGTACCGCCAGCCGAGGGTGCAGCGCTGCGCGGTTGTCAGGTCCTCACGACAGCCTCCGTTGAACACGCGGGCGTCGTCCGGACCGCCCGAGCTTTCGAAGTCGGTGTCGAGCAGCACCTGCTCACCGGAGGGCGTGGTCGCGGTGACCTTGACGTCGTCGATGAACCAGCCCGGCTTGGCGACGCCCGGGTCGGACGAGTAGCTGAACCGGAGGGCGCCGTTCGGCTCGCCGGCGAGCTCGCTGATGTCGTAGCTGTCGGCCAGGAACACCGAGTCGGGGTACTCACCCAGCTTGCGGTCCGTCGACTCGCTGCCTGCCTGGTAGGAGCCGCTGGTCCCGGTGATCCCGTTGTCGTACTTCTGCTGGCAGCTGTTTGCGTTGGGGTTGCCGGCGAGCGGGTCGGTGTTGGACGTGGTGTAGCCGTTCTCCGACGGGTTGGAGGTGTAGCTCTCGCCACCGTTGGTGGTGGTGAGGACGAAGCCGTAGTCGAAGTCCCACTCGATGTCCCACAGCGACTTGAACTCCAGCTTCACGTCGCTGCCCTTCGGCAGGTCGGCCAGGCCCGGGATGGCGAGGTCGAGGTTGCGACCCTCCTCGGGAGAGCAGCCGAAGTCGTTGCCGGAGCCGGACCACCAGGCGTGCGTCCGCGTGGCCGTGTCGCCGGTGTCGAACTTCGCCGGATCGATCAGCTGCCGGCCGGGCAGCTTCGCGACGTACGCCTGGGAGTTCTGCACGCGGCCGTCGGTCCCCTCGGTCAGCGTGTAGGGCGTGCCGTCGGGCGTCTGCCAGTGGATGGTGTCGGTGTCCTGCTTGGAGTCCGTCCAGCCCGAGACGGTGGGGGACGTGCCCGGCTTCAGCACGTCGGGCACCACCCAGCCGAGCTCCTGGCGGGAGAAGATGTCCATGTTCTGCGACTTGTCGGTCGCCATCAGGTTCCAGTCGCCGTAGGTCTCGCGGCTGCCGGTGGAGTAGAAGTCCGGGAGCCCGAGCGAGTGGCCGTACTCGTGGGAGATCACGCTGGCCTTGTTGATCGCCGTCTCCGGGTTGACGTTGTAGGGCCCCACCCGGACGAAGACCTTCAGGTCGTCGCCCATGTCCTGGGTGGTGGTCTCGTCGTAGCTCTTGTCGGTGTACCAGAGCGGCTGGCCCTCGAGGTTCTTCAGCTGGTCGTCGGTGGTGTAGCCGGGCAGCCCGGTCACCGGGTCTGAGTAGTAGAACTCCAGCGACGACGAGTGCGGCCACACGTTGTCGTACGGCGCGCCGGGGTAGTCACAGCCGGCGACGCTGAGCTGGGACGCGCCGTGGCCTCCACAGCCGGCGAAGACCGCCATGAAGAAGTCGACGACGCCGTCCTTGTCGGTGTCGAAGTCGGAGTAGTCGATCTCGGGGTCGGCGATCACCGCCGCGTCGTAGACCAGCTTGCCAGGAGAACCGCAGCCTGCGTCGATCTGCTGGAGCGCCCCGACACCTGCGACGGCACCGACCAGGGCGGAGCCGTTGGCGTCCGAACCGTAGTAGGCGGTGTCGCCGGGGAGGTTGTAGACCCCGTTGGAGATCCGGGTCGGGTAGGCGGGCGTGCCCTCGGCGTCGACCGGGGCGTCCGCGAGCGTGGCGCCGGTGCAGGTCTGGCCGGCTTGGGCGTGGGTGAAGTCGAAGCCGGGGCCGTAGTCGAAGCCGACGCCGTCGAGGCCGGCCGACCCGACCGACGCCTTGGGGTAGAGCTGCCCCAGGGACATCTCCTGGTAGAGGTTGAACGTCGAGCCCGGCCGCTTGGGGTCGTTGATGACCGCTTCGAGCTTGTCACCGGTGTTGGTGGGCTGGTAGTCGCGGTCGGTGTACTCCACGGGTACGACGGGGAACGGGCGGTCGCCGTACTTCGCGGTCTCGTAGGCCTCGCCCGGTGGGATGACCTTGGGTCCGTGGCTGACCACGGTGGACCGGGCGACCGAGGTGTCGAGGACGGCCTTGGAGGACAGGTCGCGCCACACGATCGTGGGCTCCTCGGCGGTGCTTGCGGCCTTGCTCTCGAGGACCAGGGTCGGGTTGGCGCCGGCGGCGATGTCGCCGGGGGTCCACACGATCTGGTGGGCGGTGACCGGGTGGTCGCCCGGACCGCGGGCGTCGACGAAGGTGCTGCCGCGCGGCGCCGTGATCGTCACCGTCGCTCCGCTCACGGTGGAGCCGGACTCGTTGCCGAGCAGGATCCGCGAGGGGTACGTGTCGCCGGGCTTGACCCAGCCCTGGGAGCTGACGAACGAGTTCTCGATGGTGAGACCGTCGGCGTCGCCGGTCGAGCGGGTGCCCGATGTCGTGCCGGCCGGGGCGCTCGGAGCGGCCTCGGCGGGAAGCATCGTGGACAGACCGGTGGTGAGGCCGGCAACGAGCACGGTGGTGACCGCTACGCCGCTCAGCCGCCTGGGGTGCAGGACAGACATGGGCATCCTTCGAAAAGACGGGACCGCCGCGCCGTGGGTGTGACGCGACGGACCCCTCAACGACCCATGTGTGTCCTGGGTTACGCCGGAAGTGACGGCAGGGCGGCAACCATCGAGGTCATCCGCCCTGCACAGGTGTGGGGGTCTCGAGGCTCAGGCGCCAGAGCGCCTTCGCACCTCAACCACCGGGAACCGAAACGACTACTCGTCACCCGCTATGAACGCCTCCACGCGGCGCCGGCCCTCGTCGTCGGGCAGCTGCACCGGCGGCGACTTCATGAGGTACGACGACGCGGACACGATCGGGCCGCCGATGCCGCGGTCCTTGGCGATCTTGGCCGCGCGGATCGCGTCGATGATGATGCCGGCCGAGTTGGGGGAGTCCCAGACCTCGAGCTTGTACTCCATGTTGAGCGGCACGTCGCCGAACGCGCGGCCCTCCAGCCGGACGTATGCCCACTTGCGGTCGTCGAGCCAGGCGACGTAGTCGGAGGGCCCGATGTGGACGTTGCGCGCGCCCAGGTCGTGGTCGATGTTGGAGGTGACGGCCTGGGTCTTGGAGATCTTCTTCGACTCCAGCCGCTCGCGCTCGAGCATGTTCTTGAAGTCCATGTTGCCGCCGACGTTGAGCTGGTAGGTGCGGTCGAGGACCACGCCTCGGTCCTCGAACAGTCGGGCCAGTACCCGGTGGGTGATCGTGGCACCGACCTGGCTCTTGATGTCGTCACCGATGATCGGCACCCCGGCTGCGGTGAACTTCGCCGCCCACTCGGGGTCGGAGGCGATGAAGACGGGGAGTGCGTTGACGAAGGCCACGCCGGCGTCGATCGCGCACTGGGCGTAGAACTTGTCGGCCTGCTCGGATCCGACCGGCAGGTAGGAGACGAGCACGTCGGCCTGGGTCTCCTTGAGAACGGCGACGACGTCGACCGGCTCGGCGTCGGCCTCCTCGATCGTCTGCAGGTAGTACTTGCCCAGGCCGTCGAGGGTGGGCCCGCGCTGGACCGTGACGCCGGTCGGCGGCACGTCGCAGATCTTGATCGTGTTGTTCTCGGACGCGGTGGTCGCATCGGCGAGGTCGAACCCGACCTTCTTGGCGTCGACGTCGAACGCCGCGACGAACTCGACGTCAGAGACGTGGTAGTCGCCGAACGTGACGTGCATCAGTCCTGGCACGGTCCCGCTCGGGTCGGCGTTCCGGTAGTACTCGACGCCCTGGATCAGGGAGGTGGCGCAGTTGCCGACCCCCACGATTGCTACTCGAACCGAACCCATCGGGTTTCCTTCCTCTGTTGCCTCTGCCCGTGTCACGTGTGCCCGGGTCACTTCTTGGCCTTCGCGCCCCGCCGCTTCGGCGGACGAGTCGGAGGGACGACCGGGTGTGCGTCCGTCCACTCGCTGCCGGTGCGCTCGGCGTTGATCAGGTCGGAGAGCCAGCGCACTTCCCGCTCGACCGACTCGACCCCGTGCCGCTGGAGCTCGGCGGCGTAGCGGTCGACTTCCTTCTGTGTCATGGCGAGCTGGTTCTGCACCCGGTCGAGACGTTCCTGCAGACGGGTACGCCGTCCTTCCAGCACCCGCAGCCGGATCTCCATGTCAGTCTGGCCGAAGAACGCGAACCGGATGTCGAAGTTGTCGTCCTCCCACGCCGTCGGACCCACCTCGGACATCAGTCGCTTGAACTCGGCCATGCCCTGCTCGGTGAGCTGGTAGACGATGCGCGGACGCCGGGTGACCGGCGTCGTCGTGGAGGCGACCTCGGCGATGAGGGCACCCCGGAGCATCTTCTTCAGCGCGGGGTAGAGCGATCCGTAGGACAGGACGCGGCCCCAGCCGAGCATGAGGTTCAGACGCTTGCGGAGCTCGTAGCCGTGCATGGGTCCCTCGTGCAGCAGTCCGAGGACTGCCAGCTCGATGGTCTCACCACGACGTGCCATGCGACCTATCGTAGCGATACATCGCGCGGTCAGTGAAAATCCCGGCGACCTGCTCTTGGCGGCGCCCGGAGCCCGGTCCTGACGGGGGGCATGTGGCCGATGTCGCGTGCCTGACGACTTCGCCCGCGCCCCGCGTGTTGCGTACCCTGTACCGGATGCACCGGGCGTCTCTGCGTCCGGCGTCGTCAGTCGATCCCGAGATCTTCATCCGGAGTCCTTACCTTGAGTGGAAAGCGCCGGGCCGCCGGTCCTGCAGTGACCAAGAAGCCTCAGCGACCCCTGAGCGGCCGGGACCGTGCCAAGAAGGTCGGGAAGTGGCTGCTGGTCGTCGGGCTGGTCTGCACGCTTCTGGGGGTGGCCGTGTTCGTGGTCGCCTACACGGTCACCGACGTTCCCAACCCCAACGAGGACTTCCAGACCCAGACGTCGTTCGTCTACTACAACGACGGCAAGACCGAGCTGGGGCGCTACGCCACCCAGAACCGAGAGTCGATCAGCCTCGACAAGATGCCGCAGTCCATGAAGGACGCGGTGGTGGCCGCCGAGAACAAGTCCTTCTGGACCGACCGCGGCATCGATCCCAAGGGCATCCTTCGCGCTGCTTTCAGCAACGCCCAGGGCAACGCGACCCAGGGCGCCTCCACGATCACCCAGCAGTACGTCAAGATCCTCTACCTGACGCAGGAACAGACCCTCGAGCGCAAGGTCAAGGAGGCCATTCTCTCGCTGAAGCTCCACCGGCAGCTGAGCAAGACCCAGATCCTCGAGGGCTACCTCAACACCATCTACTTCGGGCGCGGCGCCTACGGCGTCCAGGCGGCGGCCAACGCGTACTTCGACGTGGACGCCAAGGACCTCGACCTGCGGCAGAGCGCCGTGCTGGCCACGGTCCTGAACAACCCGAGCAGGTACGACCCCGACGGCGGGAAGCAGGCACGTGCCGACCTGAAGGCTCGCTACGACTACGTCCTGTCGAGCATGGCCGACACCGGTGCCATCTCGGCCGGCCAGGCGGACCGGGCCCAGCGCCGACTGCCGAAGTTCCCCAAGGTCGAGGCGGAGAGCCAGTTCGGCGGCCAACGCGGCCACGTGCTCAAGATGGTGCACGACGAGCTGGTCCGTCTCGGCTTCAGCGACGAGGAGATCGACGGCGGGGGCCTCCGGGTGACGACCACGTTCACCCGGAAGGACATGAACGCCGCGGAGCAGGGCGTCCTCGAGGCGAAGCCGGAGGGCTTCGGTGACAAGTTCCTCCACATCGGCGTGGCCAGCGTCGAGCCCGGCACGGGTGCCGTACGCGGCATCTACGGGGGCCAGGACTACCTCGACTCCCAGATCAACTGGGCGGTTGCGGGCGGCCAGGCCGGCTCGACGATGAAGCCCTCCGCGCTCGTGGCGGCGATCCGGGACGGGTTCTCACTCAAGGACACCTTCGACGGAAACTCCCCCATCACCCTCGACGACGGGACCGACTTCGAGAACCAGGGCGACGAGGACTACGGCTCGGCGATCTCGATGATCACCGCCACCGAGAACTCGGTCAACACCGCTTTCGTCGACATGACCGACAGCATGGTCAACGGCCCGCAAAAGGTCCTCAAGGCCGCCGAGGACCTGGGCATCCCGCCCGAGAAGCCGACCTCGCCGAAGGCGCCCGGTTTCCCCAACTCCAGTCCCGGCCTCGAGCCGACCGCCGGTGTGGCGCTGGGTAGCGCGACGGTCAGCCCGATCAACATGGCCAACGCCTACGCCACCTTGGCCAACAAGGGCCGGGCCGCCGAGCCCTACATCATCGAGAAGGTCGTCGACCGCAACGGTGAGACCCGCTACACCCACAAGGTCAAGGACGACCGGACGGTCGACGCCGACATCACCGCCGACGTGACCTACGCCTTGCAACAGGTGGTGCAGCACGGCTCGGGCACCGCCGCCCTCGCCCTGGGCCGGCCGGTGGCCGGAAAGACGGGCACGGCGACCAACGGCGTTGGAGAGGTGTCGTCCGCCTGGTTCACCGGCTACACGCCGCAGCTGTCGACCTCGGTCATGTACGTCCGCGGCAAGGGCAACGAGCAGCTTCAGGGCTGGCTGCCGTCGTACTTCGGTGGTGACTACCCCGCCGAGACCTGGACCGCCGTCATGCAACGGGCCATGGAGGGCCTCCCGATCGAGGAGTTCCCACCGCCGGCGTACGTCGACGGCGACGCCCCCGAGACGGGCCACGTGCCCTACACCCCGCCGCCCGCGACGACGGCCGCGCCGCCGCCGCCTCCGCAGCCCACGAAGCAGCCACCGACCAAGAAGCCACCACCCCCGCCCCCGACGACCAGTGAGCCGCCGCCGCCGCCGACGACGAGCGAGCCGCCGCCGCCGACGACGACCCCGCCGGCCCCGACGCCGACCTGCACGCCTCCTGACTGCCCCAACGGCAACGGCAACGGAAACGGCCAGCAGCCGGTGCAGAACAACCGCCTGGGTGAGACAAAGGCAGTACGGGAGCGCAACGCGTGACCGACCGGTGATGGGGTCGGACCGGGTCCATCCCACCCGCGACGATCCGGTCGTCACCAGCCTCAGCGAGTCGGTGGGGGGACCGCTCGGCGCGCATGCGGGGCGGCACCCGTGGTGGACCCCGGTCCGGGTCGTGCTCGCCCTGACCGCCCTGTGCGTCGCACTCGGCATGGTCCAGAAGGGGCCCTGCTTCCAGGACTCCTGGCAGGACGGCGATGCCCGCTACACCCAGATGTGCTACTCCGACCTGCCCTACCTCTACACCGGTCGCGGGCTGGTGGAGCTGAACTGGCCCTACTCCTCCGATGAGCAGGTGCGGGCGAGGTACGAGGTCATGGAGTACCCCGTCGGCATCGCCTACTACGCCTGGGCGACGGCCTGGGCCACCCATTGGGTCGATGGTTCCCCTGACATCGAGCCCCGGTTCGCCAAGCCGGCCGACGCTCTTTTCACCGAACCCGACGTCGCGCACGAGATCCGGTTGTTCGTCGTGCTGAGCTCGCTCGGGTTCGCGGTGGCCGCGTTGCTGTCGGCGTGGTTGCTCTCCGGGGTCAATCCGCGCCGGCCCTGGGACGCGGCCCTGTTCGCGCTCTCACCGGCGCTGGCCCTCAACGCCCTGATCAACTGGGACCTCTTGGTCGTGGTGCTCGTCGCGGGTGCCCTGTGGGCGTGGGCCCGCGACCGGCCCGGTCTGACCGGGATACTGATCGGCCTGGGCGCCGCGACCAAGCTGTTCCCCGTCCTCCTGCTCGGCGCGCTCCTGGTGATCTGTTGGCGCGACCGGCGGATGCGCGACTTCGGGGTCGCGGTCGGTGCTGCTGTCGTGGCCTGGGTGCTGGCGAACCTGCCGGCGTACGTGACCGGGAGCGAGCAGTGGCGGGTGTTCTGGACGTTCAATGCCGACCGGGGCGCGGACCTCGGATCGATCTGGCTGGTGGCCTCCGAGGCACTCGACACCACCTTCCGGGCCGTCACCGTCAACGCCGGCTCATGGGTGTTCCTGGTCGTGTGGTGCCTGGGCGTGCTCGCGCTCGGGCTGAAGGCTCCGCAGACTCCGCGCCTCGCCCAGCTCGGCTTCCTGGTGGTCGCCGGGTTCCTGCTGATCAACAAGGTCTACTCACCTCAGTACGTGCTGTGGCTGCTGCCGCTCGCCGTGATGGCCCGGCCGCGCTGGCGCGACCAGCTCGTCTGGCAGGCAGGTGAGATCTTCTACTTCGCAAGCGTCTGGTGGTACCTCGGAGGAGCCCTCGATCCCGCCGGCGGGGGCGACGCCGGCTTCTACTGGCTGGCGATCCTGCTGCGGATGCTGGCCGAGCTCTATCTCGTCGGCATCGTGGCTCGTGACGTACTTCGGCCCGAGCTCGATCCCGTGGACCGCGATCAGTCGATGACCACCCGGTCGAACGCCGTGGCGGTGTAGCGAACCCGCACGTCGACCTGGTCGCCGACCTCCGGGACCCGGGCTCCCTGCGGCAGGAACAGCATCGATGCCTGCATGTGCGGCGGTTCGGCGAACCGACGCTGCTTGCCGTCGACGGTGTACGGCGACCGCACGAACCCCAGCGCGTCCAGCCCTCCCCGGGCCACGGTCGCAGCGCGGGAGCGAAACGACGCCTCACCCATCGGCGACTCCAGTCCGATCCCGTGGGCGGTACCTCCGCTGACGATCAGCAGGTGGCCGGAGCCGGGTGCCGACCGGCCGCGGTAGCCGAAGGCGTCGCCGCGCTGCACCGGATGGAGGTCCAGGACGGTCGCGGTCACCCGCAACGCGCCGCGGTCGCCAAGCCAGAGGTCGGTGCCGACCCGCGGCCGGATCGTGAAGTCGGGATAGCTCGCCCGGAGCACGTCGAGCTCGTCGCGGGTCAGGTGGCTGACCCACAGCGTGGTGGCGCCGGAGCGGCCCCCGTCGAGACCCGCAGCGACGACGTCGTTGACGAGACGGTGGACCTCGTCGAGGTGGGAACCCCGGGCGAGGGGCAGGTGCAACGCCACCCCGGACAGGCCGGATCTCCGGTGGTCCGGGCCGCCGAGGTCCCGCAGTTCCCGGGCGCCCAGACCGTGACGTCTCATGCTGGTCAGCAGCTCGAGCACGAAGCGCGCGTCCGGCTGCCGCTCGCGCAGCCCGCACAGGTCCGCGGGCCGGCCGACCGTGTGGATCACGCGGGCGGCCCACGACGGGTCGACCTCGAGAGCCGCGCCGAACGGACGCCAGGGGGTGAGCACCAGCAGGTCGCCGGCGAAGCGCGAGGCGACCTCGGGCAGCTCCTCGTAGGTGCCGACGGCGAGGGTGTCGCCGCCCAGGCCCTGATCCGCGAGCCACTGGACCCGGCGGGCGAGCCGGCCCAGGCCGAAGCCGTAGCCGTTGCCCTTCGCCACCGGCACCAGCCCAGGGGTCGCACCGGCGACGTCCCGGAGATGGTTGCGCCAGCGCTCGCCGTCGACGGTGAGGGTGAGGCTCACGCGAGGTCCCGTCGGGTGTTCATGTGCGCCTCATGTAGAGGTCGAATGCCCGGTAGAGCACCGAGCGCAGCGGGAGGTCCCACTCACCGACGTACTCGACGGCCTCGCCGCCGGTGCCGACCTTGAACTGGATCAGGCCCAGGTGCGGGTCGTCGGCATCGAGGGTGTCGGTGATGCCACGTAGGTCGTAGACGTCGGCGCCGGCCGAGAGTGCGTCACGGATCATCGCCCACTGGACGGCGTTGGACCCGCGTACCTCACGCTTCTCCGAGGAGGAGGCGCCGTAGGAGTACCACGCGTGGGTCCCCACGCGGATGGCGATCGTGGCCGCGACCAGGTCGCCGTCGTGCTCGGCGAACCAGAGCCGGATCCGGTCGGGGTCCTCGGCGCTGAGAGCGTCGTACATGGTCTGGAAGTAGGCCAGCCCGCGTGGCGTGAAGTGGTCGCGCTCGGCGGTGTGGACGTAGAGGTCGTGGAAGCGCTTGAGGTCGGTGCGGGCGTCCCCCGGACTCGCGGCCGACACGACGACGCCCTCCTTGGCGGCCTTCTTGATGTTGCGCCGCCACTGCTGGTTCATCCCCTTGAGGATGTCGTCCTCGCTGCGGCCGGCCAGCGGGATCATGAAGACGTACTGCGGCTGCCCCGCGGCGAATCCCCCCTCGACGGTCTGCGGCTTCCAGCCGAGCTCGCTCAGCTGGGAGGCGACCCGGGCCCCGGTGGGGCTGCGTTCGAGCGGCGCGACCTCCCCGAGCCGGCGTACCGCGTCGTCGGCGATGCCCTCCTTGACCTGGGCGGCGCTCCAGCGGCGGGTGACCACCGGCGGGCCCATCCGGATCCCGAACGCCCCCTGGTCGCGCAGGTGGGCGGCCATCGGCTCGAGCCAGGTGGCGAGGGCGTCGGTCTCCCAGTCGATGACCGGGCCCTCGGGGAGGTAGGCGAGGTAGCGGCGGACCTTCGGCAGCTGGCGGTAGAGCACGAGCGCGGCGCCGACGAGCTCCTCGTCCTCGAACCACCCCAGTGACTCACGTCGCCACTCCGACTTCACCTGGCCCCAGCCGGGGGTCTGCAGGAAGCTGGCCGATCGCTGGCGCCGGATGAAGTCGAGGTGCTCGGACTCGGAGATCTCGCGGACGGTCAGCACGGCCCTGAGGCTACCGGCCCCCGTTGAGTTGGGCCTCGGTGTGCCTCGAGTTGGGCTTCGCCAAGCGATTCTTGCCCAAGTCAACGGGTAGGCATGCCCAACTCAACGAGTCAGACGCGGTCTCGGAGCCAGGTGAAGTCGGCGCGGTGCTCGTCCGGTCCGCCGGGGGTCTCGCACACGACGGGAGCGTCGGCGTCACGGACCACCGAGGCGAGGAGGTCGGCGTCGATGCGTCCGGCTCCGAGGCTGGTGTGCCGGTCCGCGCCGGAGTCGAAGACGTCACGGCTGTCGTTGCAGTGGACCAGGTCGATCCGCCCGGTGACCCGGCGTACGTCGTCCACGACGGTCTCGAGGTCGTTGCCGCCCGCGTGGGCGTGGCAGGTGTCGAGGCAGAAGCCCACCATTTCCGAGCCTTCGGCGGCGGCGATCGCGTCCCACACCGCAGCGATCCGGTCGAGCCGGCGGGTCATCGCGTGGTCGCCACCCGCGGTGTTCTCGATCAGCAGCGGCAACTTGAGGTCGGTCGCCTCGACGGCCTTGCGCCAGTTGTCGAAACCCTTCTCCAGCTCGTCCTCGGAGCCCACGTGCCCCCCGTGGACGATCAGGCCCTTGGCCCCGATCTCCGCGGCGGCGTCGACGTGCTTCTGGAGGAGCTTTCGGGACGGGATCCGGATCCGGTTGTTGGTGGTCGCCACGTTGACGATGTAGGGCGCATGCACATAGAGGTCGACCCCGGCGGCCGCTGCGTCCTCTCGCAGGCCGTCGGCGCCGCCGGCGTAGCGGAACTCGGGCCCCTTGTAGCCCTGCGGATCGCCGAGGAAGAACTGCACCAGGTCGGCCTCGCGCGCCTGCGCCTCGCCGACGGGATCGGATTGGTCGATGTGAGCACCGAGGCGGAGGGTCATGCGGGGTCCCCGCGGAGGCGTGAGCGCAGCGAGCGGCTTCGTGGGGTGCTCATCCCGCCATCGTAGGGAGGTGCGCCGACGACGATTGTCCGGACCCCGGTCCTCGCTGTTAGCCTTGGGCGTTCCTTCGGGTACCCGTCTTGCCGACGTGGGGAGGCGTACCCGAACCGCCGCCTCCGGGCGTCGGAACCCCCAACACCCTCCTGCCACGGAGAGACCGTGGTCGCCGAGTCCAGAGGAGGTAGGACGCTGTGCGTGCCTACGAAGTGATGGTCATCCTCGAGCCGAGCCTCGAAGAGCGGACCATCGAGCCGTCGCTCGACAAGTACCTCAACGTCATCCGCAAGGACGGCGGCAACGTCGACTCTGTTGACGTCTGGGGACGTCGCCGGCTCGCCTACGAGATCGCCAAGAACGCCGAGGGCATCTACGCCGTCATCTCGCTCGCTGCGGAGCCGGACACCGTCAAGGAGTTCGACCGCCAGCTCAACCTCAACGAGTCCGTGCTGCGCACCAAGGTGACTCGTCCCGAGGTCCACTGATCCTGTGCCCTTCGGACATTGTGGATGGGCACTTCCCCCTGTCGGCGCCGCAGGCTTTGATGGGGCACTGATGGACCACGACCTCATCGAATCAACAAGGGAGACCTGACATGGCAGGCGAGACCGTCATCACCGTCGTCGGCAACCTGGTCGACGACCCGGAGCTGCGCTTCACCCCCTCGGGTGCCGCTGTGGCCAACTTCCGGATCGCGTCCACGCCGCGCACCTTCGACCGGCAGACCAACGAGTGGAAGGACGGCGACGCGCTGTTCCTGACCTGCTCGGTCTGGCGGCAGGCCGCTGAAAACGTCGCGGAGTCCCTCCAGAAGGGGATGCGCGTCGTGGTGCAGGGTCGCCTGAAGTCCCGACAGTACGAAACCCGCGAGGGCGAGAAGCGCACCGTCTTCGAGATCGATGTCGACGAGGTCGGTCCCTCGCTGAAGTACGCCACGGCCAAGGTCACCCGCACCCAGCGCTCCGGCGGTGGCGGCGGTTACGGCGCCCAGCAGGGCGGCGGCCAGCCCGCCAACGACCCGTGGGCCACCCCGGCCCCCCAGGGTGCGCCGGCCGGCGGCCAGTCCGGTGGCGCGGACCCGTGGGGCGCCCCCGGCGTCGGCGGCTCCGACGAGCCGCCGTTCTGACCGGACCAGGCGAGATCCCGTAAGACGAAAACGAACCGCAACAACCTGAACCATTCCGGCGCACGCCGGGCTCTGAAAGGAGAGCACCACAATGGCCAAGGCAGTGATTCGCAAGCCGAAGAAGAAGGTTTGCCAGTTCTGCAAGGAGAAGGTGTCCTACGTGGACTACAAGGACACCACTCTGCTTCGCAAGTTCATCTCCGACCGCGGCAAGATCCGTGCTCGTCGCGTGACCGGCAACTGCGTCCAGCACCAGC
Organism: Nocardioides sp.; assembly: GCA_045806805.1. Taxonomy (GTDB): domain Bacteria; phylum Actinomycetota; class Actinomycetes; order Propionibacteriales; family Nocardioidaceae; genus Nocardioides. Next base: position 3,106 of record JBJMIQ010000165.1, on the reverse strand, counting down.
GCGACGTCGCCATCGCGGTGAAGAACGCCCGCGAGGTCGCGCTCCTTCCCTACACCTCGACGGCTCGCTGAGGAGGCCGAGACACATGAAGCTCATCCTCACCCAAGAGGTCACCGGCCTCGGAGCCCCCGGGGACATCGTCGAGGTCAAGGACGGCTACGGCCGCAACTTCCTGGTCCCGCGTGGGTTCGCGATCAGGTGGACCCGCGGCGGCGAGCGGACCGTCGACTCCATCAAGGCGGCCCGCACCAGCCGCGAGGTCCGCGACCTCGACCACGCCAAGCAGATCAAGGCGCAGCTCGAGAGCACCACGGTGACCCTGCCGGTGCGCGCGGGGTCGGGTGGTCGGCTGTTCGGCGCCGTCACCGTCGGTGACATCGCCGGCGCCATCGGCTCCGCGGGCGCCCAGGTCGACAAGCGGAAGATCATCGTCGGGAACCCGATCAAGTCCCTCGGCACCCACCAGGTCACGGTGAAGGTCCACGACGAGGTGGACGCCACCGTCAGCCTCAACGTCGTCGCTGCCTGACCGCCAGGTCATCCGGCCGCCCCGCCCCCGGCGGGGCGGCCGTCCGTGTCTCCCGGGCCACGGGGGCGCGGCAACTGCCGGGGTTCCCCTGCGCCACCCGGGCGCCATGTGGTTCCCTTTATCGACTTTACTTTCTCAGCGCGGGTCGCTTCCGGAACGGACGCCCGGCCAGTCTTGGGGGTTCAACCGTGCAACGTGTGATCCGTCCTCTGCTGTCCATCGGGTTGCTGATGGGGCTCGTCCTCAGCGGCACCGCCATGGCTCCGCTCGCCGTCGCGGAGCCGTCGGCCGGCCCCACCGACACTCCGTCGGCCGGCTCGTCCGCCGGCCCGACAGCCGACGCAGGCACGGCTGCCGACGACGCCGCGGACCTCACCACGACGATCACCCGCACGCCGGTGAACCCGTCGACGTCCGGGCGGGCGACCTTCCGATGGGAGGCCAACGTTCCCTTCAGCTCCGGGGTGCGGTTCCGGTGCCGGCTGTCCGGGCCCGGCCACCCCACGACCACCAGGGTCGGCAGCTGCCCGGCGAAGGAGGCGGACCAGACCTCCACCACCAAGACGACCGGGACGAGGACGTTCACCGGGTTGAAGGCGAGCCACTCGGCGTACCGGTTCACCGTGCAGGCGTACATCCCCGCGACGGAGACCGACCCGGAGAAGGGCGGGAAGTCCGACACCGTCACCTGGCACATCTTCAGCGTGTTCGCGCCGGGCGCCGACCGGCTGAGGAACGGCGCCTCGTTCAACCGGCCCCTGACGCGCTCGGCACAGCGGACCAACCTGACGCGAGTGATCCGGACCGTCAACGCCATGCCCGGCTACCGGCAGGCCTACCCGGGGCTGTGCCCCAACAACCCGGCCTTCGTTCCGGGGATCATCCACGTCTCGCTGTACTCGATGACCGACCATCGCTTCGCCGCCGCCATGGCGGCCGCCCGCCGCCGGTGCCTGAGCGTGCAGATCCTGATGAACAACCACCTCAACCGCAGCAACGACGCGGCCTGGCGGCTGCTGGAGGACTCGCTGGGGAGCAAGGTCTTCGACTCCGACGGCAACCCGCGTCGCTCCTTCGCGCACCGCTGCAACTTCTCGTGCCGTGGCCATGGCGTGCTGCACACCAAGATGTACCTGTTCAACTCCACGCTGCGTGACGCGCGCCGCAACAAGATTCGGAACACGGTGCTGGTGGGGTCCTCGAACATGACCTCGAACGCGTCGAAGGTCCAGTGGAACGACCTCTTCGCGCAGCGTGGGAACGCCGGCCTCTTCGCGACGTACTCAGGCATGTTCAACAGGATGAAGCTCGACAACGGGTTCCACCCCGAGTCCGGCACGAGGACCAACGGGCCGTTCCGGACCACGTTCATGCCGCAGCGGTCCACCAAGGACCCGTACCTCAAGGCCCTCGGAGCGGTGCGCTGCACCGGCGCGAACGGCGGCACCGGGTTCCGCGGCCGCACGGTCGTGAACATCAACATGCATGCGTGGTTCGGGACCCGTGGAATGGCGCTCGCGAACAAGGTTCGCAGCCTCTACGGCCACGGCTGCTACGTGCGCGTCCTGTACAGCTTCATGAGCTTCAAGGTCTTCAAGAAGCTCCAGCGCGGCACCAACTCCCGTATGCAGGTCCGCCGGACGATCTTCTCCCACAACGGCCGGACGGCCTACGTCTACAGCCACTTCAAGAACATCGACATCTCGGGGCACGTCGGCAGCGACCGCAGCGCGAAGCTCGTGTACACCGGTTCGAACAACTTCACCAACGACGGCCTCGGGCGTTTCGACGAGGTGATCATGCGGATCGCGTCCGCGTCGGCGTACCGGTCCTACACCCGGCAGTTCGCCTACATCCGCAAGAGGCTTTCCTCCGCGACGTACGCCAACTTCTCCGAGCCGACCGGTGGCGGCCGCGCGCCCGACGAGCCGAAGGCCGTCAACGGCAAGGTGGCGGCGGGCGCACCGGCGGGTACGCCGACGATCGTGTCCCCCGACGTGCGGGTCGACGACGACGGGCAGCCGCACGCGCTCGACTGACGATCCACGTCGGTCTCCCGGGCCGTCCTCGCGACACGCGGGACGGCTCGGGGTCCGACGACACCAGGCAGCCCCCGACTAGGCTTCCTGGCGGCCCACGCGGGCCCGTCCTCGGCCCGGCCACCTGTGTCCTGACCGGCTCGGTGCCCAGGAGCCGTGAGCCAGGGGGCCCTCCATGCACCACTCTCCTCGACGGCACCGACTCGTCGCCTCTGCGACCTCGCTGCTCGTTGCGGTCTCGTCGTGCCTGGTCCTGCTCTCCGGCGGAGCGGGATCCGCCGCCTCGGCGGCCGGCCTCGTGTCCGAGTCGGGCAACCGGGCCCACGCGCACGCGGGGGCCGCCGCGGACGGGAAGCGGGGCGCGAAGGCGGGCTCCAAGAAGCCATCACCCAAGAAGCGGGCCCTGACGAAGGCGGCGAAGACGGCCGCCAAGAAGGCCGCGAAGAAGGCGGCGGCGAAGAAGCGCAAGGCCGCGAAGAAGGCCACGGCCAAGAAGCGCAAGGCCGCGAAGAAGGCCGCGGCCAAGAAGCGCAAGGCG
>JBJMIQ010000164.1:0-7188 GCA_045806805.1 Nocardioides sp. | reverse complement strand
CAGACCGGACAGCAGCTCCTCATCGGCGCCTACCAGGCGCTCGAGCGCCAGGTGGCCGCCGGCACGGTGCGGTGCTACACCCGCCACGAGATGCTCGAGCTGATCGTCGTGGACGGGCGGGCGCGGGGGATCATCGTCCGCGACCTGGTGACCGGCGAGATCGAGACCTACTTCGCCGACGTCGTGGTCCTGGCGAGTGGCGGTTACGGCAACGTCTTCTACCTGTCCACCAACGCCATGGGCAGCAATGTCACGGCCACCTGGCGGGCGCACCGCAAGGGTGCCTACATGGCCAACCCCTGCTACACCCAGATCCACCCGACCTGCATCCCGGTCTCGGGCGCCCACCAGTCCAAGCTCACGCTGATGAGTGAGTCGCTGCGCAACGACGGCCGGATCTGGGTTCCCAAGAACAAGGCCGACTGCGACAAGGACCCGCGGGACATCCCCGAGGAGGACCGCGACTACTACCTGGAGCGGATCTACCCGGCGTTCGCCAACCTGGTCCCCCGAGACATCGCCTCGCGCGCGGCCAAGAACGTCTGCGACGAAGGCCGCGGCGTGGGCCCCGAGGTCGACGGCGTACGCCGTGGCGTCTACCTCGACTTCGCAGAGGCCATGGACCGACTGGGCCGCGATGCCATCGAGTCCAAGTACGGCAACCTCTTCGACATGTATGCCCAGATCACGGGTGAGGACCCCTACTCCGTGCCGATGCGCATCTACCCTGCGGTCCACTACGTCATGGGTGGACTGTGGGTCGACTACGACCTCCAGGCCACGATCCCGGGCCTGTTCGTCACCGGAGAGGCCAATTTCTCCGACCATGGTGCCAACCGACTCGGCGCCTCAGCGCTCATGCAGGGCCTGGCCGACGGTTACTTCGTACTGCCCAACACCATCCGCGACTACCTGGCCGAGGGTCCGTTCGACCGGATCCCCGAGGATCACCCGGCGGTGGTCGAGGCGCAGGAGTCGGTGCGCGGCCGCATCCACAAGCTGCTCGGCGCCAACGGCACCCGCAGCGTCGACTCCTACCACCGCGAGCTGGGCCACATCATGTGGGAGTTCTGCGGCATGGAGCGGACCGAGGACGGGCTGAGGAAGGCGATCGACCTCATCCAGGGCCTCCGGGACGACTTCTGGCGCAACGTCAAGGTGCTCGGCACCAACGAGAGCCTCAACCAGTCGCTGGAGAAGGCCGGTCGCGTTGCGGACTTCCTCGAGCTCGGCGAGCTGATGTGCATCGACGCCCTGAACCGCCGGGAGTCCTGCGGCGGCCACTTCCGCGGGGAGTCGCAGACCGAGGAGGGAGAAGCGCTGCGCCACGACGACCAGTACTCCTACGTGGCCGCGTGGGAGTGGGCCGGCGAGGGGCAGAAACCCGTGCTGCACAAGGAAGACCTGGTCTATGAGTTCGTCGAGATGAAGCAGAGGTCGTACAAGTGATGCCACCCCGCGAAACCACGCAGGACGTATGCATGCGTTCGAGGGGACCCCGACGATGAGGCTCACCCTCAACATCTGGCGTCAGGCCGACCACCACGCCGAGGGCGGGATGCACACCTACGAGGTCGACGACATCTCCCCCGACATGTCGTTCCTCGAGATGCTCGACGTGCTCAACGAGCGGCTCAACGCCGAGGGCGAAGAGCCGGTCGCCTTCGACTCCGACTGCCGTGAAGGCATCTGCGGCACGTGCGGGCTGATGATCAACGGTGAGGCCCACGGGCCCGAGGTCACCACCACCTGCCAGCTGCACATGCGGACATTCCGTGACGGCGAGACGATCACCATCGAGCCCTGGCGTGCCGACGCCTTCCCGGTGCTCAAGGATCTGTGCGTCGACCGAAGCGCGTTCGACCGGATCATCCAGAAGGGCGGCTACATCTCGGTCAACACCGGCGCCGCCCCGGACGCCCACGCCACCCCGGTCCCCAAGGACAAGGCCGACCGCGCCTTCGACGCCGCCACCTGCATCGCCTGCGGCGCCTGCGTCGCGTCCTGCCCGAACGGGTCGGCCTCGCTGTTCGTCGGCGCCAAGGTGACCCACCTGGGCGAACTGCCCCAGGGCCAGGCCGAGCGTGACAGCAGGGTGGTCAACATGGTGGCCCAGCACGACCAGGAGGGCTTCGGGGGCTGCACCAACATCGGCGAGTGCTCCGCTGCCTGCCCCAAGGACATCCCGCTCGATGTCATCTCACGCCTGAACTGGGACCTCCACGCGGCTCTCCGCCACGGTCACTGACACTCCGTCCGTGACGATCGGGTCGTGGTCGAGGGTTTGTCCACGACCCGATCGTCACGGACGGTTCGCTCGCAGGGCCTTCCAGCCGAGGGACCCCAGCACGCCGGCGATGAGGAAGTTGACGACGATCAGGACGCTGTGGGCGACCCAGTAGCCGGTCGCGCGGTCCTCGCCCGACTCGTAGGCGGCCCAGAGGTTCCGCGCGAAGGTGCCGAAGGTGACGACGTTCCAGACCGCCACGGCCAGCAACAACAGGGCGTGCTTGCGCTCGAACTTCACGACTGCTCTCTCTTTCGACGGGCTACGGCGATCAGCGCGAGGGCGGTTGCCCCGCCGGCCGCGAACGTCGTGGCCGTACGGCTCCTGCTGGTCGTCCCGGGGGCCGCCTCGTGCAGGTCGACCCGGGTGAGCTCCTGCATCCTCGCGCGTTCGAGGGCGGCGCGTTCCCGGATGTCTCGGGCCTGCCGGGTGGTGTGCGCCCAGGCCGCGGCGTACATCACGACACGTGAGAAGTAGTTGATCCAGACGAGGAGGATCAGCGCGATCCCGAACGCCTTGAACGCCGGCTGATCAGTGGTCGACGCGATCAGGAACCGGGACAGCTGCTTGAGCAGCTCGAAGCCGATGGCGCCCAGCAGTGCCCCCGACCACAACGACCGGGTCGGCTCTTCGGGATCACCCAGGAGCTTGAAGAATGCAAAGAACAGCACCGAGTTGGCCGCCAGTCCCAACGCCAGAGCGAGCACCCACAGCAGCGGTTCGGCACCGACCTCGAGCCCCACGAAGTCCAGGACCGGTTCGGCGAGACTGGTGACCACGCCGGAGACCGTCACGCTGAGGATCAGGACCACGCCGAGCAGGACCAGGGCGATCAGGTCACGCAGCTTGCCCTTTGCGAAGCTCGGCTGCTCGTCGGGGGGCCGTTCGAAGACGATGAGCAGGGCATCGCGCATCGCCGAGATCCAGCCCAGGCCCGAGTAGAGCATCACCAGCAGCCCGACCGTGAAGATGCCGGGGGCGGCGGCCTGGAGGTCGGTGATGGCGATCTTGCCCTCGGCCTCGTGGGGGCTCACCATTCCGGGAAGGACGTCGCTGATGGCGTGCACCAAGTCGCTCTGGGCGCCGGAGTAGACCCCGGCGACGTACCCGATCAGGGCGAAGGCGAGTGCGAGGATCGGGAAGAAGGACAGGAACGCGAAGTACGTGATCGCGCCGGCCTGGAGGCTCCCCTTGACGGCGGTGTAGTGCCCGGCCATGCGGAGAACATGGTCGACAATGGGTCGACGCCTCCGCAGTCGTTCGATCCGCTGGGTGACCCGGTCCTTCAGGCCCACGGTCAGGTCTCCACCGGCACCAACGGGAACTCGCGGCTCGGCTGCCAGCCCTTCTCCTCGTCGTGGACGTAGAGGTGGAACTCCTCGGCGCCGAACAGGCTCTCGAAGTCGGCGAGCTCCCCGAACGCCCGGTCCAGCGCCTCGTCGGGCAGGTGGTGGGCGATCGTCACGTGCGGGTGGTAGGGGAACTGCAGCTCCACGCTCAGCGGGCCCTGGCGCAGGGCGGCGGCCAGCTGCTCGCAGGCGGAGATGCCCTCGACCACCGTCACGAACACCACCGGCGAGACCGGCCGGAACGTGCCGGTGCCGCGCAGGTGGATCCGGAAGGCGGAGGTGGCGCTGGCGACCTCGGTCAGGTGCTTCTCGACCTCGGCCAGGTCGTCCTCGTCCACCTCGATCGGTGGGATCAGCGTGATGTGGGTGGGGATCATGGTGGCCGTCGTGTCACCGACCGACAGCCGGTAGTCCTGCAGCGTGCTCGCCCAGGGCTCGGGGATGGCCAGGGCGACTCCGATGGTGGGCATTGGCAGGACCCTACTGCGCCGGAGCCACGAAGCCGACTCGCTGGTACACGTCGCGCAGGGTGGCCTCCGCCACGGAGCGCGCCCGCTCCGCTCCTTTAGTGAGTACGTCGGTGAGATGCGCCTGGTCGTCGAGCAGCTCGAGCGTGCGATCCCGGAACGGCGTGACGAAGTCGACGACGACCTCCGCCAGCTCGGACTTCAGTGCGCCGTAGCCTCGGCCGTCGTACTCCTCCTCGAGGGAGGCGATGGAGCGGCCGGCGAGAGCGGAGTAGATGGTCAGCAGGTTGCTGATGCCGGGCTTCTCCACGGGGTCGAACCGGACGTCAGAGCCGGAGTCGGTCACCGCGGAGCGGATCTTCTTCGCGCTCACCGAGGGTTCGTCGAGGAGCCAGACGCAGCCGTTGCCGCCGATGCTCTTGGACATCTGCTTGTCGATGAGCTGGAGGTCGTAGATCTTCGCGGTCTCCCGCAGGATGTAGGCCTCCGGGAGCCGGAACGTCTTCTTGTAGCGGTGGTTGAACCGCTGGGCGAGGTCGCGGGTCAGCTCGAGGTGCTGCCGCTGGTCTTCGCCGACGGGCACGAAGTGCGGGCGGTAGAGCAGGATGTCGGCGGCCTGGAGCACGGGATAGGTGAACAATCCGACACTCGCCGCCCCCTCACCACCCTTGGCCGACTTGTCCTTGAACTGCGTCATCCGGCGGGCCTCGCCGAAGCCGGTCAGGCCCTGGAGGACCCAGCAGAGCTGCGCGTGGGCCGGGATGTGGCTCTGGATGAAGACCGACGAACGGTTGGGGTCGACCCCCATCGCGAGCAGCTGCGCGGCTGCGACGAGGCATCGTTGGCGCAACAGCTTCGGGTCCTGCTCGACGGTGATCGCGTGCATGTCGGCAACGAAGAAGAAGGGTTGGTAGTCCTCCTGCAGGTGCACCCACTGCCTCAGGGCGCCCAGGTAGTTGCCGAAGTGGAAGGAGTCGGCCGTCGGCTGGATGCCGGACAGGATGCGCGGCCTCGCGGTGCCGGAGGCGGCCTCCTGGACGGCGACCTCGAGCTCGGTGGCAGTGGACATGGGCTGCATTGTTCCCGATCCGGCAGGTGGTCGGTCCAATCGGGGACCCGCTGGACCGACTCGAACTGCCTACACCGAGGAGGCGGTCCTGTCCCGGGCCTGGCTGCGTGCCGATGCGAGGACCACCACGAAGCCCGCGACCGCGAGCACGATGCCGACCACGATCGGGGCGCGGAAGCCGAGGCCGCCGGCGATCACCAGGCCGCCGAGCCAGGCCCCCAGCGCGTTGCCGACGTTGAGCGAGGAGTGGCTCATTGCTGCCCCGAGGGTCTCGGCGTGGCCGGCCACGTCGATGAGCCGGACCATCATCGACAGCGCCAGCACCGAGCCGACGAAAGTGACCGCGAAGGCGGCGGGCAGCGCCATCCAGCCGTACGGGGCCACGGCCCAGAAGGCGAGCAGCACGACCGCGAGGCCGATCGACGAGCCGAGCAGCGAGCCGAGGACCGACCGGTCCACCAGCAGTCCGGCCGCCCAGTTGCCGAGGACCATCCCGACCCCCAGCGTGAGCAGGAAGACGGGGATGGTCGACGCCGGCAGCCCGCTGACCTCCGTGACAGTGGGTGCGATGTACGAGAACAGCGCGAACATGCCGCCGAAGCCGACCGCGCCGGCCACCATCGTGAGCCACACCTGGGGCTTGCCGAACGCCGACAGCTCCCGCCGCCCGGTCGCCTCGGGGTTGCCCGGGCAGGCCGGCACGAACGCCACGACCAGAGCCATCGTGAGGACGGCCAGGGCCGAGACCAGCCAGTACGACGCCCGCCACCCAAGATGCTGACCGAGCACCGTGGCGGCCGGGACGCCGACCACGTTGGCGACCGGCAGTCCGAGCAGCACCAGCGCCATCGCCCGGCCCCGCCGTTCGGGCGAGACCATGCTGGCTGCGACCAGGGAGGCGACTCCGAAGTACCCACCGTGCGGCAACCCGTCCAGGAACCGCGCCACCACCAGCATCCCGAAGCTCGTCGCGACCGCGCTGAGCGCGTTGAAGAGGGCGTAGGCGCCCATCAGCACGACCAGCAGGCCGCGCCGCGGCCACTTCGCCCCGAAGAACGCCAGCACCGGTGCTCCGATCACCACGCCGAGCGCGTAGGCCGAGATCACGTGTCCTGCCTGCGGGATGGAGACGCCGACGCCTTCGGAGATCTGGGGTAGCAGTCCCATCGTGACGAACTCGGTCGTCCCGATCGCGAACCCGCCCACCGCCAGCGCGAGCACAGCCGGGCCGAAGCGCGTCACCGGTGTCGGCGGGGCCTCGGTGGTCGTCGTCATCGTCACGAATTCTCCAACGGACCGGTGACGAAGACCTATTCCACGACGGGCAGGGTTGATTAGAGCGAGGCGAGCGCCTCGTTGAGCGTCTTCGACGGCCGCATCACCTCGGACGCCTTGGCGTCGTCGGGGCGGTAGTAGCCCCCGATGTCGGCGGGCGAGCCCTGGACGCCGATCAGCTCGTCGTTGATGGCCGACTCGTTGTCGCGGAGCCTCTTGGCCAGGTCACCGAAGTCCGAGGCGAGCTGGGGGTCCTCCGACTGCGCGGCCAGCTCCTCGGCCCAGTAGAGGGCGAGGTAGAAGTGGCTCCCGCGGTTGTCGGTGGTGCCGAGCTTGCGGCCCGGCGAGCGGTCCTCGTCGAGGAACGTGCCGGTCGCCCGGTCCAGTGCGTCGGCAAGCACCTGAGCGGATGCGCGCCCCGACTGCTCGGCGTACTTCTCCAGCGAGGGGACCAGCGCGAAGAACTCACCCAGGGAGTCCCAGCGCAGGTAGTTCTCCTCGACCAGCTGCTGGACGTGCTTCGGAGCGGAGCCACCGGCACCGGTCTCGAAGAGGCCTCCACCGGCGATGAGCGGGACGACCGAGAGCATCTTGGCCGACGTGCCGACCTCGAGGATCGGGAAGAGGTCGGTGTTGTAGTCGCGCAGCACGTTGCCGGTGACCGAGATGGTGTCCTCGCCCTTGCGCATCCGCTCGAGCGAGTACGCCGTCGCGAGCTCGGGGCTGAGGATCCGGATCTCG
>JBJMIQ010000163.1:0-10041 GCA_045806805.1 Nocardioides sp. | reverse complement strand
CCGGGGGCCGGGGGCGGAGGTGTCGCGCTGCCACCAGAACGCCTCGACCACCGCGCACAGCAGTCCCAGCCGCGCGGCGGGGACCTCCTGCCCCCGGGCGGCCGCACGGGCGCCGATGGTCTGCACGGCGTCGGCCAGCGGGCGGACCAGCGCGGCCTCCAGACCGGCGTGGAGCTCCTCCTCGTGACGGGCCGCCCCGACCAGACTGGCCGCCGCCCGCTCCTCGCGGTCCAGGGGCCGGCGCCACCGGTCGACGAGCGCGGCCAGGTCGTCGCGGAGCGAGCCCTGGTCCGGCGGCACCCGGACGAGCGTGAAGCGCGCCACCGCGGAGCGCGCCATCGCCGCCATCGTGGGCCAGCGCCGGTAGATGCCGGCCTTGCCGGCATGAGCACGAGCGGCGACGCGATCGCTGTTGAGCTTGCCCCAGCCCTCGTCGGCCAGGATGTCGACCGCGACGGAGAGCAGCTGCTCGGACAGTTCGGCGCTCAGCGGGCGCCCCGGCGTGCCGGTCACGCCGGGACCAGGGGGATACGGGTCACGGGGTCATGGTGGCGCGCAACTGGACCGACCACAACGACGACGCCGGGGAGTTTCGACTTTTCGGGAGGTCGCGCGTTCCGGAAACCGACCGGTGCGCCTCCGAGGGGCCGTTCCATCAGGCGCCCGCGGCGCTCTCCACCCGGACCCGCAGACCGGCTCCGTCGTCCACCAGGCGGCCGGTGTCCCGGGCGTCGGCGACCACACCGTCCCACCGCTGCGCCCAGTCGCCGCCGCCGGCCTGGGGCTCGGCCGCCGCCCGCAGCCCCGCGACGTCGAGCACGCCGGTCTGCGCGTCCTCCACCCGGCCCAGGCCGGCGTCCCGCAGCGCCCGGTCGGCCTCCTCGTCGGTCACCGCACCGAGGGCCAGCTGCACCCCGGTCAGGTCGTCGACGTCGACCACCCGGACCTCGGGGCGCTCGTCGGCGCCGCCCACCACCTCGACGATCACCAGAAGGACCCCCTTCTCCCCAGCCCTCGTAGAAGGACCCCGTCCTCATCGCTGGCAGGCTCGCGGCGAGCCTCTGGACGGGGCCGGCCCGGAAGGGGGCCGCGACGCCGGTTTCGTTGGCGCACAGCGCGAGGCCTAAACGTGCCAGGGGAACCGGCTGAAGTCCGGGTCCCGCTTCTCCAGGAACGCGTCCCGTCCCTCGACGGCCTCCTCGGCCATGTAGGCCAGCCGCGTCGTCTCGCCGGCGAAGAGCTGCTGGCCGACCAGCCCGTCGTCGATGAGGTTGAACGAGTACTTGAGCATCCGCTGCGCGGTCGGGCTCTTGGCGACGATCCGCCGCCCCCAGTCCAGCGCGGTCCGCTCCAGCTCGGCGTGCGGGACGACGCGGTTGACCATGCCCATGCGGTGCGCGTCCTCGGCGGAGTACTCGTCGCCGAGGAAGAAGATCTCGCGGGCGAACTTCTGGCCGACCTGGCGGGCGAGGTACGCCGAGCCGAAGCCGCCGTCGAACGAGCCCACGTCGGCGTCGGTCTGCTTGAAGCGGGCGTGCTCGGCGCTGGCCAGCGTGAGGTCGCAGACGACGTGGAGGGAGTGGCCACCGCCGGCCGCCCAGCCGCTGACCAGGCAGATCACGACCTTCGGCATGAACCGGATCAGTCGCTGGCACTCCAGGATGTGCAGTCGCCCCAGCCGGGCCTGGTCGGCGGGCGTCCGGGCGTCGGTGGTGTCTGCGCCGGTGCCGTCCTCGTACTGGTAGCCGGTCCGGCCCCTGATGCGCTGGTCGCCGCCGGTACAGAACGCCCACTTGCCGCTCTTGTCGCTCGGCCCGTTGCCGGTGAGCAGGACGCAGCCGACGTCGCTGGACGTGCGCGCGTGCTCCAGCACGCGGAGCAGCTCGTCGACGGTGTGCGGCCGAAAGGCGTTGAGCACGTCCGGCCGGTCGAAGGCGATGCGCACGGTGCCGTGAGCCCTGGCCCGGTGGTAGGTGAGGTCGGTCAGGCCCTCGAAGCCGGGCACGGGGTCCCATGCGTCCGGGTCGAACGTCTCGGACACGCCGTCGATCGCGGTCATGGGCGAAACGCTATCGGTCCTCGGAATCCGGCAACGCCGCGCCGCGTTGTCACTGACATGACACTGACTGGCAACTACGTCCCCAGCTCCTCCGAGTGGGTCCGCGACCAGGTCGAGGCCTACGAGCGCTCGGGCGGGCAAGAGGGCAACGAGATCATGGGTCTGCCGATCGTCGTGATCACTTCCCGTGGCGCGAAGAGCGGCAACCTGCGCAAGAACCCGGTGATGCGGGTCGAGCACGACGGCGTCTACGCGGCCGTCGCCTCCAAGGGAGGTGCGCCGGAGCACCCCGAGTGGTACTACAACCTGATGGCCAATCCCGAGGTTGACCTCCAGGACGGTCCCGAGCCGAGGTCGTACGTCGCCCGGGTCGCCACGGGTGAGGAGCGGGCCGAGTGGTGGGAGCGCGCGGTTGCGGCCTACCCGCCCTACGCGGAGTACCAGGAGAAGACCGACCGCGAGATCCCGGTGTTCGTGCTCGAGCCCGCCTGACAGCTCAACGGTGGGTGACCGGTTCGGCGATCGACATCGCCAGACCGGTGAGGTGACCGAGCCGGGCGAGCTCTGAGTCGAGGAACTCCGGCCCGCCGCGACGGGCCATCACCACGATCTCGTGGTCGTCGATCCGGGTGGCGCAGGCGAGGTTGACGTCGTCCGCGGCCTCGAGTCGGATCGTGCGGTCGAGCGGCACCCAGGGCACCTGGTCCGGCGCGGCTTCGCTCGCGTGCAGTACGCCGTCGTGACGGTGGACGCGCGCGCCCCAGTCGCAGCGGAAGACCACCGGCAGGAGGTCGACCAGCCGGTCGAGCGCCCGCTCGGGATGGGCGGTCAGGTCCTCGACCGCCTCGAGGTCGAGGAACAGGTTGCCCCCGGCGGCGTACCGGCTGATCCACAGCACCCGCACCCCGTCCAGTGCGGTGCACGCCGACACGATCGAGTCCGGCAGCGCGCCCGGCACCGTCTCCAGCAGTACGTCGTCGACGGCCACCCCGTCGTGCCGCTTCTCGATGATCTCGATGGCCTCGATGTCACCGCCGGCCTCACCGATCGCACTCGCGAGCCGGCCGAGCGAGCCGGGCACGTCGGGCAGCTCGACGCGCAGCAGAAAGGGCATGACTCGAGCCTAGGTATCCTGCTCTCGGCGGGCGGCCCGCAGCCGCTGACTGAGACCGGTGGCGCGCTGCGCGTGGGTGGCCACCGCCGCCCGGACCGCGGCCTCGGACCCGACCACCCGCACCTGCTCCTGTGCGCGGGTGACGGCGGTGTAGAACAGCTCGCGCGTGAGCAGGCGCGAGTCGGCGTCGGGCAGGAGCACCGTGACCCTGCGGGCCTGGCTGCCCTGGCTCTTGTGGATGGTCATCGCGTGCATGGTGTCGACCGCGTCGAGCCGTCCGGTCGCGAAGTCGCGGAGCCCCCCGGTGCCGGCGATCCTGGCCCGCAGCCGGCCGTCGTCGCGGAGCACGACGACCCCGGTCTCGCCGTTGTAGATCTCCAGCGCGTAGTCGTTGGCGGTCACGAGCAGTGGCCGGCCGACGTACCACTCGGAGTGGAGGTCCTGGCCGATGGCCTCGCCGAGCCAGTGTTCGACCTGGCGGTTCCAGTGGCGGACGCCGTGAGGTCCCTCCCGGTGGGCGCACAGCAGGCGATGCTCGTCGAGCGCCCGGACCGCGGCTTCGGCGTCGCCGCGCTCGGCGGCCCGCCGGACGTCGAGGGCGGCCGCGACGGCGTCGGGACGGAGCGCCGCGGCGGCGTCGTCGGTCTCCACGAACTCGACCTCCGCCGACGATGCCCGCAGGGCGGCGAGGACACCGTCGGCGTCGCCGCGCCGCAGCGCCTCCGCGACCGCCTTGATGTCCTGGGTCGAGCGGAAGTTCTCGGTGAGGGAGACCATCGGCGAGGAGGAATCGCCCTCGAAGCCCGCGACCAGGTCGGAGAGCACGGCACCGGCGCCCACCGAGGTGAGCTGCCGGGGATCGCCGACGAGCAGGAGCCGGGCCGCCGGCCGGAGCGCCTCGAGCAGGCGGGCCATCATCGTGAGCTCGACCATGGACGCCTCGTCCACCACCACCACGTCGTACTTGAGCCGGTTGCCGCGGTGGTGGCGGAACCGGGTCGCGTTGTCGGGCCGCCAGCCGAGCAGCCGGTGGAGCGTCATCGGCTCGAGCGTGCCGACGCGGGCGGCGTCGTCGTCGGGCAGCGACAGCAGCTCCCGCTCGACCGCTTCCTGGAGCCGCGAAGCGGCCTTGCCCGTGGGGGCCGTGAGCGCGATCGAGAGCCGCCCATCGCGCGCCCTGGCCTGGTCGGCAAGGAGGGCGAGTATGCGAGCAACCGTGCTGGTCTTGCCGGTGCCGGGACCGCCGGTCAGGACGGTCGTCGACTGCCGTGTCGCCCTGACGGCGGCATCACGCTGCTCGTCGCTGAAGTGCTTGCCGCCGATCCGGGCCAGGGTCGCCTCGAGGTAGGACTCGTCCACCTCCGGCGCTGTCGGCCGCACCCGCGCGAACAGGTCGTCGCAGACCTGGTGCTCCAGCCGGTGGTAGCGATCCAGGTAGAGGAGCCCGTGCTCCACCCGGACGGCACCCTGCTCCACGAGGGGCGAACCGACCACCGCGGCAGTCCACGCAGTTGGCTCGGGCCACGACAGCTCCGGGGCGATGGCCGGGACCGTGGCCAGGTCGACGCAGACCGAGCCGTGCCGGACCGCCCGCACCGCGAGCGCCACGGCCAGCAGGACCCGTCCGTCGGTCTCGCCGGCGAGGTCACCCACCCGGGTGGCGACGTGAACGTCGGAGGACTCGACCACACCGGCACGGTTGAACTCTGCGAGCAGGACGTCGGCACGCAAAGCGAGTCGCCAGTCGTGGTCGCCGATCGGCTCGAACAGGCTCACCGGGTCAGCCTCCCGTCGAGCAGGTCGGAGAGATCGTCGAGCAAGGGGACCGGGGGCCGCCAGGCGAAGACGCCGCATGGGTGGCCGTCCACCACCGGGGTCTCCGGCCCGCACATGCCTCGCAGGTAGAGGTAGAGCACTCCGCCGAGGTGGACGTCCGGGTCGTAGCCAGGTTGCCGCCAGCGCAGGAACCGGTGCAGCACCACGGCGTAGAGCAGCGCCTGGAGGGGGTAGTCGGAGTGGCCCATCGCCGCGGCCAGCGCCTCGGGCCGGTAGGCCGCGGCGGTCAGGGCCTCGTCGTGAGCGCCCAGCCAGTTCGTCTTGTAGTCGACCACGAGGTAGCGAGGCCCGGGCAGGCGCAGCACCACGTCGACCGACCCGGTCAAATAGCCGCGTAGGCCCTGGCCACCGAGGGCGGGCTGGTCGAGCGCCTCCGCGTAGGCGCGCACCGGGTCGCCGACCGGGAGGTGATGGCGCAGCAACGGGGCCAGGTCGCCGAGCCGGGCACCGTCGGCGCCACGGACCAGGTCGCCTCCGGACAGCGGCAGCTCGAAGTCGAGCTCGCGCAGGCGGTCGCGCAACGGGATCGCGCGCAAGGTCGTGGGCGCCAGCGGCCCCAACGGGGTGTCGCACACCGCCACCAGCGCAGCGGCGAGCTGGTCCCGGTCGAGGTCGACGGGCCACCGGATCAGCTCCTCTTCGATGTGGCCGAGCAGCTCGGCGCGCAGGTCGGCCGCCTCGGGATCAGCGTGCTCGAGCACGGCGTGGACCAGTGACCCGAAGGTGGCGCCGACGGGAAGCTCCGCCATGGGTGAGGCCGGCGCGGCGGGGTCGACCGTGTCGACTCCGCCCACGACCGCCGGGCCCACCTCCTCGTCGTCCTTGGCCACCACCTCGGGCTCGCTCGCGACCCCGCCGACGAGGGGCACGGCCACCTCCACGGAGGTGAGCGAGGAGTACGACGTACGGCGCCACGTGGCGTCGACGGTGCGGCTGAAGCCCCGGACCGACAGCGGCGGGACGTCGGGTCTGGGTGGCTCAGGCCCCGGTGGGGGGTGGACGGCCGGTTCGGGGCTGGGCCCCCCACGAGCCCGCCACCGCTCGAAGAACTCGGCGGCCTGTTGATCGGTGCCGAGGTCGAACTCGTCGGGGACCTGGGCCACGCCGGGAGCGCGTCCCTGAACCATCCGCTGCAGGGGACTGGCCGCGGTGTTGCGCGTCGGTGCCCACCAGCAGACCACCTGGGACATGGCCCGGGTGACCGCGACGTAGAGCAGCCGCAGCCACTCCCCGTCGTCCTCGGTGCGCCACCGACGGCAGTGGTCGGGCCAGGTGGCGGACGTGGTGCCGCCGACCGCCCGACACCGCTGGCCCTCGTCGTCGTGGAACAGCGGAGTGGACGGCTTCGGGACGTTGCGGTCGGCCAGGGAGGGTAGGTAGACGACGGGGTACTCGAGCCCCTTGCTGGCGTGGATGGTCACCAGCTGCACCGCCGCGGCGTCCGAGTCGAGCCGCCGAGTCCGTTCGGTGCCGCGTCCCGCGCGTCCCTCGGCGATCTGACCGCGCAACCAGGTCAGCAGCGCGACCAGCCGCAGGCTCTCGCCGCTGCCGACCTCATGCAGCACCTGGCCGATGTGGCGCAGATCGGTGAGTCTGCGTTCCCCGCCGACCAGCGAGAGCACCCGTGACGGAAGCCCCCGGGAGCTCGCCGCCTCGGTGACGGCGGCGATGCCGCGCAGCGCGAACACCTCCGCCCAGGAGCGCAGGACGTCGGCGACCTCGTCGGTCAGCAGGTCGCCCCGCTCGTCGAGCTCCTCGGCCGTGTGGCCGAAGAAACAGGTCAGTGCGGCAGCCCTGACCCGGGCGCTGCGGTGCGGCTGCTCGAGGGCCTCGAGGAGGGTCAGCCACTCCACTGCGGCGGGCGTGGCGAAGACGCTGCCGCCACCGGCGATGACGGCGGGAACGCCCACCTCGTGCAGGGCCTCCCGCGCGTCCGCCAGATCTGCGTGGCGGTAGGCGATGACCGCGACGTCACGCGGCTCGAGGGCGCGGCCGTCGAACGTCGCCCCCGAGGCCAGCAACGCCCGGATGTCGAGGGCCAGGTCGCGGGCGATGTGGGGTCGGGTCTGGCTGACCAGGAGCGGCTTGCTTCCCCTTCGCCCCCACTGCTCTCGACTGAGGACCCGGATCCGGAAGGGCGAAGCAGAAGGGGCCCCCTGCAACCGGCTGCCCGAATGGCGGGCCTCGACGTCGTGCACCACGATCCGCGGATCGCCGAGCTCGGCGCCGGCGAGCACCGTCTGGAACGCCGCCAGCAAGGCCTCGTCGCTGCGCCAGTTGACCGGCAAGGTCTTGGTGGTCGTGGCGGTCGCGGCAGCCTGCAGGTAGGTCGTGACGTCACCGCCACGGAAGGCGTAGATGGCCTGCTTCGGGTCGCCGATCAGCACGATCGTGGCGTGGCCGGAGAACGCGCGATCGAGCACCTGCCACTGCACGGGATCGGTGTCCTGGAACTCGTCGACCAACACGATCTTCCAGCGTTGGCGCATCCGGTCCCGGGCGGGCGCATCCTCGCGCTCGAGCGCGTGGGCGAGCTGGTCGAGCAGGTCGTCGTAGGAGAGGATGCCGAGCCGCCGCTTGCGGCGCTCCATCTCGTCCCGAACCGCCTCGGCGAACCTGACCCGGCGTCCGGCCGGGGTGGTCGGGTCCTCCCCGGCGGGCTCGAGCCGGGCCTGGGGGTCGCCCACCGCGGCGCGCGCGATCGACAGGGCCTCCTTGTAGCCGAATTCCGGTCCGCCGTCGGCGTAGGCGAAGGCGCGCAGGTAGAGGTCGTCGACGACCTCGACCAGCAGCTCGTCGAGGTCCTCGACCAGTCGGGCCCGGGAGTCGGTGTCGCCCGCGACGCCGAGCGAGCCGAGGACCATGCTGCAGAACTGGTGGGTCGTCGCGATGGTCGCGGCGTCGAACCCGGCCAGCGCCTCGGTCACGCGCCGGTGCCGGCGAACCCGTTCGAGGTCGTCGCAGGCCAGCAGGAGCTGGATCAGGTCGGAGGGCTGGTCCGGCGCCAGCGTCGGGTCGCCGGACAGGGCCCGCTCCGCCTCCACGAGCTGGGCGCGAACCCTCTCCCGAAGTTCCTGGCTCGCCGCCCGACCGAAGGTCACCACCAGCATCTGGTCGAGCTGACAGACCCCCTCGGCGACGTAGCGGGTGACCAGGGCACCGATCGTCCAGGTCTTGCCGGTGCCCGCGCTGGCCTCGAGCAAGGTGGTGCCGGTGGTCGGCAACGGGTCACAGATGTCGAAGTGGGCGGGAGTCGTCATAGGGCCGCCACCCGCTCCGCACCCGTCAGCAGCGGCTCCCAGATCTGCCAGGCGTAGGTCGGCAGCCCGGCGTCCAGCAGGTCGGCCACTGGCGCCCGCTCCCCGAAGACGCGTGCGTGCCACGCGTCGTCGTTCTCGCCGGGGATGCCGTAGCTGCTGTGCGGGTCGCTCTCCCACTCTCGCCGGGCAGCCTCGTCCGGTGACCGGTCGTTGCCCCGAAGCTCCAGGGCACGGGCCTCAGCCCAGGCGTGCGCGGTCTTGAGCGGCGCCGGCAGTGGCCGACACATCCCCAGGTCGCGGAGCTCGACCAGCTCTCGGAGCAGGTCGACAGCCGTGTGGTCGAGCGGACCAGCCAGTGCCCGCTTGGGGCCGGCCCTCTCCCGGCCGACGGCGTGCGCGGTCCACGACTCGTCGGGCCGGGAGGCGCTCAGGGCCAGCAGGTCGAGCCAGGACATCAGCCGCTGGCGCGCCCGCAGCCGGGAGTATCCGAGGGAGACGATCTTGCCGCCATGGATTCCAGACACGGTGCCGGTCAGGCGGCGACCGTCGCCGAGGTCGACGTCGACATCGACGCTGCGCGCGTCCCCGACCCGCAGCTCCAGGGTGCGGGCCAAGAGCTTCTGGGACTCCGCGACGACGGTGGTGAGCGCCCCGGTGCCGAGGGTCCCGGGTGGCAGGGTCCCGCGCAGCTGTTCGGCCGTCATCACCGCCGTCGGGTCGTGGCCGGCCAGTACCTCGTTGAGCAACCGGTCGCCGATCCCCCACTGCTCGAGGGCGTCGAGGTCCACCGGGATCGCGTCGCTGACCTCCTCCGCCTCCAGCGGCGCGGACACGTCGAGCCGGCCGCGCAGGAACGCACGCACCGGATGGGTGAAGAAGGCCTTCAGGTCGGCGAGGGAGACGTCGTCGCGTGGACGCTCGGCCAGCTGTCCCGGCAGGAACGGCGGGGTCGGCCGGCGATGGCCCGCCGCCGCGGTGGCGCCCGCGAGGGCGGCGCGGTCGAAGCTGAAGGGGCCGCCACCGAGGACGCCACCGGGTGTGAGGTTGCGGTCGTCGTGAGGCTGGAGCGGGTGGCGCACCAGCACCTGTTCACGGACCGGCGCCGCACAGGTGCGGTCGAGGGCATCCAGGATCTCGCCGAGTGGTACGGCAGGAGGGCGCGTCGCTCCTGTCTGTTCGTTGGCGCCGGTGTAGGTGACCACCAGGGTTTCCGAGGTCGCCATCAGCGCGTCGAGCAGCAACTGCCGGTCCTCGCTGCGCACGTCGCGCTCGCCGGTCATCGGGCGTCGCGCGAGTACGTCGTCGCCGTCGATCGACTGGATCCGCGGGAAGACCCCATCGTCGAGGCCGACCAGGCAGACCACCCGGTGCGGAACCGACCGCATCGGCACCATGGTGCACACGGTGAGGGTCCCGGTGCGGAAGTTGGCCCGAGTGGGCCGACCACCCAGCCGGGACTCGAGCAGCGAACGCACGTCCGCGAGCCGCAAGGCGACTCCGTTGCGACCACCGGCGGCGTCGACGGCTCGGGCGAGCTCGCGTTCGAACTGGGGCAGCTGCCAGGCGTCGTCGCGATCGGTCTCGGTGAGCGAGCGCACCCCCGCCTGGAGCCCGGTCATCCACTCACCCACGGCGCGCGCCTCCGACAGCTCGCCGAGACATCGCTCGAGGCGACCGAGGAACTCGGCCAGCCGCCCGGCCAGCTCGATGTCGTTGCTGCCGACGTCGTCGAGTGGCAACCCGCGCCCGAGGTGACGGTGGTCGTCGCCGCT
>JBJMIQ010000162.1:0-15834 GCA_045806805.1 Nocardioides sp. | reverse complement strand
AGGAGCGCACCGGGTCTGCCTTCGGCAAGTTGGGGAAGGAACCCCCCGAAGGTAACCGGCGCGACTCAGACTTTGAGGTATTTGCGTGTCAACAGGAGTGTCGGCAGCAAAGTCAGCAGCGGACCGAGCAGGGCGACCGCCAGCACCGCGACGAAGTACTCCGGCCACCCCACCCAGGGGATGAACCCGAGCACGCCACTGAGACTTCGCTCCACGGCGAAGTAGATGAACGCCGCCAGGGCTCCGGCGGCGAGCCCGACCGAGATCAGCGCAGTGACCAGCGCCTCGAGCAGGAACGGCAGCGCGATGTAGAGCGTGGAGGCTCCCACGAGCCGCATGATGCCGATCTCCTTGCGTCTGGCGAACGCCGCCAGCCGGATCGTGTTGGCGACCAGCAGCAGGGCGGCCACGACCAGGAAGATCGCGATCGCCAGGGCACTTCGCTGCATGTAGTTGATGGCGTTGAGGACCGGGCCGACGATGTTGCGCTGGTCCTGGACCTTCGACACGCCGTCGAGGCCGACCACCGCGCTCTTGATGCCCTCGAACTCCTCGGGATCCTTCAGCGTGATCCAGATCGACTCGGCGAGGTCATCCTGCTTCAGCGCGGCGTTGACCCCCTTGAAGTCCTCGTCGTAGAGCTCCTTGACCTTGTCGAAGGCCTCCGCCTTGGACTCGAAGTAGTAGCTGGCCACCTCGGGGTTCTCCTCGACGACCTCCTGGATGGCGTCCTTCTGGGCCTTGGTCACCTCGCCGGTGCAGGCGGGGTTGTCGTCGCGCTCGCGGCAGAGGAAGACCGTGATCTGCAGCTCGCTCCCCCACTGTTCGGCCGTGCGCTGGGCCTGCTGGTTGAGGACCACGCCGAGACCGACGAGAGTGAGCGAGACGAAGAGGGTGAGCACCACCGCGATGTGCATCGAGAGGTTGCGGCGCAGGCCCTGGCCGAGCTCGGAATAGACGTATCGCAACTGCATGAGTGAGGGGGGCTCTCTTTCAGGTCAGTGCTGGAAGCCGTAGACGCCCTGGGCCTGGTCGCGGACGACTCGGCCGGCGTCGAGCTCGATGACCCGCTTGCGCATCTGGTCGACGATCGACGAGTCGTGGGTGGCCATGACGACGGTGGTGCCGGTGCGGTTGATCCGGTCGAGCAGCTTCATGATCCCGATCGAGGTGGTGGGGTCGAGGTTTCCGGTGGGCTCGTCGGCGATCAGGATCATCGGCCGGTTGACGAACGCACGGGCCACGGCGACGCGCTGCTGCTCACCACCGGAGAGCTCGTCGGGCATGCGCTCGCCCTTGCCTTCCAGCCCCACCATCTCGAGGGTCTCGGGGACGAGCGTCTTGATCTCGGACTTGCTCTTGCCGATGACCTGGAGGGCGAAGGCGACGTTCTCGGAGACGTTCTTGTTCTGCAGCAGCCGGAAGTCCTGGAAGACGGTGCCGATCTGGCGACGAAGTCGCGGGACCTTCCAGCTGGCCAGCCGGTTGATCTCCTTGCCGGCGACGTAGACCCGGCCCGAGGTGGGCCGGGATTCGCGCAGCACCAGCCGCAGGGCTGTCGACTTGCCGGACCCGGAGGTGCCGACGAGGAAGACGAACTCACCCTTCTCGACGTCGACCGAGATCTCGTCGAGGGCGGGATGCCCCTGGCCGGCGTAGGTCTTCGTGACCTTCTCGAAGCGAAT
Organism: Nocardioides sp.; assembly: GCA_045806805.1. Classification (GTDB taxonomy): domain Bacteria; phylum Actinomycetota; class Actinomycetes; order Propionibacteriales; family Nocardioidaceae; genus Nocardioides. Next base: position 14,149 of record JBJMIQ010000162.1, on the reverse strand, counting down.
CACCGGATTGAGAGTAGTCGAGCGCGAAAGCCCCTCCGAATCCCCGCCGCATGTCGGAGCGCTGCAATGCAATCCACCTCACGTACACCATCCGCATAGCCCATCGGGTCACGACGCGCTGTCCGATCGACCAGTCTTTACCTGATCCCCTGACCGCCCACCGATTGCTTCCTAGCGTCTTGTCAAGCACATCGGGGGTGTCATGAACAATTTTCGTCGCCAGCGGCTGGTCGCGGCCACGACGACAGTCTGCATCGTGTTCACCGGCGCCCTGGCCGCGTCCGGTGCCGAGGCGACGCCCTCCCATGCTCAGGGCGGCAGGGACCGCCTCCCCGACCTGATCGTCGGCCGCGACCGGCAGCTCCACGGCCGGGCCGCGCTGGACGCGCTCGGCGAGCGGCTCCCCGAGGCCGCGCGCCGCAACGGGATGGCGGCCGAGCGGTTGCACGAGATCCTGACCCGGGACCCGAGCGCCTGGCTCGACCAGGACGCACGCCTCCTCTACGAGGAACCCGAACGTACGGAAAGCGCCACGTCCGCGCCCACCGCCGAAGCAGCGGCGCCCGCCCCGCTGGACCAGACCTTCAAGCTGCACAGCAAGCCGGGCTCCCAACGCACGATCTACCTCGACTTCGACGGGCAGGCCGTGAGCAACACCGTCTGGAACGCCAACCAGGGTCTGGCTGCCGGTTTCCACCCGGCCTGGTCCCTCGACAAGGACCACGTGACCTTCGCCACCCCCGAGCGCGAGGTGGTGCAGAACATCTGGCAACGGGTGTCCGAGGACTACGCGCCTTTCGACGTCGACGTCACCACGCAGGACCCGGGTCTCGAGGGCCTGACCCGGACGGACTCGGCGGACCAGGCCTTCGGCACCCGGGCGTTGATCTCGCCGAGCGCGAGCGCCTCCTCCAAGCTGTGCGGCGGATCCTGTGGCGGCATCGCCTACACCGGGGTCTTCGACGTGGCCAGCGCGGAGGGCTTCTACCAGCCGGCCTGGATCTTCCCCCAGTCCCTCGCCAACGACGCCAAGAGCATCGCGGAGGCGGTCAGCCACGAAGTGGGGCACAACCTCGGCCTGACCCACGACGGCGTCAAGGGAGGGACGAGCTACTACGCAGGTCACGCCCTCTGGGCGCCGATCATGGGAATCGGCTACAGCCGGCCCGTCACCCAGTGGAGCAAGGGTGACTACAAGGGCGCCAACAACGGCCAGGACGACCTGAGGATCATGACCGAGAACGGTCTCGCGCTGCGGCCCGACGAGGCCGGCAGCACGCCGTCCCCGACGGCCACGCCGCCGACCGGATCGGCCTACATCACCTCGGACGCCGACCGCGACGTCTACGCCCTGGGCACCTGCAACGGTCCCCTGGCCCTCGCGGCGAAGCCGGCCGCGGAGAGTCCCGACCTCGACCTCAGGCTCAGCCTGCTCGACGTCACCGGCGCAGCGGTGGCGACCGACAACCCGACCTCGCAGGCAGGAACTCCGTCGCGGGACGTGGCCACCGGCATGAACGCCGCGGTGTCGCGCACCGTGACCGACGGCTGGTACTTCGTCGCGGTGGAGGGGGTCGGCAACGGCACGGCCTGGAAGGGGTACGACGGCTACGCCAGCATCGGCGCCTACACCCTCTCGATCAGCGGTAGCTGTCAGAGCAGCCGTCCAGAGCTGCCGTCGGCTCCCCGGACCGTCCAGGCGTCGGCCGCGGGCAGCTCGGCGACCGTTGCCTGGTCCGCGCCGGCCTCCACCGGCGCCAGCTCGATCACCAGCTACGTCGTGACCCGCAACGACGCCGCGCCGGTGACCGTGGCGACCCAGAGCCTCAGCTACACCTTCAGCGGCCTCCAGCCCGGCGCCACCGACAAGGTCGCGGTCCAGGCGGTCAACTCCGCCGGCGAGGGCGCACCGGCCGCGGTGGTGGTCAAGGTTCCGGCCGCCAAGCCGGCTCATCCACGGACCGGGAGCGCCAGCAGTGGCGCTAGCGGGGGCAAGCGGACCGCGATCGCCCGATGGAAGGAGCCGCTCTCGAACGGCGGCGCTCGGATCGACGGTTACCGCGTGTACGCGTATCGGCTCAACAACAGCGGGGCCGTGATCCAGACGGTGACCTCCTCCGTGCGCAGCCCCAGTACCCGCTCCTGGCAGCCGATCCTGCGCAAGGGACGATGGCAGTTCGCGATCAGCGCCAGGAACTCGGTGGGCTGGAGCGACCTGAGCGGGCGATCGAACGTCGTACGAGCTCGCTGAGCGTCGGTCCAGGAAGTCGGCCCAGGAAGTCGGATCAGTTGGAGGCGGCCTTCTCAGCGCCGCGGCGCCACCGGATGCCGGCCTCGAGGAAGCCGTCGAGATCACCGTCGAACACGGCCTGGGCGTTGCCGGTCGTGTACTCCGTGCGCAGGTCCTTGACCTGCTGGTAGGGGTGCAGCACGTAGCTGCGCATCTGGTCACCCCACGAAGCGGCGACGTCCCCCTTGAGCTCCTTGAGGTGGGCGGCCTCCTCGGCCTTCTTGATGGCGAGCAGCTTCGCCTTGAGGATCACCATCGCGCTGGCCTTGTTCTGCAGCTGGCTCTTCTCGTTCTGGCAGCTCACGACCGTGCCGGTCGGGATGTGGGTCAGGCGCACGGCCGAGTCGGTGGTGTTGACCGACTGGCCTCCGGGGCCGGACGAACGGTAGACGTCGATGCGGACGTCCTCGTCGGGGATCTCGATCTCGTCGGTCTGCTCTAGGACGGGCACGACCTCGACCGCCGCGAAGCCGGTCTGCCGCCGGCCCTGGTTGTCGAAAGGACTGATCCGGACCAGGCGATGGGTGCCGGCCTCGACCGAGAGGGTGCCGTAGGCGTAGGGGGCGTGCACGGCGAAGGTCGCCGACTTGATCCCGGCCTCCTCGGCGTAGGAGGTGTCGAAGACCTCCACGGCGTACTTGTTGCGCTCGGCCCACCGCGTGTACATCCGCAGCAGCATCTCGGCGAAGTCGGCGGCGTCCACTCCCCCGGCGCCGGCGCGGATCGTCACCAACGCCTCGCGGGCGTCGTACTCGCCGGAGAGGAGGGTGCGGACCTCGAGGGCCTCCACCGCCTTCTTGATCCTTGCCAGCTCCCGCTCTGACTCCGCGAGCGACTCGGCGTCACCCTCCTCGGTGGCCAGCTCGACCATCAGCCCCAGGTCCTCGATCCGGGTCTCCAGAGCCGTGAACCGGTCGAGCTCGCCCTGGAGGGCTGACAGCCGGCCGGTCACGCGGGTGGCGTTGCCCTGGTCGTCCCACAGATCGGGGGCGGCGACCTGCTCGCCGAGGTCCGCGATCTCGGCGCGCATACCGTCGAGGTCGAGCACCTGGGCGATGGTGTGCATGGTCGCCTGGAGGTGCTTGATCTCGGAGTCGAAGTCGGGGCCTGCCACGACAGCCGAGCCTACGTCAGGAGGACCGACCCACCTCATTCGAGGCGGGCTCGGTCGTCGCCCGCTGCGTCGACGGCGCGACCGGGCAGCCCGCCGGGAACGTCCCCAGGTGGGCCAGGTCGTAGCCGTCGGGGTAGCTGCGCACCCACGAGAAGTCCTTCACGAGCTTCGGCTTGCGTCGCGGTGGGAAGAACCGGAGCAGTCGGCCACGCGCCCTCAGCGCTGCACGACAGACACGTACGACGACCGGGTGCGGGACGTCGTACCGGAAGGCGCGGAGAAGCGGCTCATCCATCAGCGCCTTGCTGAACACCTCGACCGTCCGGCGGAGCGGCTGGGGGTAGAACGTGGTGACCAGTCCGAGGGTCACGTCGGCGACCCGTCGCGAGCCCTCGTCATAGGCGAAGTGCTCGGCCTCGTAGGTGTCCATCAGCTCGCTGAACGCGTCGAACGTCTCGGGGATGCCGGTGATCCCCAGGTGCCGGCCGAGGGTGCGGTAGTAGTGGACCACGGCCGATACCTCGACCGGCGTGAACGGGCGCTTGCCGTAGTCGTCCATCCACCGCTTGGGCACCACCACGAACGTGCTCAGCACGTAGCGCATCTGGTCGTTGGGGATGTGGTGGTCGCGGTGCATCTGGTTGATCCGGCGGATCGCGGTGCGGGTGTCCGGATGGTTGAAGCCCAGAACTCCCGGCGGCTCGAGCAGGAGCGCGGTGTCGTCGTACCGCTTCTGCACGTTGTCGGCGAAGGCGCCGGTCTGGTCGAGCAGCCGGCCGATACCCGGCACTGCGTAGGTGCGGAAGAGCGCGAAGCTGAGCGCCTGGATCGTGTCCCACGGGAACTCGCGGGTCACCAGGTTGCGGACAATCTCGCCGAAGTGGGTCTCCGGGTCGAGCCCCTCGTTGCGGACTCTCCAGTGGTCCCGCCTCATGCGGGCACATTACGGCGCGGGGACGTACTAGGACCATCGGTCAGTCTGTTCGGCCCTAGTCTTCAGACTGTCTTAAGGATCGGGCTGGGTGAATGGTGGTTGAATGGAAGAAATGTCGCGGGGACAGGGACGCGAACCACAGGAGTGATCCGTGCAAGCCCTGATCCTCGCCGCAGGCGTTGGCCACCGCCTTGCTGATCCGCTCGACCGCCCCAAGTGCCTGCGGGAGGTCGGCGGCGTGCCGCTCCTGCACCACCAGCTCACCGCACTCGCGGCCCTCGATGTCCTCGACGTGCTGGTCGTGGTGGGCCACAAACAGGCGCGTGTGAGGGACTCGGTCGGCTCGTGGGCCAGGTTCGTCGTCAACGAGCGGTACGCAGAGACCAACAGCATGTATTCATTCCTCCTGGGGGAACGGGTCCTCGACGAGGATCTGCTCGTCATGAACTCCGACATCTTCTGTGCTCCGACGATGTTCGAGCTGCTCCTGGAGGCCGAGGGCGACGCGCTGCTCTACGACTCGTCCTCAGGCGACGAGGACGAGCAGATGAAGGTGCACGTCCGCGACGGCGCGCTGGTGGAGATGTCGAAGGCACTCCCGCGGGGCCGAGTGAGCGGAGAGAACGTCGGCATCCTGAAGCTGACCCGCCAGACGGCCGAGGCCACGGCCGCCGCGGCCGCCGCCCTGATCGCCGCGGGGCATGAGGGCGGGTGGCTGGCCGAGGCCGTCAACTTCGTCGCGGCCGACCACCCCATCAGCTGCATCGACGTCGAGGGGTGGCCGTGGGTTGAGATCGACTTCCCCGAGGACCTGGCCCGGGCGCGAAACGAGGTGTTTCCCCGGGTGGTAACCGCGCTCGACGCGGATCCCCAGGGACTCGTCCACGCGGCCCGGAGGGTCTCGTGAGGATCCTGTTCTCCGGCTATGCCCCGGTCCACTTCCTGTGCTTCAGGCCGCTCTACGACCGGCTGCGTCAGATTCCAGGCACCGAGATCGAGCTGTCCGGCGGGATGCGGAGCAGGTCGCCGTACGCCCCGGGCGGCTACCTCTACGACCACGAGCAGATGTACCGCTTCTTCGACCTGCCCGAGGGCGCGGTGCGGTCCGTCGGCAGCCTCGCCAGGGCCGACTACGACGTGATGTTCGCCGCCAACACGAGACGGATCGAGCCGCGCGAGGCCGGGAAGCGGATCCAGATCTTCCACGGCATGTCGTTCCGCAACCGCGCGATCCGGCCGGAGACCCACGGCGCGGACCACTACTTCCTCTTCGGTCCCTACATGAAGCGTGGCTTCGAGGATTCCGGGATCCTGGCGGTCGACGACCCGCGCGGCGTGGAGATCGGCTTCCCGAAGACCGACCGGCTTCTGGACGGCTCACTGGACCGCGCGGAGATGCTCGCCCGGCACGGCATCAGGGGCGATCGGCCGGTGGTGCTCTACGCGCCGACCGGTGAGCGGCACAACTCGATGGAGACCGTGGGCGAGGAGCTGATCGCCAAGCTCGCTGCCGTGGACCGCTACGACCTGCTGGTCAAGCCCCACGACCACCCCCACACCACTGTCGACTGGTGGGACCGACTGGCGCCGCTGGAGAGCGAGCATGTCCGGTTGGTGCACGAACGCGACGTCATCCACACGCTTTTCATCGCCGACCTCCTGATCACCGACGCATCCTCGGTCGCCAACGAGTACACCCTGCTGGACCGCCCGATCGTGTTCATCGACGTCCCCGAGCTCTTCGAGCTGACCCTCAGCAAGCACGCCCGGCTCGACCTCGAGACCTGGGGGCGCAAGGGCGGCGAGGTCGTGGCCGAGGTGTCGGACGCGGTGGCGGCAGTCGAGGCGGGGCTCGCCGATCCGGGTGCACGCTCCGCCGTACGCCGCGAGATCGTGGCCGACCTGTTCTTCAACCCTGGCCAGGCGACCGCGGCTGCCATGGACTGGATCACCCGGGAGCTGAAGCTGCCATGAGCACGGCGCCGTCGGCGGCGCTGCCGGCCCGAGGAGAGCGCCTGGCCGCGATCCGCGACCGGCTCGGTCCCTTCGCGCGCCCCCACCGGCGCCACCTGCGCGCGGCGCTGGTCGCTTCGGTGCTGGTCACGGCCGCCCAGCTCGCACTGCCCTGGCCGCTCACCTGGCTGGTCGAGCTCGGCTCGGGCCAGGGATCCGGTCCGGGGGTCCTGGCCGGCCTGCCCGGCATCGGCGGGAGTGCGGCCGGACCCGTCGTCGCGCTCGTCGCGGTCGGGTTGGGGCTCGGCTGGAGCGAGTACTACCAGCGTGTCGCCGTCGCGAAGTACGTCGTGCGCTCCGTCAACGACGCCCGGGTCGGCATCCTCACCCGCTCGCAGGGCACCGCGGGCCGCGAGCCGGGTGACGTCCTCACCCGGGTCGTCGGCGACACCGCGCGGCTGCGCGTGGGGCTGAAGGGCGTGCTGGTCCACGGCCTCCAGCACGGGCTCTTCCTGCTCGGGGTGTCGGTCGTGCTGCTGGCACTGGACGTGTGGCTCGGACTTGCCTACCTCGCCGGTTTGGGGGTGGCCATCGGCGTCGCTCTGGTCGGGACCGACCGGGCGGCGGCGATGGCCCGGCTCCGGCGTCACCGTGAGAGCCGCGTCGTCAACGACGCGCTGTCCGCCGCGACGTCCGGGCAGGGCCTGATCGCCAGGCCCACCGACCGGGAGCGGTCGGTCGCGATCCTCACCCAGCTCAAGGGCCGCACGGCCGCGGCCTTCCAGGGGCTCCTGGGGCTGACGGCCTGCCTCGTGCTGACGCTCGCCGTGCAGTTCACCGACAGCGGGCGTCTGAGCTCCGCGGACCTCGCCCTGGTGGCGTCGTACCTGCTGATGCTGCACTACCCGATGATGCGGCTCGGGCGGCAGGTGACCCGGCTGGGGCCGCAGCTGACCAGCGCCGAACGCCTCGCCGGACTGGCCGAGCCGGCGAGCGGCGAGGCGAGATGAGCACCCGGGCCGTCCTGGCGGCCGGTCCCGACCCGCCGGGTGAGACCCCGGCGGAGATCGTCGCCGCGCCCGACCACGCGTCCCGCGTCGAGGCGGCGCGGGCAGCCGGAGCCCATGCGTTCGTCGAGGAGCTGCCGGAGGCCTACCACACGCCGGTCAGCCCGGGCGGGATCGTGCTGACGGAGTCGCAGTGGCTCCGCCTGGCCGTGGCCCGGCTGCTGGCCGAGGACCCGTCCGCCGTGGTGCTCGAGGACCCCACGGCCGGGTTCGACCCCGCGGCCGAGGCCGCATGCCTGCCCGGGCTGGCGGCACTGGCCCGGGGGCGGGACGTGACCGTCGTGGACGCCTCGCCGGCAGTCCGGGCGGCCGTCCACCACGGTTCGCCGCCGGCCGCCGCCCGACCGCCGGCGCCGCCCGAGGACGCCGCGCTGCCGTCCCTCTCCCGTCTCCTCGACCCGGTCTCCATGGCGCCCCTGCTCGGTTCGCTCCTGTTCGAGGACCAGGTGCCCGACGTGCGGGTGCGGTCGGTCCGCTACAAGCCCGGCAGCAACGTCGTCGTCCAGTACGACGTGGGCACCGGGTCGGGCTGGCACACCGCCGTCGCCTTCGCGCGAGCGGGCGCCCGGCTGCATCGCAAGCGCAGGCAGGCCGACAACCGCAAGCGCGCGCTACGGGCCGTCGACCGCACCCCGGCCCGCAGGGCTCTGGGCTACCTCGGCGAGGTCGACGCGCTGGTGCAGTGGCTCCCGCTGGACATCCGGCTCCAGCTCCTGGCCGACCGTCCGGAACGGATCGCCGAACGGCTGAACACCAAAGGGATTCCGAGCGATCCGGAGAAGCCCGAGCTGCTCCGCTACTGGCCTCGCCGACGGGCGGTGGTGAAGTACGGCCCACACATCCTCAAGGTCTACCGCGACCAGCTCGACTTCGCGGACGCCCGGCACGCACTCCGAATGGCCGGCAAGCTCGAGTCGGTCCAGGTGCCGGCGTACGAAGGCTCCTTCACCGCCCGGCAGACGACCGTGCAGGAATGGGTGCCGGGGCACACCCCGTCGCTGTGGCCCGGCTCGTCGGAGTCGGCCGGCGAGGTGCTGGCCGCGCTGCACGACGACGTCCACCTCGACCTCCCGAGGATGACCGCAAGAAGGCTGCTGTCCAAGGCCACCGTGCGGGCCGGTTTCGTCGCCCACCTGCTGCCCGAGCTGCAGTTCGAGGTCGACGCACTGCTGGCCGACCTGCGGCTGACGTCGCCAGAGCTGCCGGGGGTCACCAGTCACGGCAACTGCCACGCCGGCCCGCTCCTCGCCGCCCCGTCCGGACTCGTGGTCCTCGACGTGGACCGGATGTGCCAGGCGGCGGCTGCCTATGACGTCGCGTCCTACGCCTCGCACGTGGTTTTCGGACGCCCCGGCGACCGGCAGGTGCTCGCGGCCACCCTCGAGAGCCTGGTCAAGGGGTACGGCACCAGCCCGGCCGGCCTCGAGTGGTACCTCGCCACGTGTCTGCTGCGACGGGCCGCCGTGCCGTTCCGCTTCCAGGACGAGCACTGGCCCGAGGCCTCGGCCGCGCTGGTCCACCTGGCCCGGGAGGTCATCCAGTGACCACCCCACGAAAAGCCTCGCTGCGCTCGCCTTTCCGCGGGGACCCCGGATGACCACCCCACGAAAAGTTTCGCTGCGCCACGCCTTGCTTCCGTTCGCCCGGCCGCACCTGGGCAGCCTCGTCCGCGGCCTGGTGTTCACGTGCCTGCTGGTGGCCGCTCGGCTGTCCCTTCCGCTGCCGCTGACCGCCGCCGTGGACCGGGCCTCATCGCCCGACAGCGGGTCGGTGCCCGCCACGGTCCTGTCAGCCGCGTTCGTGGGACTGGCCCTTGTCGCGGGGCTGGCGGAGCACCGGCAGCGCCTGGCGTTCGCGCACTTCGCCGGACGCACCATCACCGACTCCCGCGACGCTGCGTTGGCTCGGGTCCAGGCTCATGGGAGTGACCCCTCCGGGGACCTGACCGCCCAGGTGCTCGTGGATGCCCTTCGTGCCAAGCAGGGCCTCAAGGGCGTGCTGAACCACATCACCGTGAGTGGCCTGCTCGTCGTGGGTGTCTGCGTCGCCCTGGCCGTGACCGACCTGCTCATCGGGCTGGTGCAGCTGGTCGGCGCGCTTCTTCTCCTAGTCGTTGCGGTGCTCGGCGCGTCCCGGGTGGGCACGGTGGCCGCCGAGCATCGCAACCACGAGGTCGCCCTGGCCAGGTCGGTGCACCGACTGGCCACGGCCGAGGCCTCCGGATCCGTCGAACGGGACAGGATCGCGACCCTGCGCGAGCTCGACACCGAGAGCGGGGCGGCCGACGTCGCCATGACCCGCCGCGAGGGGCTCACCATCTGGGTCGCGAACGGCGTGCTGGTGTCCAGTGCCGCCGCGGTGCTGCTCATGGCGATGCACGAAGTGGAGGTCGGGCGGCTCTCCACCGGAGGGTTGTTCGGGGTGATGGCCTACCTGCTGGTGCTGTACGGACCGGCGATCAGGTTTGCCCGCCAGATCACCCGGACGGCTCCCTTGCTGGTCAGCGCGCGTGAGCTCGGCCTCGCCCTCGGCACGCGCGTACCCCAGCCCACCACCTGATCACCGGACCGACCGGCGGCACCTCGGGTCACCACTACGGTGTCCCCATGACGACACCGGAGGTGGCCGAGCTCCTGGACCGGGCGCGCGCCTGGGCGGCCGAGGACCCCGATGAGGTGACCCGGGCCGAGCTCGAGGCGATCGTGGGGGACGTCGAGGGCGGCGGGGACAGCGCCGACCTCGCCGACCGGTTCGACGGCACGCTGGAGTTCGGGACGGCCGGGCTGCGCGGGGCGCTCGGAGCCGGGCCGAACCGGATGAACCGCATCGTCGTGACCCGAGCGGCCGCAGGTCTGGCTGCGTACCTGGTCGACGAGGGGGCCACCCGCGGCGCGTCGGTGGTGATCGGCTACGACGCCCGCCACAACTCCGACGTCTTCGCCCGCGACACCGCGGAGGTGATGGCGGGGGCCGGGCTGCGCGCCCTGGTGCTCCCGAGGCCGCTGCCCACACCGATCCTGGCCTTCGCTATCCGCGAGCTCGGCTGCGTCGCTGGCGTCATGGTCACCGCCAGTCACAACCCCCCGCAGGACAACGGCTACAAGGTCTACCTCGGTGACGGCAGCCAGATCGTCCCTCCGGCGGACACCGAGATCGCCGACCAGATCGCCGCCGTGGGCGCGCTGGCCGACGTCCCACGCGCCGACCCCGGCGAGCTCCTCGGCGAGGATGTCGTGAACCGCTACCACGACTCCGTCGCCGGGCTGGCCGGCGACGGGCCGCGCGACCTGACGGTGGTCTACACGCCGCTGCACGGTGTGGGCGGCTCCTCGGTGACGCAGGTCCTGGAGACGGCAGGGTTCGGGCCGCCATACGTCGTGACCCGGCAGGAGGAACCGGACCCGGACTTCCCGACCGTCTCGTTCCCGAACCCCGAGGAACCGGGCGCGATGGACCTGGCGATGGCGCTCGCCGAGGAGAAGCACGCCGACCTGGTGGTGGCCAACGACCCCGACGGCGACCGGTGCGCGGCCGCCGTCCCCGGACCCCACGGCTGGCGGATGCTGCGCGGCGACGAGGTCGGTGCGCTGCTGGCCCAGCACCTGCTGCGGTCCGGGAAGCAGGGGATCTACGCCACGTCCATCGTGTCGTCGTCCCTGCTGGGCCGGATGGCGAAGGCCGCAGGTCAGCCCTACGCCGAGACGCTGACCGGCTTCAAGTGGCTGGGGCGGATCGAGGGCCTGGCGTTCGGTTACGAAGAGGCCCTCGGCTACTGCGTCGACCCCGAGCACGTCCGCGACAAGGACGGAGTCTCCGCCCTGCTGATGCTGTGCGAGCTCGCGGCGGCCACGAAGGCGGAGGGCCGCACCCTGACCGACCTGCTCGACGACATCGCGGTCGAGCACGGGCTGCACGCCACCGACCAGGTGTCGGTCAGGGTGAGCGACCTCGCCGACATCGGCCGCGCCATGGAGCAGCTGCGTGGCAAGCCCCCGGACCGGCTTGGCGGCCTGGCCGTCGAGCAGGTCGAGGACCTGACCGAAGGCTCCGAGGACCTGCCCCCGACCGACAGCCTCCGCTACCGGCTGGCCGACGGTGCCCGGGTGATCGTGCGGCCGAGCGGCACCGAGCCCAAGATCAAGGCCTATCTCGAGGTGGTCGTGCCGGTGAACCCGCAGGACGGTGTGGACGCGGCCCGGATCTCGGCCGCCGGCCGCCTCGACGCGCTTGGCAACGACATCCGGCGCGCGGCCGGGATCTAACGACGGGCCGGGTTGGCGGCGTCGTAGGCAGCGACCGCCTTCTTGGTCGCGGTCATCCGCCAGGCGTCGGCGAGGATCTCGAACACCTCCTCAGGATCGGCCGCCCTGAGCTCGATCGAGACCCAGGCCGTGCTGCGCGACGCCCAGCCCGCGGCGAAGGTCTCGGGATCACTGCCGATCATGGCCTCGCGTTCGGAGTGGGTGGACTTCACCATCGCGGTGTCCTTGGTGTGGTCGACCCACGCGAAGCCCCTCCCGCGGAACGTGATCGAGGTCCAGTGCCGATACTCCTTGAGCACGATGTCGGGCAGCCTCCCGGAGAGCGCGACGACGTCCACGGCGTCCATGGCCCGATTGTGGGACACGGCGCCGACATCGATCAGGCCAGGAGCGCGACCACGAAGCCCACGGCGGTGAACCCGAGCAAGACGATCTCCGGCCAGGCCCACTCACGACGTACGGACTTCGCCAGCTCGAGCTGCTCGTCCGACATCAGGGAGATCCCCTGTTGGCTCCGGGCATTCTCGGCGAGCTGTGCGAGCCGTTCCTCGACAAAGACCGGGTACGGCGCCTCCGCGCCGGGCTTGCGCTCGCGGTCTCGCTTCATCGCCTGGCGCCAGGACTTGCCGACCGCCGGAGAGATGTAACGGCGGTCACCGGCTCGTACCGAGAGCACCTGCCGGACCACGATCTGCTCGATGGAGGCAAGTGGCAGCGTGATCGTGTCCAGCATGTTGCGCATGTGCAGCTCGGAACCGCTCACCCGCACCCGCGGACGCAGCATCGCGGCCCAGAACAGCACGCCCGCGAACAGAGCCGCCCACACCAGCGCCGGCGGGAACCCCTCGTCGAACTCCGCCACTCCCAGAACCACGGTGGCGACGCAGATGCCTATCCCCAGGACGCCTGATATCCGGCCGCTGGTGGGCCGGAAGTCCTCCACCATGTCCTCGGCCACGGAGCCCTCTCCTTGATTGCGGTCCGGGTGCGCCGCCACCCTATGCTGGGGAGGTGACGAGCTCCTCAACCACGGCCCCCCCGGTTGCTTCGACGGGCGCCGAATTCGCGGAGATCACCCGATCGGACTCCTCGCTCCGACGTTTCCTGCACGGCCTCCCTGGTGTCGACCAGGTCGGCGCCGAGGCGCGGGCCGCAACGCTGGGGACCCGGTCGATCAAGACCACCGCCAAGGAGTCGGCGATCGATCTCGCGATCCGCATGGTCGACCTGACCACACTCGAGGGCCAGGACACCTACGGCAAGGTGCGCGCGCTGGCCGCCAAGGCGATGCGCCCGGACCCTGCCGACCCGACCTGCCCGCCGGCCGCCGCCGTCTGCGTCTATCCCGACATGGTCGCCACGGCCAAGGAGGTGCTCGGCAACAGCGGGGTGAACGTCGCGGCCGTGGCCACGGCCTTTCCCAGCGGTCGGGCCGCGCTCGACATCAAGCTGGCCGACACCCGCGACGCGGTGGAGGCGGGCGCCGACGAGATCGACATGGTGATCGACCGCGGCGCGTTCCTGTCAGGCCACTACCTGAAGGTCTTCGAGGAGATCGTGGCGGTCAGTGAAGCCTGCGCCCGACCCGATGGACACAACGCACACCTGAAGGTGATCTTCGAGACCGGAGAGCTGCAGACCTACGACAACGTACGCCGCGCCTCGTGGCTGGCGATGATGGCGGGCGCCCACTTCATCAAGACCTCCACCGGCAAGGTGCAGCCGGCCGCGACGCTGCCGGTCACCCTGGTGATGCTCGAGGCGGTCCGCGACTTCCGTGAGGCCACCGGTCAGATGATCGGGGTGAAGCCCGCGGGCGGCATCCGCACCAGCAAGGACGCAATCAAGTATCTGGTGATGGTCAACGAGGTCGCCGGCCCCGACTGGCTCGACCCCGACTGGTTCCGGTTCGGGGCCTCGACGCTGCTCAACGACCTGCTGATGCAACGCACCAAGATGAAGACCGGCCGATACTCCGGCCCCGACTACTTCACGCTGGACTGAGGCACATGAAGCTTGAATATGCACCCGCTCCGGAATCGCGGAGCATCGTCGACATCAAGCCGTCCTACGGCCTGTTCATCGGGGGCGAGTTCGTCGACGGCCACGGCAAGGCCTTCAAAACGATCAGCCCGGCCACCGAGGAGGTCCTGTCGGAGGTTGCCGACGCCGACGAGGCCGACGTCGACGCCGCGGTCAAGGCCGCCCGCCGGGCCTACACGCGCACCTGGTCCAGGATGCCGGGTCGCGAGCGCGCCAAGTACCTCTACCGGATTGCCCGGATCATCCAGGAGCGCAGCCGCGAGCTGGCGGTGCTCGAGTCGCTCGACAACGGCAAGCCGATCAAGGAGTCGCGCGCCGTCGACGTACCGATCGTCGCCGCGCACTTCTTCTACTCCGCGGGCTGGGCCGACAAGCTGGAGTACGCCGGCTACGGCACGCAGCCGATGGGCGTCGCCGCCCAGATCATCCCGTGGAACTTCCCGCTGCTGATGCTGGCCTGGAAGATCGCGCCGGCGCTGGCCTGCG
>JBJMIQ010000161.1:0-17643 GCA_045806805.1 Nocardioides sp. | reverse complement strand
CCCCATGAGCAGCAGCGAGACCAGCCAGAGCCGCCCGAACGGCAGGTGCGAGGTCATCTGCCACGCCTCGGCGTTGATGAAGAGGAAGGTCACGAAGACCAGCAGGAGCGGAAGGGCACGCGACGCCGTCGACAGCAGCAGCCGCAGGCTGCCGAGCGTGCGGTGGAGCGCCCAGGTCGCGATCGGCCGGGCGCGCAGCGCGGTCAGGGCGTAGGCGAGCGCCGCGAGCAGACCGATGCTGACGAGGGTCGCCGGGGCGAAGCTCAGCTCGTCGGAGAACCACGCCAGTGCGGCCCCGGCAGCGGCGGCCGCCAGAGCCACGAGCAGGATCAACGGGATCGTCCGCCGGGGGGCGAGGGCTTCCCTGGCGGCCGCGCGTTCCTCCGGCACGAAGTAGGAGAGTCCATGCTGGAGGAACCAGGTCTCCGTCGCCCTGACCGGGTCAGTCCCCACCGGCTGCCTCACGCGCGGTCCGTTCCTGGGGTATCGAGGACACGCCGTGCCTGCTCGACGTCGTCGTGCATCTGCGCCACCAGCTTGTCCACCGATTCGAACGCGGCCATGCCGCGCAACCGGTCGACGAACTCGACCTCGACCTCGACGCCGTACAGCTCGAGGTCGGTCCGGTCGAGGACGTAGCTCTCGACCCGGCTCTCACGGTGCCCGTCGAAGGTGGGGTTGGTGCCGACGCTGATCGCGGCGGGGAACCGCTCCCCGGTGTCGAGGCGGTGCAGCCAGCCGGCGTAGACCCCGTCTGCCGGGAAGGTCGTCACGCCGGAGGTGGGCACGTTGGCGGTCGGGAAGCCAAGCTCCTTGCCGCGCTTGTCCCCCTCGACGACCTCGCCGCGGACGGCGAACGGACGGCCCAGCGCCTCGGCGGCGCCCGCGACGTCACCGGTGGCCAGGCAGGTGCGGACGTAGGTGGACGACCAGACCTGTGGGCCCCCGTCAAGGGCGATCCCCTCCGCGACGAAGTCACGGGACTTCCCTGCCTCGCGCAGTGTGGCGACGTCACCGGCGGCCCGGTGCCCGAACCGGAAGTTGGCGCCGACCACCACAGCGGATGCGTGGAGGGCGCCGACCAGGACCCGGTCGACGAACTCCTCGGGAGACCACCCCGCGATCTCGCGGTCGAAGGGCAGCGCGAACACGGCGTCGACGCCGGCCTCTCCGAGCAGGCGCGTGCGTTCCTCGACGGTCGTCAGGGGAGATGGCGCATGCTCGGGCCGGAGGACGGCCATGGGGTGCGGGTCGAAGGTCACCGCGACGACGGTCAGCCCCTCGGCGTCGGCGATCTCACGAGCCCGGGCCACCACATGCTGGTGACCGAGGTGGACGCCGTCGAAGTTGCCGATGACCACGGCCGTGCGGCCCAGGTCGGCCGGCACGTCGTCGAGGGATCGCCAGATCGGCACGGGAGTGAGCCTACTGATCGGCCCGACCGCACCCGGCAGCGACAGGTCACGGGTCTCGACCACGGCGTCGGGGTTGATCGGTCCGTAGACGTGCGGGAACGGTCGGTCCGAACCGGGTACGTCGTCCTCCCGGACCGGCGCGGTCAGCCGGTCGGTGTCGATCACGAGCAGCACCAGCGGTGACTTCACGTCGGCGTAGTAGTCGCGGCGGACCTGCTGCCACTGGTCCTCGTGCGAGCAGTGGATGAAGCCCTCCTGCGCCAGGGTGCGTCCGCGCGTGGACGTCGTGTAGCTGCCCGACTCGAGGGCCGCCTCCCACTCGGTGCCGATAGCGACATGGAAGATCCGCATCACACGAACACCGCCACGGCGCGGGTGGTCCCGTGGTGGGGTTCGTAGAGCGCCAGGAACTCCCCGTCGGGCGCGAACAGCGCGGTCAGTCCGTCGAGGTCGGCGTCGATCTGGCGGCCGTGACGGACGTCTCCGGCCTGCGCGGCTCCCAGGTCCCGGCTGGGAAAGCTCGTCCGGGCGGCCTCGGCGATCGGCAGCACGGTCAGCTGATCGGCCAGCTGGTCGAGAGTGTGGGCGGTGTCCAGGGTGAACGGCCCGACGGCCGTGCGCCTCAGGGCACCGAGGTGGCCACCGACCCCGAGCGCGGCGCCGAGGTCGCGGGCAATGGCTCGGATGTAGGTGCCGCTCGAGCACCTGACCGAGACGTCGACCTCGATGAGCTCGCCGGCGGGGCGCAGCCGGTGGACGTCCAGCGCGTGAACGGTGACCGGTCGCGCGGCGAGCTGCACGTCCTCTCCCGCGCGCACGCGGTCATAGGCCCGGCGGCCGTCGACCTTGATCGCCGAGACGGCCGTCGGGACCTGCTCGATGTCGCCCACGAAGGCCGCCAGAGCGGACCGGATCCGCCCCTCGTCGAGGCCCCCGGTGGGTGCGCTCGAGAGGCGCTCCCCCTCCGCGTCGTCGGTCGTGGTGGTGGCGCCCAGTCGGATCGTGGCGTCGTACGCCTTCTCGGTCAGTGTCAGGTGGCCGAGCAGGCGGGTGGCGCGGTGGAGCCCGATGACCAGCACCCCGGTCGCCAGCGGGTCGAGCGTGCCGGCGTGGCCGACCTTCCGGGTGCCGGCCAGGCGACGTACCCGCGACACGACGTCGTGAGAGGTGATCCCGGCTGGTTTGTCCACGATCACAAGGCCGGACTCAGTGGTCATGCGTCGTCGTCGACGGGCTCGTCAGCCTCTGTCTCGCGGGGCCTTTTGTACGGGTCCTCGTCGCCGGCGTACGTGGCGCCGCGCGCCGCGGCGGCGGCCTCGTCCCGGGCGCGCGCCCTGGCGAGCACGTCGTCAAGGTGGCGGGCATTCTCGGGCAACGCATCGGGGATGAACGACAGGGTCGGTGCGTGACGCATGCCGAGCTGCTTGGCGACCTCCGACCGGAGCAGACCCTTGGCCGACTCCAGCGCGGCTGCGGTGCTGGCCAGGTCGTCGTCCTCGCCGTAGACGGTGTAGAAAACCGAGGCCTGCTGGGTGTCACCGGACACCCGGACGTCGGTCACCGTGACGAAGCCGAGGCGCGGATCCTTGATCCGCCGCTCGAGCATCTCGGCCACGACGACCTGGATCCGGTCGGCGATCTTGCGGACGCGTGGGTTGCTCATCTTGTGTTCCTAGGGGCCGTGCTGACCCGCCCGAAAGTTTCGGGCGGGTCAGCGCTTGGTCTCAGGCGCGCGGGATCTCGCGCATCTCGAAGCTCTCCACGACATCACCGATCTTGATGTCCTGGAAGTTCCTGAGCACGAGCCCGCACTCGAAGCCCTCGCGGACCTCGCTGGCGTCGTCCTTCTCCCGTCGCAACGAGGCAAGGTCGAGGTTGTCCGCGACGACTGCGCCGTCCCGGAGCAGCCGCGCCTTGGCGTTGCGGCGGATGGTGCCGCTGGTGACCATGCACCCGGCGATGTTGCCGATCTTGGAGGAGCGGAAGATCTCGCGGATCTCCGCCTGGCCCAGGGTCGACTCCTCGAACTCCGGCTTCAGCATGCCCTTGAGCGCTGCCTCGATCTCCTCGATCGCCTGGTAGATCACCGTGTAGTAGCGGATCTCGACGCCCTCGCGGTCGGCCATCTCGGTCGCCTTGCCCTGCGGCCGGACGTTGAAGCCGATGATGATCGCATCGGACGCCGCAGCCAGGTCGACGTTGGTCTCGGTGATCGCCCCGACCCCGCGGTCGATGACCCGAATCCCGACCTCGTCGCCCACGTCGATGTTGGACAGGGCGTCCTCGAGGGCCTCGACCGAACCGGACACGTCGCCCTTCAGGATCAGGTTGAGCTCCTGGCTCTCGCCCTTCTCCATCGAGGCCATGAAGTCCTCGAGGGTACGGCGCACCCGACGCTTGGCCTGCATGGCGGCGCGCTCGCGCGCCTCCCGCTTCTCGGCGATCTGGCGGGCCATCCGGTCGTCCTCGACGACGATCAGGTTCTGGCCCGCACCCGGCACCGCGGTGAGCCCGAGCACCATGGCGGGACGCGACGGATCAGCCTCCTCGATGTTCTCGCCGTGCTCGTCCAGCATCGCCCGGACTCGGCCGTGTGCTGGCCCCGCGACGATCGAGTCGCCGACCCGGAGGGTTCCGCGCTGGACGAGGATCGTCGCCACCGGACCACGACCGCGGTCGAGGTGTGCCTCGACCACGAGGCCCTGGGCGTCCTGGTCGGGGTTGGCGCGCAGGTCGAGCGACGCGTCGGCGGTGAGGACGACGGCCTCGAGCAGCTTGTCGAGGTTGAGCCCGGCCTTGGCCGAGACGTCGACGAACATCGCGTCGCCGCCGTACTCCTCGGGGATCAGGCCGTACTCGGTCAGCTGACCCCGCACCTTGGTCGGGTCCGCTTCGGGCTTGTCGATCTTGTTCACCGCCACCACGATCGGGACCTCGGCGGCCTTGGCGTGGTTGAGTGCCTCCACCGTCTGCGGCATCACGCCGTCGTCGGCCGCGACCACGAGGATCGCGATGTCGGTCGCCTGGGCACCACGGGCTCGCATCGCCGTGAAGGCCTCGTGACCCGGGGTGTCGATGAAGGTGATCCGCCGCTCCTCGCCCTCGACCTCGGTGGCCACCTGGTAGGCACCGATGTGCTGGGTGATGCCGCCGGCCTCCTTGTCGACGACGTTGGCGTTGCGCAGCGCGTCGAGGAGCTTCGTCTTTCCGTGGTCGACGTGGCCCATGACAGTGACGACGGGCGGCCGGACCGCAAGGTCGCCCTCGTCGCCCTCGTCCTCGCCGAACTCGAGGTCGAACGACTCGAGCAGCTCACGGTCCTCGTCCTCGGGCGAAACGACCTCGACGACGTAGTTGAGCTCCTCACCGAGCAGCTCGAGGGTCTCGTCGTTGACGGACTCGGTTGCGGTCACCATCTCGCCGAGGCTGAACAGCATCTGCACCAACGACGCGGCGTCGACGCCGATCCTGTCGGCGAAGTCGGTCAGCGAGGCGCCCCGGGGCAGGCGGACGGTCTCGCCGTTGCCCTTGCGGACTCGCACGCCACCGAGCGTCGGCGCCTCCATCTGCTCGAACTCCTGGCGACGCGCCCTCTTCGACTTGCGCCCGCGGCGCGACGGCCCGCCGGGCCGACCGAAGGCACCCTGGGTCTGGCCACGTCCGCCGGGACGTCCACGGCCGCCGGGACCGAAGCCACCGCGGGCCGGGGCTCCACCACGGCCGGGAGCGCCGGCACCTGGGGCGCCACGGCCGGGCGCACCGCCACGACCGGGCGCTCCGCCACCGCGTCCGGGACCACCGGCACCACGGCCGCCGGGTCCGGAGCCGAAGGCCGCCGGGGACTTGGGCATCATCGCGGGGTTGGGGCGCGGCATGCCCGGGCGACCGGGAGCGCCTCCGTCACGGGCCGCGGGCGGGCGGGGAGCCCGCTGATCGCCTGCGGGCGCACCATCGGTTGGGCGCGGGCGGCGGCCCATGCCCTGGCTGGCGGCGAACGGGTTGTTGCCCGGGCGCGGCGCGCCGGGTCGGCCGACCGGCCGCGGAGCCGGTGGCTTGGGCGTCGCAGACGCCGCGGCGGCCGGGGCCTCGGGCTCGGCGGGGGCCTGCGGCTCGGCCGGGGCCTCGACGGTCTCGGCGGGGGCGGGAACCTCCACCACCGGTTCCGCGGCCGGCACGGGCTCGGACTCGGGCGGAGCGGCCTTGGCCGCGGGCGCCTTGGGCTTGGGCGCGGTCTTGGCGGGTGCCTTGGTCGCAGGCTTCTGGTCAGACTTCGCGGGGGCGGCCTCGGCCGGAGCCGCGGCAGCAGCGGTCTTCAGCTCGTCGCCGTACTCCTTGCGGAACCGCATCTCCGCCGGAAGCTCGACAGTGGAGCTCGCCGACTTGACGAACTCCCCCATCTCCTTGAACTTCTCGAGAACGAACTTGCTCTCGACTCCGAACTCCTTGGCGAGTTCGTGGACTCGGGTCTTAGCCACGTTTCTCCTTCTGGCCTGAGACCCGGGTGCCGGGGGTATTTCTCAGACCGTTAGTGGGTGTGCAAACTCATCGCGAAGTACTCATCGAGTGCTCATGAGCTGCTGCTCCAGTTTCTGTCGGTCGAATCAGGGTGTGTGTGCGAGGCGAGGTAGTCCCCCACCGGTGTGCTGGCCAACCCCTGCTCGAGCCGGAGGGCCCGGGCAAATGCTCGCCTGCGCACCGCGAGGTCGTAACACGCGGACGTGGGGTGCAGGTGCGCGCCGCGTCCAGGTGCCGTGCCGTTCGGATCAGGTACGACGGCCGGTCGGCCACTCGCATCCAGTCCCGCGACGACACGCAACAACTCACGGGTCGTGGCCCGTTCCCGACAACCGATGCACGTGCGGACAGGTTGTCCTGCCACCCGAGCAGGGGAAAGTCGATCTCGCGCCACTGCGCTCAACCCTACCGGGTACAGACGCCCGATTTCGAACCGAGGCTTCTGCGGCGCCACCACTCCCGGTGGTTGAGGTGCGAGGGAAGCGAGCCTCGAAACCCCTGCACCGGAGGTTGAGGTGCGAAGGCGCCCCGCGCCTGAGCCTCGAAACCCCGGAACTGTGGGCAGGGCCTCGGTCACCGCCCTGCATCGCCTCACTGGATTTCGACGCGCTCGCGCGACTTCGTTCCTCAGTCGCGTCGCTTGCTCAATCTGGCCGAGCCCACGCGCCGCGTTCGTTCCTCACGCGTCGCTGCTCGTCTCATCATCACCGCGGATGTCGATCCGCCAGCCGGTGAGGCGCGCCGCGAGCCTGGCGTTCTGCCCTTCCTTGCCTATCGCGAGGGAGAGCTGGAAGTCGGGGACGACCACGCGCGCCGACCTGGCGGCCGCGTCCACCACCTCGACCGAGGTCACCTGCGCCGGCGAAAGGGCGTGGCCGATCAGCTCGGCGGGGTCTTCGGACCAGTCGACGATGTCGATCTTCTCGCCGTGCAGCTCGGACATCACGTTGCGCACCCGCTGCCCCATCGGGCCGATGCAGGCACCCTTGGCGTTGACTCCCGAGGCTGTCGACAGCACGGCGATCTTGGTGCGATGGCCCGCCTCGCGGGCGATCGCCGCGATCTCGACGGTGCCGTCGGCGATCTCGGGTACCTCGAGGGCGAACAGCTTGCGGACGAGGTTGGGATGGGAGCGCGAGAGGGTGATCTGGGGACCGCGCATGCCCTTGCGCACCGAGATGACCAGACACTTGATCCGGGTGCCGTGGTCGTAGCGCTCGCCGGGGACCCGCTCCCCCAACGGCAGCAACGCCTCCAGCTTGCCGAGGTTCACCATCACGTCGTCTGGGTTGCGCCCCTGCTGGATCACCCCGGAGATGATGTCGCCCTCCTTGCCGGAGAACTCGCCGAACCGGATGTCGTCCTCGGCGTCGCGCAGTCGCTGGAGCATGATCTGCTTCGCCGTCGTCGCGGCGATGCGGCCGAACCCCTCCGGGGTGTCGTCGTACTCGCCGATCCGGTTGCCCTCCTCGTCCAGCTCGGCGGCGAAGACGGTGACGTGGCCGCTCTTGCGGTCGAGCTCGACCCTGGCGTCCTCCTGGGCGCCGGGTGTCTTGTGGTAGGCCGTGAGCAGGGCCTGCTCGATGGCTTCGACGAGGATGTCGAAGGAGATCTCCTTCTCGCGCTCCAGCATCCGCAGGATGCTCAGGTCGATGTCCATCAGCGCTCCTTCGACCCAGGCCGGTTGAACTCGATCTGAACCAGGGCGCGGGCGACGTCACCGTAGGCGATCTCGCGGATCGTGCCGGCCACGTCGATGCACGCGGCACCTTCGTCGCTGGTCGCGATCCGACCCTCGAGCGTCTCTCCGTCGGTGGTCATCACCTTGACCAGCCGATCGACGTTGCGGCGCCAGTGCCGGGGCAGGGTGAGTGGCCGGTCCACACCGCGAGAGGTGACCTCGAGGGTGTAGGGCTGCTCGCCCATCGCCTCGGACTCGTCGAGCACACTCGAGATCTGGCGGGTCGCGTCGGCGACGTCATCGAGGGTCACGCCGCCGTCCTTGTCGACGGCGATCCGCAGGATCCGACGCTTCCCGGCCGGCGTGATCTCCACGGCCTCGACGTCGAGGTCGAGTGTGGCGAGGGGGCCGGCGATCTCGCTCTCGATGTGCTCCCGGATCGCGTCCTGCTTGAGGCTGCTCACGAGTGCCCGACCTCCTTGTGCAGTTGGAAGATCCCGAGACGGTCGCCAAGCGCCGCCCCGGTCCAGCGGAATCCACGATAGCGGTGCGGACGCCGGCAGAGTTAGGGGCGCGGACGGTGGCTGGGCCGGAGGCGCTCGATAGGGTCGGCGCCGTGTCCCCCGCCCCTGTCCTGCGCACCTCCCGGCGTACGACACTGGGTGGCGCCCTGGCCGGAGTGGCCCTTCTCGCGGGGTGCGACCTCGGCTCCGACGACCCGGGCTCGGGACCGGCGCCCGCGGCGGACCCCCACGACCCGGACACCAGCCTGGTCGCGGACGTGGTCGACGACCTCGTGGCCACGCTCGCCGTCGTGGAGGCGGTACGTCGTAGGTACGGGCCCTTGCGCCGGCAGCTCGGAGAGCTCGCGAAGGTGCACCGAGCCCACCTCGAGGCCCTCGGGTCGAACGAGCGGCCGGGCCGAGCCGGGCCGCGGACGGCCGGTGCGGCGGATGCGCTCGCTCTGGTCCGGCGGCGCGAGCAACGGCATGAGCGACTGCTGACCGACCGTGCGGTGCAGGCACAGAGCGGACGTCTGGCCCGGCTGCTGGCGTCCATGTCGGCGGCGGTGGCCCAGCAGCTGGCGGTGCTTCCGCTGGACCAGGTGGGCCGATGACCACGCTCGGCCCCCTTCAGGTCGCCCTCGCCGGCGAGCACGCCGCCGTCTACGTCTACGGCGTGCTCGGTGCCCAGACCTCGGCCTCAGGCACGCCGCAGCTCTACGCAGCGGTGTCCGATGCCTACGCAACGCATCGAGACCGCCGCGACCACCTGACCGAGCTGGTGCTCCAGGAGGGTGGTACCCCGGTGGCATCGGACCCGGCGTACGAGATCCCGCGCAGCCTCGGGTCGGCATCGGCGGTGGCACGGGCCGCGTTGGAACTGGAGCGCCGCAGTGCCGCAACCTACGCCTGGTTGGTGGCCAACACCGTGCGGGACCAACGTCGCTGGGCGATCACAGCCCTGAGAGACACCGCGGTCCGCGAACTCGGCTTCCGAGGAAGTCCCGAGATCTTCCCCGGAGCCCGCGAGTCCGCGGACCGTGGTTGACCAGTCCCTGGAGACCAGTCAGGGAGCGCCCGCCAGCGGCGAATCACTCCCTCGTGCACAATCTTGCAATGAGGCACTGAGGGTGCGCCAGCATCGGCCTGACTCATGTTCTTGCATTGCAAGAACCTGCAAACCGTGCCCGCGGCTTCTCATGCCCGGTACGCCGCCCACATCTTCTGTGCGCGCGCGGCCTGGCCCGCGGTGAACTCCTCGTAGCAGCTGTCCCAGCTGTAGTCCATGTAGTTGTGGATCGGGTCGGTGCCGTTGGCCGGGCAGGAGTCCCGCGTGGTCGGGCAGCCGGTGGTCGGCGTGGACTCCGCCGGGGTGTCGCTGACCTGGTCGTTGGTGTTGGTGCAGCCGCCCTGGAAGGTGTGGTAGAGCCCGAGCCAGTGGCCGGTCTCGTGGGTTGCGGTCCCGCCGAGGTTGAAGTGGATGATGCTGCCACCGGGCAGGGAGTCGAAGTGGACCCGGATGCCGTCGACGGCGCGCTTCTGGCGGTAGTCCCAGGGGAACGTCGAGATCCCGAGATAGGAGAAGTCGACCAGCCAGACGTTGAGGGCGTTGGCGCCGCCCCGACGGGTGATGGCCCGGTAGTGCGCGGACTTCCGGTCGTGGTGCCAGGCGGTGTTGTTGTGACGGCTGATGCCCATCAGCTTGAAGGAGAAGCCGAGCCTGGAGTAGTCGCCGTTGAGGACCGTGACCTGCCGGGCGATCTGGCGGTTGGTGACGTTGCCGTGACCCTGGGCGTCGCGCATCACGTGGAAGTAGACCGGGACCCTCTTGGTGGCCAGGGCGGCCTGGCGGGCCGAGATGCCACGGGCGGCCAGAAGGGCGTCGGTACGACGCTCGATCGCTTGCTCCTCAGCGATCGAGATGTCGCGGTGGTCGGTGCCCCTCGGGCCTCCGCGAGCGCCGGCGATCTCGGCGTTCGTGTCGGGGTGGAGGCACGCGGCCGGGGTGTCGGCCACCCTGGCCTCGGCCGGTGCGATGAGTCCGACCATGTTCAGCGCAGTTGCCCCGAGCCCTGCTGCGACGGTCAGGCGAAGGATGTGCGAGATGCGCATGGGGTGGACCTTCCCTCGATGACCCGCAGAAAAGCGGCTACAACATAACTACCCGGGCATAGGTCGGAGTAACCATGATCCCTTGGTACTAGGGCTAGTCCCTTGGTACTAGTACCCCTAGGGTCACCAGGCCTTCACGATGTCGGGAACCTCCGCAAGGTGCCTCGCGATCGCGTCGGGCACCCCCTCGGTGTGGCCGATCTGGTGGGGAGGAATCTCGCTGTGGGGCACGTGAATCGCATGCAGGCCTGCGTTCTGGGCTCCCCACACGTCGTCGAATAGCCGGTCCCCGACGTAGACGCAGCGCGCGGGATCGGTCGCCCCCACCGCCTCCATCGCCGCCCGGAATGCCTGCGGCGACGGCTTGGTCCAGGGCAGCTCGCTGGTATAGACCCCTCCGTCGATCAGGTGCAGCACACCGTCCCGCCGGAAGAAGCCCTCGTGCCAGGCCCGCGGCCAGATCGTGTTGGAGAGCACCCCCACCCTGATTCCCTCGGTTCGGAGCTGCTCGAACATCGGACCGGCCTCGGGGTCGGTGTAGGTGTGGGGCTCCCAAAAGTCGTAGTAGGCCGACAGCAGCTCGGGGTCGTGGTCGAGTCCGGCCTCCGCGAAGAGGTCGGCGACCGTCGAGCTCTGCTGGTGGTCGCGGCTTCGCCCCCAGATGACCTCTCCGGCCGCGTGCAGCCGCTCCCGTGACGCTTCGATGTCGTGGTCGGCATTGACCACGGCCTGGGCCAGCGCCAGCGACTCTGCGTGGAAGTCGATGTCGTGCCAGCGGGTGAGGGTGCCGCCCCAGTCGAAGATGACGGCGTCGATCGTCATTCTGCGACGAGCGCGATCAGGTGGTCGACGATCCGGTCCGCCGGCACGTCCTCACGGTCGCCGGTACGCCGGTCCTTCACCTCGATCGTGCCCTCGGCGAGCCCCTTGCCGACCACCACGATGGTGGGGACACCGATCAGCTCGGCGTCCTTGAACTTCACGCCCGGGGAGACCTTGGCCCGGTCGTCGTAGAGCACCTCGACACCGGAAGACGACAGCTCGTGGGCGATCCGGTCGGCGGCCGCGAAGACCGCCTCGTCCTTGCCGGTGGCGACCAGGTGGACATCAGCCGGAGCGACCGCGCGCGGCCAGCACAGGCCGATGTCGTCCAGTGTGTTCTCGGCGATCGCCGCCACGGCCCGCGAGGGACCGATGCCGTAGGACCCCATCACGACCGTGACCAGCTTGCCGTTCTCGTCGAGCACCTTCAGGTCGAGGGCGTCGGAGAACTTCCGGCCGAGCTGGAAGATGTGGCCCATCTCGATGCCACGGGCCGACCCCAGCGTGCCGGTCTCGCACTGCGGGCACGGGTCGCCCTCGCGCACGTCGGCGGCACTGATGGTCCCGTCGGGGGTGAAGTCGCGCCCGACCACCAGGTCGATGACGTGCTGGCCGGCGACGTTCGCGCCGGTGACCCAGCGCGTGCCCTCGGCGACGCGAGGATCCACGACGTAGCGGATCTTGGACTCGGAGGACTCGCCGAGCATGCCCGGACCGATGTAGCCCTTGACCAGGGTCGGGTGGTTCTTCATCTCCACCTCGTCCATCGCCTCGACCTCGATCGGCTCGAGCTGCCCACCGAGGCGCTTGAGGTCGACGTCCCGATCGCCGGGAACGCCGATTGCCAACGGCTCACGGGTGCCGTCGCCGTGGCGGAGCACGACCAGCACGTTCTTGAGCGTGTCGGCGGCGGTCCACGGCCGGTCGTCGCGCGGGAACTTCTCGTTGAGGTGGTCGACGAGGGTGTCGATGGTGGGTGTGTCCGGCGTGTCCTCGGCGTGGGCGTCGGGCACGCCGTCGTACGACTGTGCGGGAGGCGCCGGCACGGTGACCGCCTCGACGTTGGCCGCGTAGTCACAGTTCGAGCACCGGACGTAGGTGTCCTCACCGACCGCGGCCTTGGCCAGAAACTCCTCGGAGGCCGAACCCCCCATGGCTCCGGAGGTCGCCTTGACGATGACGTACTCGAACCCCAGCCGGTCGAAGATCCGGACGTAGGCGTCGCGGTGCTTCTGGTACGAGGCCTCCAGTCCGGCCTCGTCGACGTCGAACGAGTAGGAGTCCTTCATCACGAACTCTCGGCCCCGCAGCAGCCCGGCCCGCGGACGCTGCTCGTCACGGTACTTCGTCTGGATCTGGTAGATCGACAGCGGCAGGTCCTTGTAGGAGGAGTACAGGTCCTTCACGACCAGCGTGAACATCTCCTCGTGCGTGGGACCGAGAAGGTAGTCGCCCCCCTTGCGGTCCTGGAGGGTGAAGATGCTGTCGCCGTAGTCGCTCCACCGGCCGGTCGCCTCGTAGGGCTCACGCGGCAGCAGTGCGGGGAAGAGAAGCTCCTGGGCTCCGATCGCGTCCATCTCGTCACGAATGATCTGCTCGATCTTGCGCAGCACCCGCAACCCGAGCGGCAGCCAGGTGTAGATGCCCGGAGCGTTGCGGCGGATGTAACCGGCGCGGACGAGTACCCGGTGGCTCGGCACCTCGGCCTCCGCGGGGTCGTCTCGCAGGGTCCGCACGAACAGGCTCGACATCCGCAGAATTCTCGCGGTCCCCGCGGAAGCGTGAGCGGAGCGAGCGGTTCCGTGGGGTGGGGAGATCATTGCGACAGGCTACTGGCGGGTCTCCGGTGCCCGCGAACCAGTTACGCGCCGAGACGCGCCTCAGAACATGACAGTGGCGAACGTGGCCGACTGCCGGAAACCGACCCGCTCGTAGACCCGGCGGGCCGGCAGGTTGTACTCGTTGACGTAGAGCGCCACGACCGGTGCGATGTCGCGACGGACCAGCTCGACCACAGCGGCCATCCCCCGCACGCCGATGCCCTCGTCACGCCGGTCCGGTGGCACCCAGACCCCCTGCACCTGGGCCGCGGACGGACTCGCGCAGGCGACCTCAGCCTTGAACACCAGCCGACCGCGGTCGAAGCTGGCGAACGACCATCCACGGGAGACGAGCTGACTGACGCGGGTGCGGTACAGATCCGCGCCGCCGCCGGCCTCGGGCGATATGCCGACCTCCTCGGTGTACATCGCGACGCAGGCCGGGTAGACCTCCTCCAGATCGTCCCCCGTCGTGACCCGGACCGCGGGGTCCGGGTCCACCTGCGGGGCATCGTCGATCTCCAGGTGCGGCTGTTGCCACCGGAGCTCACGGGGCCGACCCCAGGTCCCGGCGAGGCCGTTCCAGAGGGTGCGTACGGCAGCTTGTGGCCCGACGATCGTGGAGACGCTGCGCCCCCGGGTCAGGACACGTTCGGCGAACACGCGGGCGTCGTCCTCCGTGGCCTGCACCGGCACCAGGTTCGCCCCGACGTGGCAGGCCGCCGTCAGCCGACCGTCCAGGTAGCGGCCCCAGATCTCGCCCCCGAGCCAGCGCGGCTCCAGGTTGGTGGTCCGTGCCCGGTAGTCCGCGAAGACGTTGACCACCGGGTCGAGCCCGACGAGCCGCACGAAGTCGGGAAGGTCCTGGGGGCCGAGCACCCGGACGCCGTGACGGGTCGAGAGCACAGGCGAAGCCTACGCGGACATGGCTCCGGGCCGGGTGGCGAACCACCCGGCCCGGAGCGCAGCCTGGCGTGCTCCTACGGCTTTACGGCCTTGGCCCGCATGGTCGAAGACCACAGGGAGGCACCGGCGCCGTTCACGGCCCGGACCCGGACGCGGTACGACCGGCCGTTGGTCAGGCCCGTGACGAGCAGGCGGCTCGCCGAGCCGTCGGCCCTGCGGTTTGCCCCCACCTGCTGTCCGTCCAGAGTGAACACCTGGACCTTGTAGCCGACGATGGCGCTCCCGCCGTTGTCTGCCGGGGCGTCCCACGTGGCCAGCAGGCCGTGGTTCCGCGAGGACAGTCCCGACATGTGCGGCGTACCCGGTCGGCCGCGAGGCACCGCCGTCGCCGCGAGGGACCACGGACCATCCCCGGCGGCGTTGGTCGCGCGGACTCGGAAGGAGTACTGCTGGCCGTTGGTCAGGGCGGTGACGTCAAGCGTGGTGTCGGTTGTCTCCCTGAAGGTCCCGACAAGGACTCCGTCGGCGTCGGTGACCTCGACCTGGTAGCGGGTGATCATCGCGCCACCGTCGTTGGCCGGCGCGTTCCAGTTGACCCGGACGTGGTGGTTGCCGGGAACGACCGTCGGCCTGCCCGGAGCACCGGGTAGGTCGGCCTTCGGCATCACCGCGTTCGAGGGGTCGGACCAGGCACCCGCACCGGCCGTGTTGATCCCGCGGACCCGGAACCTGTAGGTCTGACCGTTGGTCAGTCCGGTCACCAGGAGCGTGTTCAGCGCCGGGTCGAGCAGGTCGCGCACGACACCGGTCGGCTGTCCTGCCGAGTCCAGGACCTCGACCTCGTAGCGGTCGACGACGCTCACCGGCGGAACGAACGTGACGTTCGCGCTCGCGTTGCCGGCAACCGCGGTCACAGCGGTGGGTGCGTCGGGCGGGGTGCTGTCGGAGAAGACCAGCTGTTCGACGTTGTCGACGATGTCGGTCCCGTCGTCGGTGACGATGTCACCGCCCCCGGCGCCGACGACGACGTCGCCGCCGAAGTGGCTGACCTCGAGCTTGCCACCGGTCCAGGTCTGCGGGCACTGCCCCAGAGGCTTCTCCACAGCGCCGGAGATGTCGGTGCACTGGTAGCTGGCCCGGGTGTCGGTGTACTGCACCTTGTCGACGTCGCCGGGGTTGTTGGCCGACAGGATCTCGCGCACCGCGACGATGTTGCCCGGGTCGACGGTGCCGTTGAACACCGCCGCCTGCAGGGTCGGACCCGTCAGGTTGCCCTGGCCGTCGCGCAGGTACTGGCTGTTCATGGCGCTCTGGCCGGGTCCGGCAGCGCTGGCGCTGCCGATCTCGGCGCCCGCGTCGCTGCGCACGCTGAGCCGGACGCTGAGGTAGCGGTCGCCGTCGATGATGTCGCTGCCACCGCGGCCCTCCATCGTGTCGCTGCCGGCACCGCCGAGCAGGATGTTGCCGCCGCCCCAGACGTTGCCCCGCAGCGGGCAGACACCCGTTGCGGACGCTTGCGCGACCTCACTGGCCGGCTTCGCCAGAGTCGGTACGAGGGGGTCCAGTCCCTGGATCCGGTTCATGCCCGCCTGGTCCAGAGCGTCGCAGCCGATGAAGCCGGCGCCGCCGACCTGCGACGGGATGAGGTCGTCACCCTTGAGCACGTCGTCGAACTTCCAGCCCGACAGCGCCTCGACCTCGTTGAACTTGTCCCGCACGTCCGTGCTGAGGATGTCCATGCCGACCAGCGGCAGGTTGAGGTCCTGGCGTTGCGGCTGCGGGTCGCCGAGACCGATCTCCCAGTCGTACCCACCGGCGCCGGCGACCTTCTCGATGCCGGGCCCGCCGAGACCGATGTCGTCGCCACCCTCCATGTCGTAGTCGTCGTCACCTCCCTGGCCGACCAGGATGTCGTCGCCGTCCTTGTTGGAGTCACTGAGGAAGAACAGGTTCCCGCTGTCACCCTGCATCAGGTCCGGCTGGTCACCACCCTCCTCGTAGTCGTCGCCACTGTCCCCGAAGATGGCGTCCAGGCTCTGCCCGGCGATGACGAAGTCGTCGCCCTCGCCGGCGAAGGTTTCGTTGGCGTTGGCTCCACCGTTGGTGAAGTCCTTGCCGTCACCGCCCTCGATGATGTCCAGGCCGATGCCGGAGTCCAGGGCGTCGTCGCCCGGACCGCCCTTGAGCACGTCGTCCCCGGCGGAGTCCGTGACGACGTCGTCGCCCTCGCCGCCCAAGGCGACGTCGGCGCCATCGTTGCCCTCGATCACGTCGTCGCCCTCGTTGCCCAGGAAGGTGTCGTTGTCGACACCACCCCAGACCCGGTCGGTACCGGTGGTGCCGTTGTAGACGCTCTGGCCGTTGATGCCGGCCGGGTCGACGCTGTTGCGCTCCCGGTACCGGATCGTGCCGTCGGACATGCGGACCAGCAGCAGGTCCTCCCGGCAGTCCGAGCCGGAGTCATCGGCCACGGTGTTGCCGAACGTGTTGAAGCCTGACTCCGTGCCCGCGAGGTTCCCGAGCTCGAACTTGCAGTCCGCGGTCCCGAACGCGTCGGCCTTGAGGCTGTGGGCGTCGGTGTTGCGCATGATCAGCTCGGCGAACGAGTTGCTCTCCAGCTGGGTGCGCAGGTTCATGCCGGGCGTGCGAGCCAGGTAGTAGAGCCGGTCGCCGTTCTGAAGGTCGGTCATCTGGTTCTCGAAGACGTAGTTGAACGTCGAGCCCAGCAGGCCCCCGAACAGGTTGGTCTTCTCGGCCAGGCCACCGACCCACAGGTCGATCCCGTCGACGCCGGTGGTGGTGACGCCGGCGGCGTTGGCCCAGGTTCCGGTGCTGTTGAGGAATGGGAGCCGGTCGGCCGGCACGTTGGTGAGGTTGTCGGCGGTCTCGTCCTGAGTGGTGATCGGGTCGTCGACCAGTGCGCCGTCGGCGCCGGCCTCGCCGTAGACCAGACGAGCGCCCGCGAGCCGCTTTGCGTCGATGGTCGCGACGCCCTTGACCGACGGGTGCTCGCCGTAGGCAGCGACAAAGTTGACCAGCGACTCGGGGTGCTTGAGGTTCTGCCCGAAGTCCATCCAGCTCGAGTAGGGCTTGAGCTGGCCGTCGTTGGTCGAGCCGAAGATCTCGCGCCGCACCTCGTTCAGCGGCGGGATGCCGGCTTCACGGGCGCGGGTCATGTTGATCGTCGCCAGGTCCAGCGGCAGGCCGAGCAGGTTGTTGCGCAGCGTGTCGACCACGAACTCGTCCAGCTCCTGGCCGGTCTGGTCCGAGGCACCCATCAGGATCGCACCGGCCGCGTCCGCCGCGTTCTGTGGCGCGGCGTGGCTCGAGCCGGGGTTGTTCGACCCGGCGCTGAAGGCCGGCGGGTTGAGGAACACGTCCAGCAGCGGGGTGTGGGTCACGTCCCCGGTGCCGTAGTTGCGGTCAACCGTGTCGGTGAGCATCGAGTGCCCGAATCGGTACACCGCGTGCACGAACTCCGCCTTGACCGCCGGGTTGAGGTCGGTCTGGGTGAAGGCGAACGGCTCGAACGGGTTGATCGCCGGCTGCACCTTCCGGGCGAACTCCTCGAACACGATGTGCTGGTACTCCATCTCGGTGATGAACCGGGCAGCCTGGAACAGCCGCTCGCCGTTCCAGCCGTCGGCACCCGCGGCCAGCTTCCATTCGCCCAGAGCCGCGACCCCGGTGTCGCTGGTGTCGTTGGTCAGCACGTTCTTGATGTCGTCGACCAGCCGGTCGTGCTCGGAGTGGAAGATCTGGTGGATCGCGGACAGGCCGATGTTCTCGTTGCAGCGCCCGTCCCCGCAGATGAAGTGCGCGTTCAGCATCTCGTCGTCGTAGGTGCCTGCAGGCTGGTTCGCGAAGTC
>JBJMIQ010000160.1:0-8180 GCA_045806805.1 Nocardioides sp. | reverse complement strand
GGCGAGCTGCGCGGGACCCATCACCGCCGACTTCGCGCTCGGCCAGGTGAAGAGGAACCGAGGGTCGTAGGCGCGCCCGTTCATGCCGTAGTTCCCCGCGCCGTACGACGCGCCCATGATGATCGCCAGGTGCGGGACGGTGCTGTTGCTGACCGCGTTGATCATCTGTGCGCCGTGCTTGATGATGCCGCCCTGCTCGTACTCCTTGCCGACCATGTAGCCGGTGGTGTTGTGCAGGAACAGCAAAGGCGTGTCGGTCTGGTTGGCCAGCTGGACGAACTGGGTGGCCTTCTGGGCCTCCTCGGAGAACAGGACCCCCTGGGCGTTGGCGAGGATCCCGACCGGGTGGCCGTGGATGCGGGCCCATCCGGTCACCAGGGAGGAGCCGTAGAGCGGCTTGAACTCGTCGAACGGCACCGCGTTGCCGGGGCTGGTGCCGTCACAGACCCGCAGGATCACCTCGCGCGGGTCGAACGGCTCCTTCAGGTCGGTCGGGATCAGGTCGAGCAGGCCCTCGAGGTCCGCGTCAGGCTCGGCGTACCACTGGCCCCGCGTGCCACACTCCTCAGGCAATCCCTGCACTTCTTGGGCACTGCGATGCCCGGGAAGTGTCGGATTCCCCGGTGAGCCGGGGAATCCGCCGCCCTTCCGCCAGTTGAGGCGGGCCACGATCCGCCGGCCGATCCGCAGTGCGTCGTGCTCGTCCTCGGCGAGGTAGTCGGCCAGACCGGAGACCCGGGCATGCATCTCGGCCCCGCCGAGGGACTCGTCGTCGGACTCCTCGCCGGTCGCCATCTTCACCAGCGGCGGGCCCCCGAGGAACACCTTGGCCTGCTCCCTGACCATCACGGTGTAGTCGCTCATGCCGGGCACGTAGGCGCCGCCGGCCGTGGAGTTGCCGAACACCAGTGCGATGGTCGGCAGCTTCGCGGCACTCGAACGCGTGATGTCGCGGAACAGCTTGCCGCCGGGGATGAAGATCTCCTTCTGCGTGGGCAGGTCCGCGCCCCCGGACTCCACGAGCGCCACGGTGGGGAGGCCGTTCTCCTCGGCGATCTGGGAGGCCCGGAAGATCTTCTTGACCGTCCAGGGGTTGCTGGCGCCACCCTTCACGGTCGGGTCGTTGGCGGTGATCATGCACTCGACGCCCTCGATCACGCCGATGCCGGTGACCACGCTGGCGCCGACGGTGAAGTCGGATCCCCAGCCCGCGAGGGGGCTCAGCTCGAGGAACGCCGACCCCGGGTCGACGAGCAGCTCGATACGTTCGCGGGGCAGCAGCTTTCCGCGCGCGTGGTGCCGCTCGACGTACTTCTCACCGCCGCCGGCCACCGCCTTGGCGTGCTCGGCCTCGAGGTCGGCGAGCTTCTCGAGCATGGCGGCGCGATTGGAGCTCACTTCTCGACCACCTGCTTCATCTTCGCCAGCGTGGTCCGCATGCCGCGCTCGTTGGTGCGGCCGCGCAGCCTGCCGAGCACGGTCCAGTAGAGACGGAGCGGCAGCTTGGGCTCGAGGCGGAAGTACTCGGTGACCAGGGTGCCCGTCCCGTCGGGCTCGAGCCGGTAGCCCCAGTTGTTGAGGGCGACGTCGTCGGTGCCGACGGAGAACTCGAAGACCCGCTCCGGCTCGCAGACGGTCACCGTGCACGGGCTCCAGTACGTCGGACCGATGCCGTTGCGCTTCACGTGCCCCTTGAACTTGGCACCGACCTCCGCGTGGTCGTACCCGCGACGCCAGCGCGCCTCGAACGTCTCCGGTGAGAACTCTCCGATTCGGGTCACGTCGCTGACGAGGTCCCAGACCTTGGCCGGCGGTGCGTCCATGTGCAGCGACACCTCGCCCCGCATCGGCCTCATGACGCGTAGCCCAACAACCGAGCCGCGAGGTCGGCGAGCACTTCGTTGGCGCCGCCACCGATCGGCAGGATGCGGGCGTCGCGGTAGTGCCGCTCGACCTCGGTGCCGTGCAGGTAGCCGGTGCCACCGTGCAGCTGCACCGCCTGGTCGCAGACGTACGACGCGCAGTCGACCGCGGTCTGCTTGGCCAGGCAGGCTTCGGCAATCATGTTTTCTCCTTCGACGTGACGGGCGGCGACCGAACGGGTGTAGGTCCGTGCCACCTCGACCTGACGGCGCATCTCGACGAGCTTGTGCCGGACCACCTGGTTGGCGATCAGCGGCTTGCCGAAGGTCTCCCGCTGACGGCAGTAGTCGGCGGCCAGGGCGAGGGACCGGTCGGCGATCCCATAGGCGTGGACGGCGAGCGCGATCCGCTCGACCACGAACTGCTCGGCGATCTGGACGAAACCGGTGTTCTCCCCACCGACCAGGTGGGCGGCCGGGACACGGACGTCGACGAACGACAGCTCGGCGGTGTCGGAGCAGTGCCAACCCATCTTGGTCAGCGCACGGTCGACAGTGAAGCCGGGTGTGCCCCTCTCGATGACGAGCAGGGAGATCCCGGCATGGCCGGGCCCGCCGGTGCGAACGGCGGTGGTGACGAAGTCGGCCCGGACCCCGCTGGTGATGAAGGTCTTGGCCCCGTTGACGACGTACTCGTCGCCCTCGCGCCGGGCAGTGGTGCGGATGTCGGCGACGTCCGATCCGCCGCGGGGTTCGGTCACGGCGAGCGAGCCGATCTTCTCTCCGGCCAGGGTGGGCCGGACGAATCGGTCGATCAGGTCAGCCGATCCGTTGGCCGCGATGTGTGGCAGCGCGATCCCGCCGGTGAACAGCGCGGCCATCAGACCGCTGGAGGCGCCGGCCTCGAAGAACGCCTCCTGCATCGCCACCGAGTCGAGCAGGTCACCGCCCTGCCCGCCGACTTCCTCCGGGAAGGAGACTCCGAGGAGTCCCTGTTTCGCGGCGGCGAGGTGCAGCTCGCGCGGGACCGAGCCGGCGTCCTCCCAGTCCTGCAGGTACGGCGCCACCTCGCGCCGCACGAACTCGCGGGCAGTCTCGCGCAGGGCTTCCCGCTCGGCGGTCACGTGTGGACCTCAGGGGCTGCGGTTTCATCAAGGGATGCAGCCGAACCAGCACTTCCCGCGCTCAACTCGGCACGGGAAGTGAGGCTTGACCTGCATCCCTTGATGAAACTGTGCATGCGACTCACAGGAGAGACACCTCCACCGCGACCATCCGGGAGCGCACCCACTCGCCCAGCCCCTTGGCCTGGGGGTCGAACCGGGTGGAGGCGGCGACGCCTTCACCGAGCAGGCCGCGGATGAGGACGTTGACGGCGCCGAGGTTGGGCAGCACGTAGACCTCGATGTCCAGGTCCTCCGCCTCCGGGACGAGGTCGCGGATCCGGTCCGGCGTGATCAGCTTCGACAGCCAGGTGACCCGGGCGTCGTACTTCTCCGGATCCTCGTGGGTCACCCACAGCCCCAGGTTGGCGTCGCCACCCTTGTCGCCCGAGCGCGCGTGCACGAAGGTGCCCAGCGGCAGCCGGCGGGTGACCACGTCGGTCGGGGCCGGGAACGGCGAGGGCCGCTCACCCAAGTTGGTGGTGCGTCCATCGTCCAGCCCGGTCGGGTCCGGGATGACCTCCCGACGTCCGTCGGGGTGCACGACGACGTGCTCGACGGCGGTCCGGTCGACGTACTCGGGACGGTAGACGCCGTACGGCGTCGGAGCGGACGGCGGCGCGGTCATCGTGAAGCCGGGGTACGACGCCAGGGCAAGCTCGACCGCCGCGGCCGTGAACGGCTTGCCGACCGGTTCGGCTGAGGGGTCCTTGGCCGCACACCGAAGCAGGCAGGACGCAGCCTCTTCGGTGTCGGCGTCCGGATGGGGAACCGAGGTGCGTGACCAGGTCACCGAGGCGGGTCTCGCGCCGGACGCGGCCAGCGCCCCTTCCATCTGCTCACGCACCCAGTCGGCCTTCGCGTCGATGTCAAGCCCGGTCAGGACGAACTCGACGGTGTTTCGATGGCCGCCGAGCTGGTTGATGCCGACCTTGAGCCGGGCAGGCGGCGCCTCGCCACGGACCCCGCTGATCGCGACCCGGTCGAACCCCTCCTGCTCCAGCCGGATCGTGTCGAGCAAGGTGGTGACGTCGGGCCCGAGGTAGCGGGTGGACTGGATCTCGTAGAGCAGCTGGGCGGTGACGGTGTCGACGGTCACCGCGCCACCGGTCCCGTCGTGCTTGGTGATCACCGATGACCCGTCGGCGGTGAGCTCGGCGATCGGGAAGCCCAGTGACTTGTCGGAGTGTGGCAGCGACCGGAAGCCGGAGAAGTTGCCACCCGTGGCCTGGGCGCCGCACTCGAGGACGTGGCCGGCGACGACGGCGCCGGCCAGCTCGTCGTAGGACGTCGGCGTCCAGCCGAACTCGGCCACCCCGGCGCCGAGCACCAGGGAGGCATCGGTGACCCGACCGGTGACAACCACGTCGGCGCCACCCTTCAGCGCCGCGGCGATGCCGAAGCCGCCGAGGTAGGCGTTGGCGGTGAGCGCCTCCGGCCACTCGCCGAGAGGCCGAACGTCGTCGCCCTCGACGTGGGCGACGGCGACATCCAGGCCGAGACCCTTGGCGACCTCGCGGACCTTGTCGGCCAGGCCGGCCGGGTTGAGCCCGCCGGCGTTGCTCACGATCCGGACGCCACGTTCAACCGCGAGCCCGAGGCAGTCCTCGAGCTGGCGGACGAACGTCCGGGCGTAGCCCAGCGAGGCGTCCTTCAGGGTGTCGCGGCCCAGGATCAGCATGGTCAGCTCGGCGAGATAGTCGCCCGTGAGTACGTCGAGCGGTCCGTCCTCGAGCATCTCCCGCATGGCCGAGAAGCGGTCGCCGTAAAACCCGGAGCAGTTCCCAACTCGTATCGGTGGTTGAGGAGGGCGCTCCGCGCCCGTCTCGAAGCCGATCATCGGGGTGCCCTCCCCTCGCCCGAGGGGCCGGCGAAGCACTGGGCGATGTCGAGCCAGGTGTCGGCGTACTCGCCGTCGGCGGTGAGGTCGGCGTCGGCGCGGTTGATCCGCTGGGTGACCAGCAGGCAGAAGCCGAGGGCCGGCCCGGTCACCCGCTGCCCGGCGTCCTCAGGGCCCCAGTCCCATTGCTCGCCGGACGGAGCGGTCAGCTCGACCCGGAACTCCTCGGCCGGGGGCTCGAGCTCGTTGGTCACGAACGCGAAGTCACGTGTGCGCACGCCGAGGTGGGCGACGTGGCGGATCCGGTCGGTGGGCTCGAAGTGGACGCCCAGGGCGTCGTAGACGTCGAGTGCGTGGGCCCAGGTCTCCATGAACCGCGCCGTGGCCATCGACGACGGTGACATCGGCGGCCCGAACCAGGCCATGCGTCGGTCCGGGGGGTACTCCCTCAGGGTGCGCGCCAGCTTCTCGCGCGCGGCACCCCACCGCGCGAGCAGGGCGCTGGGCGCGAGCCGGGCGATCTCGCGCGCGCCGGCGTCGACGAAGCCGTTCGGGTCCGCCATCGCAGCGAGCACGACCTCGTCCCAGGCTTCCTTGTCGGTGGCGGCGACCACGGCGACCTCGTCGGTCCACAGCAGGTGGGCGATCTGGGTGGCGACGTCCCAGCCCTCGGCGGGGGTGGGGGTCCGCCAGCCCACGTCGTCGAGACCGGAGACGGTGCTCCAGAGCTGGTCTCCCTCGGCCTGGAGGTCAGCGAGGATCTGGTCGAGCACGAAGTCATCCCCTCCCGTCGGTGGCCAGCGCCTGGTCGAGGGTGACAGCCCAGCGGTCGAGGATGCGGTTACGGCGACGCGCGTCGTCGGTGATCGTGTTGGCCAGGCCGAGGCCGCGCACCAGGTCGAGTGTCGCCTGGACCAGCTCGCGGACGCCGGGACGGGACTCATCGGCGCCGAGCAGCTCCACCGTGAGCCGGTGGGTCTCGCGGCCGACCTTCTGCTCGAGCGGGGCGACCGCGGCGAGGAGGGCTTCGTCGGTGCGGGCGGCCACCCACAGCTCGAGCGCCGCGGTGAAGACGGGGCCCGTGAAGTGGTCGGCCAGCATCTGCAGCACCGCTCGGGTTCGTCGCTTCCCGGTGGGTAGTCGTGCGGCCGCGGCCGCCAGGTCGGACCCGCGGACGTCGGTCAGGTGCTCGACCGCCGCCACGACCAGGTCGTTCTTGGTCGGGAAGTGGTGCAGCTGCGCACCACGGGAGACTCCGGCCCGCTCCGAGACCAGGGTGGTCGAGGTGTGACTGAATCCTCGCTCGACCAGGCAGTCGACGGTCGCCTCGAGCAACCGGGCCCGCATCGCACGGGTGCGCTCCTCCTGGGGGACGCGCGTCGCGGTGCTCACCCGCCCAGCATGGAGGCGCCTCAACAAACAGTCAAGACTGACTTTTTGTTGGTCCGGTCCGCCCCCTCAGCGCAGGCGAGTGTGGATGTCCTGGCTCATCCGGACGATGGCGAGGTAGAACTCCAGCGTCATCCTGATCAAGGCGAGGTACAGGACGAGCGCGATCGGCCCCAGGATCAGCACACTTATGCCGTACGAGGTGTCCTGCGCGAAGCCGGCGACCAGGAAGATCAGCCAGCCGAGCACCAGGGCGATCAGCGCCAGCACGTACACGAACTTCACGATCATGGGGGTCACGAAGTGCTCGAACTTGAAGTCGAACAGGGCACCGAAGAATCCCTTGCCCGAGGTAGTGGGCGGCGGCGCCGGCTGGCCGGAGGGTTCGCTGGGGGGCGGGGTTCCGTACTCACTCATGGATGTGCCTTTCTCGAGGCCGAGGAAGTTTCCGCGGACGGCACAGGACTACCGCAGCCTCAAGTCCGTAGGACGGCGGCTCGCCGCCCGATCGTCACGTCGCCGGGCGGAATCAGGTAAGGCGAGCGACCATCGGCAGGCGTGAGCGGGTGCTGAGGCCCACTATCAGCGCCGTCAGCAGCGGCAGCGCGACCACCAGCGCCCCGATCAGCAGCCACGGCACGTCGAGGTAGTGGGAGGGCGCCGCGATGCAGGCGCCGGCCTCCACCACGGCCGATCCGGTGACCATGCAGCCGCCCTGCTGGCCAGTCAGTGGGTAGGTGACGGCCACGCCCGGAATGAATCCGATCACGGTTCCCAGCACCGCGCCGACCAGCCCCACCACGACGGCGTACGACGCCGCGACGCCGCGTCGTGCTCGCGGCGATGCACCCACCGCGGCCAGAGTCGCAAGATCGGGTCGGGCATCGGACAGCGCCAGGAACGTGGCGGTCAGAGTTCCGCCGAGCATGAGGAGACCACCGAGCACGCCGAGCACGAGCAGCAGGATCACCGTCTCGCTGTCGCTCTCATAGCCACGCTCGACGTAGAGGCCGGCGTTCCGCTGGATCGCGGCTACCGCCTCACGGGCGGACCGCTCCTGCTCCCGGCTCACCGAGCCGTCGACGAACAGCCCGGCGGTGGTCACTTCCTGACCGAGTCGGGCTGCCACCGCGGGCGAGACGACGGCCTGGGCGGGCGCGGTCGCGCCCCGAAGCACGACCACCTGCGCCGGCACCGTCGCCCGCTCGACCTCGGGCCGCTGTCGGTCCTCGGTGTAGGCCCGCATCGTGATCCGCACCCGGTCGGCGTCGCTGGGCTGCGAGGCGAACACCACGGCCCCACCGTCGGCCAGCACGGCCTCGGCCCGGGCCCGGTCGGAGCTCGAGATCTCGAGCAGGGCCGCGGGATAGGTGTGGTCACTGACCAGCACAGTGGAGCCGAAGGCGCTCGAGTAGCTCTCGAGCAGGAAGCGCTGGCCGGGCACCCGGAACTCGAAGTCGCGGTACCGGCCGGCACCGGTGTCCGTCGCGATGCCAGAAATGGCGCTGACCCGGCTGTCGGGAAGTTCGCGTTCCAGGGCGTCCTGCAGCTCCGGCCAGTCAGCCTTCGCCGAGGGTGCGGTCAGTGCGGCGTGCCCGATCGGCATTATCGGCGCATACATCGCCTCGTTGGCGTAGGCGTCGCTGGCGTTGGCGATGCCGAGCGCGACGACACCGCAGACCGTCGCCGCGACGGCGGCCACCGCGGGCACCGTACGGGTGCGGTGCCGGGCAGCGTCGCGAACGGCGTACCGGAGTGTGAGCGGGAGGCGCGACGAGAACCTCGCCAGTCCGGCCACGACGACCGGCACCAGCAGGACCATGCCGCGGACCGCGAGGATGGCGGCGCCGGCGATGAAGAACTCTCCTGAGCCGTTGGCGCGGGCACCGTAGACCGCGCCGCCGATGCCGAGCGCCAGCAGCCTCA
>JBJMIQ010000159.1:0-9129 GCA_045806805.1 Nocardioides sp. | reverse complement strand
ACCGCGCCGACCTCCTCGGCCAGCGAGTTGCGCTCGGCGATGTCCATGCCCAGACCGGGCGACGTGAGGTCGCCCGCCACGGCCCGGACGCGCCCCCGGTAGGGCGCCGGATCCGTCCAGAGCGTCTCCAGCACGGCGTCCAGGCGCGCCTCCGCAGCCGGGCCGTTCTCGGCGCGCACGAGCGCGACGACCTCGCGGTCGCCGGCCTCGAGCAGCCGAGCGAGCACCTCCATGCCGAGGAAGCCGGTCGCGCCGGTCAGGAAGACGGGCGGCTTCATGCCTCCGCCTCCGCCAGCTCGCGCTCGGCCGCGGCCTCGCCGCTCGGCACCAGCGCCGTCCCCATCGCGTGGAAGCCGCCGTCGACGTGCAGCACCTCGCCGGTGATCGCGCGGGCGAGGTCGCTCAGCAGGAACAGCACCGCGCCGGCGACGGGCGCCGGGTCCTCGGTGTCCCAGCCCAGCGGCGCCTGGCGCTGCCAGGCGTCGGCGAGGTCGCCGAAGCCGGGGATCCCGCGCGCGGCGAGCGTGCCGAGCGGCCCTGCGGACACGAGGTTCACGCGCACGCCTCGCGGGCCCAGGTCGCGGGCCAGGTAGCGCGAGCACGACTCCAGGCCCGCCTTGGCCACGCCCATCCAGTCGTACGCCGGCCAGGCCACGGTCGCGTCGAACGTCATCCCGACGATCGCGCCACCCTCACCCATCAGCGGACGGCAGGCGTGGGACAGCGACATCAGGGAGTACGCCGACACCTGGACCGCCTGGGCGACGTCGGGCCACGGCCCGCCCATGAACTTCCCGCCGAGCAGGGTCTCCGGGTTGCCGAAGGCGATGGAGTGGACGACACCGTCGAGGCCGTCGACGTGTTCACGTACCGCCTCCTCGAGACCGGCGAGGTGGGACTCGTCGGTGACGTCGAGCTCGAGCACGGGCGGCTCGCTGGGCAGCCGCTTCGCGATCCGCCTGGTGATCCCGAGTGCGCGACCGAAGTTGGAGATCAGCACCGTCGCGCCCTGCTCCTGGGCGGTCTTCGCCACCGCGAAGCCGATGGAGTTGTCCATCGTGACGCCGGCGACGAGGATGCGCTTGCCGTCGAGGATTCCCATGGTCAGTGCCCCATTCCCAGTCCACCGTCGACCGGGATGACCGCCCCGGTGACGTAGCTTGCGCCGTGGCCGGTCAGCCACAGCACCGTGTCCGCGACCTCGTCCACCGAGCCGTACCGGCCCAGTGGCACCTGGGTCTTGATCGCGCTCTTCTGGTCGTCGGTGAGCACCGCGGTCATGTCGGTCTCGATGAACCCCGGCGCGACGACGTAGGCGGTCATCGATCGGGACCCCAGCTCCCTGGCCAACGACCGGGCCATCCCGACCAGACCGGCCTTGGAGGCGGCGTAGTTGACCTGGCCGGCCGACCCGAGGAGCCCGACCACCGAGGAGATGAAGATGATCCGGCCGCGGCGCAGCCGGAGCATGCCCTTGGCGGCACGCTTGGCCAGCCGGAACGATCCGGTGAGGTTGGTGTCGATCACCGACGACCAGTCGTCGTCGGACATCCGCAGCACCAGGGTGTCGGCGGTGATGCCGGCGTTGGCCACCAGGACCTCGACCGGGCCCTGCTTCTCCTCGATCTCCTTGAAGGCGGCCTCCACGGCGTCGGCGTCGGTGATGTCGCACCGGACGTCCAACGCACCGTCGGGAGCGCCGCCGCTCCGGGTGGTCACCGCCACCTGGTCGCCTTGCGCAAGGAATGCCTCTGCGATGGCCCGGCCGATCCCACGGTTGCCGCCGGTCACCAGGACAGACCTGGACTCCTGCTCAGTGGTTTGGCTCACGTCACGCGACGCTAGCGACTACCGGGCGGTAGCCCTAAAACGTGTCCGTCCCCAGACTCACTTCTTGCTGACCGACGTACGCCCGTCGTAGACGTCGTAGCAACCGTCGAATCCCTGCTTCGGGTCGGGCAGCACGGCACCGGTCGCCTTGTCGGTGATCGTGGCGTCCCGCTTCTCGCCGAGTGCCTGGTAGCAGCCCAGCTGGTCGATGAGCACCAGCAGCTCCGTCTTCGCCTGCTTCCCGTCGACGGTGTAGGTGAGGTCGCAGGCCCACGAGCCCGGGCCGGAGTCCTGGGTGGGGTTCACCGAGCTGTGACACTCGGTGTTCGTGACGTCCGGACGAGTGGCGGGCCTGCCCTGCAGCTGCTCACTCAGGGCGTAGGAGTTCGCAAACGTGGTGGGGATGTCGTTCTCGACCCGAGCGCGTGTGGTGTCGGGCGTGCAGGCGGAGGCACCGAACCCGACGGCGAGCACGGCGACGGTGGCCGTCGCGATCGAGCCGATGCGTCGCTTGGTGATGATGGGCATGGGTCAGCCTTCCTTGACGTCGCGACGGCGGAACACGACGTAGCCGACGGCCACGAAGACGACGATGTAGACGATCGAGACGAGAACCCCGCGGACGAGCGGAGCGGTGTACGACGGGTCGTCGAGCAGCCCCCGCCAGGCGGTCATCGTCCAGTTGAGCATCAGGTGCCGGACGGTGTCCCAGGCGTTCAGGAACATGTACATCTGGCACACCAGCCCGACCACGACCGGCACCACGACCCCCAGGACGCTGTTGCGGGTGAGGATCGACACGCAAAGTGCGAGTGCCGCGAAGCCGATGACGCCGGGTAGCACGCTGAGCCAGCTCACGGCGACGTCGGCGAATGCCGCCCCGGGGGACACCAGGGTGCCGCCGACGCTGATGAAGTCCTGGCCACCGACGCACACGAGCCCGGCCAGCAGCGCGCTTGCGCCGATGGCGAGCACCACGACGACGGTGGCGCTCAGGGCGGCGAGCACCTTCCCCCAGAACACCGAGCCGCGGGCGACCGACCGGGTCAGGATCGTCTTGTAGGTGCCGTGGTTGTCGTCACTGCTGAACATGTCGCCGGAGATGAACGAAGCGATGAGCGGCAGCAGCCACTGCGCCGCCACGACGAGGACGACCATCGGGGTCGCGAAGCCGGTGGTCTTCAGGTATCGGCCGTAGAGCGTCTCCAGCGGGAGACGGTCCTGGTGGAGCACGAGCAGGATGAACACCCACGGCGCGGCAATCATCACGAGGCTGATCACCCGCACCTTGGTCTGCCGGACGAGCTTGCCGACCTCCACCCCGTAGACGGCGCCGACGCCGGGACGGCGCCGGGTCAGCTGGGACGCGGTTCTCCTCGGAGTCTCGAGGTCGGTGCCCGAGCTCACGCTGCGTCCTCCTCGTCGCCGGTGGTCTCGCTGTCGGTCAGGCGGAAGAACAGCGTCGTGAGCGCCGATGTGGGGGCGTGCAGCAGCCGAATCCCAAGGCCGCCCTCGACCAGCTCGCGGGAGAGCCGCTCGACGGCTCCGTCGTCGGCGTCGAAGACGATCCGCGGGCCCTGCCGTTCGGCACCCACGATCCCGGGAGTCCTCCGGCAGATCGTCAGAGCCGTGGCGTCGTCGCTGGTGACGAGATGACGAGTGGCACGACTGGCCCGCCCGCGCAGCTCCGACATGGACCCGTCGAAGGCGAGCTGTCCGCGCCGCATGATCGCGACGCGGGTGCACATCTCGTCGACCTCGTCCATGTGGTGGCTCGACAGCAGCACGGTCAACCCCGAGTCGGCGAGCCGCTGGATCAGCGCCCGCATGTCGCGGATGCCGGCCGGGTCGAGCCCGTTGGTGGGCTCGTCGAGAACCAGCAGCCGGGGCTCGCGCATGAGCGACGCCGCGACCCCGAGCCGCTGGACCATGCCGTAGGAATACTCGCGGACCTTGCTGCCGGCTCTGTCAGAGAGCTCGACGACGTCGAGCACCTCGTGGATCCGGTCCTGCCCGCCGCCGTCCAGCTTCGCGAGCAGCTCGAGGTTCTTGCGGCCGGAGAGGTAGGGGTAGAACCGGGGTGTCTCGACGAAGCCCGCCACTCCGCTCAGTGCACGCACCGGCTGGGGTTGCACCGGAACGCCCTCGATCTCGATCGTTCCCTGGTCCGGACGCACCAGGCCGAACAACATGCGCAACAACGTCGTCTTGCCCGCGCCGTTGGGGCCGAGCAGTCCGTAGACGTCGCCGGCCCGGACGCGGAGGTCAACGGCGTCGACGGCGACGAGGTCTCCGTACCGCTTCGTGAGCCCGGCCGCCGACACGACGGGATGGCCGGGGCGGACTGGGGAGGTGGTCTCCGTGGTCATGGGGGGCAGCGTAGGCAGCCGCCCATGAAGGGAAGATG
Organism: Nocardioides sp.; assembly: GCA_045806805.1. Classification (GTDB taxonomy): domain Bacteria; phylum Actinomycetota; class Actinomycetes; order Propionibacteriales; family Nocardioidaceae; genus Nocardioides. The sequence continues at coordinate 4,892 of JBJMIQ010000159.1, read as the reverse complement.
AAGTCGCCGCGCGGATGCCGGCGCCGGGACGCGGAAAGGGTGCTCAGTCGTCCTCGAGGCGGAAGCCGACCTTCATGCCCACCTGGAAGTGCTCCACGGCGCCGTCCTTGACCTGGCCGCGTACCTGGGTCACCTCGAACCAGTCGAGGTGGCGCAAGGTCCTGGTGGCGCGCTCGATGCCGTTGCGGACCGCCTGGTCGATGCCGTCGGGCGATGTGCCGACGATCTCGGTGACGCGGTACGTGCGGTTGGACATGGGTGCCTCCCGGTGACGACGTGGTGACGGGCGGAGTGGCCCGCGGGGATCCGATGGTAGCGACGTACGATGAGTGACATGGCCCGGGACCAGCACGGTGACCGGGACGCGGTCAGGATCACGACCGCCTCGGCGAGCCGCAACGAGGAGATCGCCGGACGGCAGCGCCGTTACGTCATCTCGATGACGATCCGCACGATCTGCTTCGTCGCGGCCATCCTGGTCGGCGGCGGCTGGCTGCGCTGGGTGCTGGTCGCAGCCGCGCTTCTGCTGCCCTACGTCGCGGTGGTGATGGCCAACGCCACCCACAGCAGGAGCGACGAGTTCGCGCTGCTTCCGGGCGCCGCGACCCAGCGTGAGCTCCCCTCCCCGGATTGATCCTCGGTCCGTCCAGGAGGACGCGCCGAGGAGGCGGTGACGGTTGACAAAGTAATTGCGCATGCAACAATCGGCCGGGCGAATTGAGCCTCCCCCGTCTCAGTTCGCTCCTGGTGCCGGACGACTTCCCCCGTGGTCGTCCGGCACCAATTCTTTGGTCCGGTCGGGGTCTCCTCTTTCCCGTTTGGGACGATGCACGCGTGGAGGAACCGCTCACCTGCTCGGCCAAGGGCTGTACGACGCCGGCGGCGTGGGCCGTGCTCTGGAACAACCCCCGCCTGCACACGCCCGAGCGCCGCAAGACCTGGCTCGCGTGCGAGGAGCACCGCGAGTCGTTGAGCACCTTCCTGGCGGCACGGAACTTCCTCAAGGACGTCGTGCCGGTCGACGAGGCTCCTACCGGGGATTAACCGCCAATGGCCGACATCGGCCGGTCGGGCTGGAGGAAGGCCGGGTCGTCGATCCCGTGGCCCGCCCGCTTTCCGCGCATCGCCACCACCCAACGGTCGGCAAGCTCGTCGTCGGTGGCTCCGGCCCGCAGCGCCGCCCGCAGGTCTGACTCCTCGCGGGCGAACAGGCAGTTGCGGATCTGGCCGTCCGCCGTGAGTCACACCCGGTCGCAGTCGCCGCAGAACGGCCGCGTGACCGACGCGATCACGCCCACCGTCGCCGGCCCGCCGTCGACGTGGAACAGCTCGGCCGGTGCGCTGCCGCGGGGCTCGGCGACCGGGGTCAACGCGAACTCGCGTTCGAGGTGGGCGAAGATTTCCTCGGCGGTCACCATCTCGGCCCGGCTCCAGCCGTGCTGCGCGTCCAGTGGCATCTGCTCGATGAACCTGAGCTCGTAACCGTGGTCGACGCACCAGCGCAGCAGGTCCGGCGCCTGGTCGTCGTTGATGCCGCGCAGCAGCACCGCGTTGATCTTGACCGGCACGAGACCCGCGTCGCGAGCCGCCGCCAGCCCCTCGACGACATCGCGGAACCGGTCGCGCCGGGTGATCGTGTGGAAGGTGTCCGGCCGGACCGTGTCGAGGCTGACGTTGACCCGGTCGAGACCCGCCGCCTTCAGGGTGTGCGCCGTCCGCGCCAGCCCGAGGGCGTTGGTGGTGAGAGACAGCTCGAGTGTGGGGTCGATCTCCTTCGTGCGCCGGACGATGTCGACCAGGCCGCGCCGGACCAGCGGCTCGCCGCCGGTGAACCGGACTTCACGGATTCCGAGGCGGCGTACCCCGACGTCGATCAGCCGGACCACCTCATCGTCGGTGAGGATGTCGTCGCCCGGCAGCCAGTCGAGACCCTCAGCCGGCATGCAGTAGGAGCAGCGCAGGTTGCAGCGGTCGGTCAGCGAGACCCGCAGGTCGGTGGCCACGCGGCCGTACCGGTCCTCGAGTGGTCGCGTCGTCAGGGCTGCCGTCACCCTCGCGAGTGTACGGTCCACGCACCCCCAACTCGAACGGGCCGGGCCCGAAATGCTCCCGGCCCCGGGCTAACCTCGCGGACGTGCGGTCCCTGCGCTTCCTGTTGAGTCGCCGCTGGGTGCTGTTCGCGATCACGGTTGCCCTGCTCGCGTGGGCAACCTGGCTGCTCGGCGAGTGGCAGTTCCACCGGCTCGCGGACCGCAAGGAGCTCAACGCGACCATCGCCCGCAACACAGCGGCACCCGCGGCGCCCGTCTCGGAGGTCCTCGAGCCGAACCGCCCGGTGTCCGCATCCGAGGAGTGGCGGGTGGTCACCGCAACCGGGACCTATGCCCCCGAAGACACCGTGATCGTCCGATACCGCACCCGGGAGGGCGCCTCCGGGAGTGACGTGGTGGTCCCTCTCGTGACCGATCAAGGCCCTGCACTCCTGGTTGACCGCGGCTGGCTGGCCACCGACAACGGCGTCACCGAGCCTGTCGACATACCTGCGCCGCCGGCCGGCGAGGTGACGGTCACCGGGTGGGTGCGAGTGGACGCCAACGGCGACAGCACGAGAGTGTCGGCCACCTCGGCGGGAGACGCACTCTCCACCCGCGCGATCTCGAGCGACCGGATCGGCGACGCGCTCGACCGGGAGGTCTACGGCGGTTTCCTGGACCTGAAGTCGGAGGACCCGGCGCCCGACACGCCGCTCGCGAAGGCCGAGCTGCCCGAGCTCAACAACGGGCCGCACTTCTTCTACGGACTCCAGTGGTGGTTCTTCGGGGTGCTGGCCATCTCGGGCTTCTGCTATCTCGCCTACGACGAGTGGCGCAAGCAGCGGACGCCCGGAGGGGGACTCTCAGAGGGCACGCAACATGCCACCATCGACGGGGACCATCGCGCCGTTGATGAACGACGCCGCCGGTGAGAGCAGGAACGCAGCTGTTCGCCCGAACTCCTCAGGCTTCCCATAACGACCGAGCGGGATGGTCTTGATCGCGGCCGCGCGCGCCGCCTCGGGGTCACCGCCGGCGGCGTCGAGCTCGGCGACCCGCTCCGTACCGATCCGGCCCGGCAGCAGCCCGTTGACCCGCACGCCGCTGGCACCGAGCTCGTCGGCCAGGGTCTTGGCGACCATGGCCAACCCGGGCCGCAGCCCGTTGGAGATGGCCATGTCGGCCAGGGGTGCCCGGACGCTCGAGGACAGGACGAGTGCCATCGACCCGCCGGAGGGCAGCGCCTGACCGATCTCCCGGCAGAGCCGGACCGCGCCGAGGAAGACCGACCCGAAGGCAGCCGACCACTGGTCGTCGGCGATCCCGGTCACCGGGCCCCTGGGCGGACCGCCCACGCTGATCAGCGCACCGTCCAGGCGCCCCCACGTCTCGCGGGCTGCGGCGATCAGGCGCCCGGGCGTGCCGGCGTCGGCATTGTCGGCGACGACGGCTGCGGCCTGCCCGCCGAGCTCCTCCTGTGCCATCGCCAACGACGCGTCGGTGCGCCCCGAGAGGACGACCCGGGCGCCCTCCGCGACCAGGCAGTCGGCTGTAGCGCGGCCCAGGCCTCTGGCTCCGCCGGTGACGATGAACACCCTGTCCTGCAGGTCGAGATCCACGGCCTGAGCGTATCGACACCGCGGAATCGCTTGCGTAAAGCCTTGTCAAGTGCCGGTTTGGACCAGTTGGGGCGGGGTACGCATCGCGAACGCCGCTCCGCTCGGGAGGCACGGTTCGACCTGATCGATCACAGCCGGGGGCTCGGGACCGGCCCGAGCTCACGGGGAGCGCACCATGTCCACCACCACGTCCTATCCGCGGGTGCTGCGCCTACTGGCGCTGCTCACTGCGGTCGTTCTCGTCTCTTGGGGAACGGCGGCGTTGTCACCGGCCGACGCGGCCGAACATGGCAACACCCACAAGACCACCAAGAGCAACAGCGGCAATGGCGCGGCCCAGGGCCAGAGCTCGAGCATGTCGCCGGGCCAAGCCAAGACCAACGGAGCCGACAAGGCCCACGGTGGCGGAAGCCAGCAGGGCGGCGGCAGCACCGACGCCGCCGCGCAGCCGGCGGGCGGGGGCGAGTCCAGCTCCGCGGCCCCTGGCAACTCCGGCACGCACGGGCACACCCCCGCAGCGTCCCCGAGCGCCTCGGCCTCCCAGGGCGCCGGCCAGGGGACCCAGGGCGGTGACCAGAGTGCCCAGCCCGCTGCGGCCAGCAGCGCCCCCGTCACCGCCTCTCAGTCCACCACCAGCAGCAAGGGCGCCCAGGGCGACCCGAAGGGCAACAACGGCACGATCAAGCTGGCCGGGTTCGATGCTCCGAACGGTCCCGGCCATTCGAGTGGAGAAGGCTCGACGCCGATGCACCCGAGCAACGACCCGCACCTGCCGTGCACGTTCGCGGTGGAGGGCTACGGCTTCGACTCGGTCGCTTCTCACTCGGTCACGACGTTCGACCAGCATGCCCCCACCGGAGGTGGCAGTTCGCAGACCGGCTCCATCCCGCTCGATGGGGACTCCCACAGCGGTGGCGGCAGCACGGCCGGCTACGACGGTGTCCAGGGCTACACGCTGACCTTTGTCGGCGACCCGCATCCGGTCCACGGCTACCACGTCAAGCTGACTGCGACGACCGACTACTCGCAGGGCAGCAACGTCAAGCACAAGGTGTTCTGGGTCGAGCCCTGCGAGACGACCACCTCGCCCGGAGACTCCTGCCCGGACATGCCTGGCCACCAGGCCCCCGGCACCGACTGCACCCCGCCCGAGGAAGACGCCTGCCCCGACATGGAAGGCCACCAGCCCCCCGGCACCCAGTGCACCCCGCCCAAGGAAGACGCCTGCCCCGACATGGAC
>JBJMIQ010000158.1:0-3788 GCA_045806805.1 Nocardioides sp. | reverse complement strand
GCTTCGCGCCGCGGAAGGGCGGCGGACAAGCGCAGGATGCCCCGCACGGGTGATCTCCCGCCCCGTACGGGGGTTCCGCCCGCGTCGAGGCTGACGTCAGTGGCCCGTGGCGCCGTCGATCCGCTCCCGGATCAGGTCGGCGTGGCCGTTGTGGCGGGCGTACTCCTCGATCATGTGGACGACGATCCAGCGCAGGCTGAACTTCCCGTTGCCCCGACGCGACTCGCGGACCGAGGTCGCGTCCAGACCGTGGGGTCCGGCCAGTGCCTGGTGGAGGATCGCGTCGGACGCGACGACCGCCTCGTCGAAGAGGCCGCGCAGGTAGTCGGGCGAGTCGTGGGCGGAGGTGTGCCACTCCCAGTCCCGGTCGGCGTCCCAGTCGACGCCGCGCCACACCTCGGCGTCCTCGTTCCCGAGGAACACGGAGCTGAACCAGCTGTCCTCGACCAGCGCCAGGTGCTTGAGCAGCCCACCGAGCGTCATCGTCGAGGCAGCCGTGGTGGCATTGAGCTGGTCCTGGGTGAGGCCCTGGGTCTTCAGTCTCAGGGTGTCGCGGTGGTAGGTGAGGTAGGCCAGCAGGGTCTCGGCCTCGGTGCCGCGCAGCGGCGGGTCGGTGCGGGTGTCGGGGTCCATGGCCGGAACCGTAGTCGGGACTCGGCCGGGCCGACCACCGAGATCTGTTCACCCCCAGAGTCCGAGGAGCTCCCCGCCGATGCGGACGATGAACGCCGAGACGACCACGATGAAGAACACCCGGACGAACCGGGAACCTCGGGAGACTGCGATGCGGGCACCCACATACCCGCCGGCGAGGTTGCACACGCCCATCACCAGCCCGACCTTCCACAGCACCGCGCCCTGAGGTACGAACACGCACAGCGCGGCCAGGTTGGTCGCCCAGTTGGCGAGCCGCGCCTTCGCCGAGGCCTCGAGGAAGCTGTAGCCGAGCAGCCCGACCAGGGTGAAGACGAAGAAGCTGCCCGTGCCCGGCCCCAGCGCCCCGTCGTAGAACCCGATCGCGAACCCGGTCACCATCGCCGCCGCGGTGTGCCGGTGGCCGGAGAACCGGAGCGCCGTGACCTCGCCGAGCCGCGGTTTCAGCAGCACGTAGGTGCCGACCACGACCAGCACCACGAGCACGATCGGGGCGAACGCCGAGGCCGGAATCTGCGAGGCGGCCAGCGCACCGAGCACCGACCCGAGGAACGCGAGGATCATCAGCGGAAGGAAGGTCCTCGGGTCGGGACGCACCCGGCGGTAGTACGTCGCGCTGCTCACCGTCGTACCGCAGATCGCGGCGAGCTTGTTGGTCGCCAGCACCTGGACCGGCGCGGCGCCCGGCAGGCCCAGCAGCAGCGCGGGGATCTGGATCAGCCCGCCGCCGCCGACGACCGCGTCCACGAAGCCCGCCGCCAACCCGGCCAGGGCGAGCAGCGCGAGCACGGTCAGGGTCGGGTCGTCCACCCGGAGGATCGTAGGGTGCTGCCGTGCGCCTCGTGTCCCTGCTGCCGTCGACGACCGAGATCCTGTTCGCGATCGGCGCCGGCGACGACGTGGTGGGCGTGACCTTCGAGTGCGACCATCCGCCCGAGGCGCGATACCGGACGATCGTGTCCACCTCGGCGATGCCCGAGGGGCTCGCCGCTGCCGAGATCGACGCGTTCGTGGCCTCGGCGATGGCGCGCGGCGAGGACCTCTACCACCTCGACGAGGGTGCTCTGTCCGCCCTCGACGCCGATCTGGTGGTCACCCAGGACCTTTGCGCGGTGTGTGCGGTGGACGTGTCGGTGGTCGACGACGCGCTGGCCCACCTCGGCTGCACCGCCGAGGTGCTGACCATCGACCCCCACACGATGGACGAGGTGTTCGACTCCATCAGTGTCCTCGGCAAAGCCACCGGCCACGAGACCGAGGCGGCGGACCTGGTGGCCGGGCTGCGGGACCGGCTGTCAGCCGTACGGCGACGCGTGGCCGGACGCCCCCGACCGCGGGTGATGCTGCTGGAGTGGACCGACCCTCCCTTCGCGCCCGGCCACTGGGTACCGCAGATGATCGAGGCGGCGGGCGGTGAGCCGCTGCTCGGCGCCGCGGGCGAGAAGTCGCGTCGGGTCACCTGGGAGCAGGTCCACGCCGCCGGTCCCGAGGTGGTCGTGGTGGCACCCTGCGGCTTCGACCGCGCCGGCTAGCAGGCCCTGGCCGACGAGCTGGTCGCGAGCGGTGCCCTGCCGGCCGGCGTACCGGTGCACGCCGTCGACGCCAACGCCGCCTGGGCGCGACCGGGCACGCGTCTCGTCGACGGCGTCGAGGAGCTGGCGTCGCTCCTGCACCCGGAGCGATCTCGCTCCTAGCGTTGCCTTCCGGGAGGGGGAGGCACACACTCAAAGAGTGGGGGCTCAACTTTCCTTGGCACCGCATGCCCATGCGGTGTCCGTCTACGTCCGCGACCAGGAGGTCGTGGACGAACTCGCGCGCTTCGTCGCAGACGGCGTCCTCCAGGAGGGGCGGGCGGTCGTGGTCGCGACCCCCCAGCACCGCGAGGCGCTCGTGGACACGTTGCGCGCCATGGACCTTGACCCCGACGAGCCTCCCATCGCCGGTCATCTGGTTCTCCTCGACGCGAAGGAGACCCTCCGATCGTTCACGACGGGGTTCGGGTTCGACCGGGACCGTTTCCTGGCACAGGTCGGACAGGTCGTGGTCGACGCCGTTGCGGACGGCGCACCGGTCCGGGTGTTCGGTGAGATGGTCGGCCTGCTCTGGGAGGCCGGCGACGTCCAGGGAGCCATCGCCCTCGAGGCGATGTGGAACGACCTCATCGCCGAGGTGGGCTTCGACCTCATGTGCGCATATCCTGCCTCGCTGATCGAGTCGAGCAGCCTGGTCGACGTACGCGCCGTGTGCGACCAGCACACCAGCGTCCGCGCCCCTGAACAGCATGCTGTCCCCGACAGCGACCACTCCGAGTCGTCCCCGATGTTCCTTCCGGTCAGCGAGTCGGTCCGGGCGAGCCGGAGCTTCGTCGTGGCCGCACTGCGCCGACTCGAGGCCGACGGCCTGGTTCTGGACGCCACCCTCATCGTCTCCGAGCTGGCCACCAACGCCGTCCGCCACGCCCGCTCACCCTTCAGGGTCTCGGTCTCCGAGTTGGGCGGCCTCGTGTGCATCTCGGTCAAGGACGTGGGCGATGGCCATGCGGCGCTGCCGGCTACCGCCCACGAGGACGCGCTCGATGGCCGGGGCATGGCGATCATCGAGGCCCTCGCCCATCGTTGGGGATGCAACGACCACGAGGACGGCAAGGTCGTCTGGGCCCAGCTCGCCTCCTGAGCGCCGGCGGCGGTCAGGTGCCGACCCAGAACCCCCGGCCGCCGAACCAGTCACCGTAGTGCCCCGCGCCGGGCCCCTGGCCGCGGGCGCCCAGGTAGGACCCGACGACCGCCGCGCCGAGGTCGTCGAGCTCCGGCGCGACGACCCGTCCGTCGACCCGGCGAGCCATCGAGTCGACGAACCTGGCGAGCCCCGGGTCCTCCCCCAGCCGGAAGAACGTCGTCTGGGCGCCCAGCCGCCCGGCGTTGTCGAGCTCCCGCACGGCGTACGCGACGGTCAGCGGGTGCGGCGGGTAGGCGAACATCACCTCGCCGTCCGGCTCGAGGTGGGAGGTGGGTTCGCCGTCGGTGACGATCAGCAGCACCGGCTGGGCGTTGGGGTGCTTGCGGAAGTGCCGGTTGGCGAGCAGCAGGGCGTGGTGGAGGTTCGTGCCCTTGTCCCACATCGCGTCCAGTGCGGTG
>JBJMIQ010000157.1:0-15556 GCA_045806805.1 Nocardioides sp. | reverse complement strand
CGCACTACGAGCACGTCAACCTCGCCGACGAGAGCTCCGTCCTGGCCGCCCTGCGCGGGCTGGCCCGGCACGCCTCGATCGACCAGGTCGAGTGCCTGTGGGAGCCCTATATGATCCTCGCGGCGCGGCTGCGCGAGGCCTTCGGGCTCCCGGGCATGAGCGTCGACGCCACCATGCTCTTCCGCGACAAGGAGCTGATGAAGCGCCGGCTCGACAGCGCGGGGATCCGCACCCCGTGGCACGCGAGCGCGACCAGCGTCGCCGGGGTCTGGGAGGCCGCCGAAAAGATCGGGTACCCGCTGATCGTCAAGCCGATCGCCGGGGCCGGGTCGGCCGACACCTACCGCGTGGACTCCTCGACCGACCTCGGAGAGGTGCTGCCGCGGCTGCGACACGTGCCCGAGGTCAGCGTGGAGGAGTTCGTCGACGCCGAGGAGTTCACCTACGACACGGTCTGCGCGGGCGGCCAGATCCTCTTCGAGCACATCCTGTGGTACCGGCCCCGTCCCTTGCAGATGGCCCAGCACGAATGGGTCAGCCCGGTGGCGATCTCGATGCGCGAGCTCGACGTACCCCACCTGCAGGGCGGCCGGGAGATGGGAGCGCAGGTCCTCGCGGCGCTCGGGTTCGACACGGGCTTCACGCACATGGAGTGGTACCGCAAGGCCGACGGAGAGGTGGTCTTCGGTGAGATCGGAGCCCGACCCCCGGGGGTCCGGGTGGTCGACCTGATGAACTACGGCAGCGACGGAGACCTCTACGTGGGTTGGGCCGAGGCCGTCGTCCATGGCCGGATGCGGCCACTGGAGATGCGCTACAACGCCGGCAGCATCTGCAAGCGCGCCCGGGGAGCCGGGCGGATCACCTCGGTGACCGGCCTCGACCGGTTGATGTCCGACTACGGCGACTCGGTGCTCGCCGTCGACCTGCAACCCATCGGCGCACCCCGCCGCGACTGGCGGGCCTCCACGATCGGGGACGGGATCGTCATCGTGCGCCACCACGAGCTGCAGCGGGTGATCGAGATGACCGAACGCTTCGCCTCCGAGCTGGAGCTGTACGCCGAGTGACCCGGTCGGCCGCAGACCTGCGCACCGCCCTCGACCAGGTCCTCCCCGGCGTGCGCGCGGACCTCGAACGCCTGGTGCGCATCCCGTCGGTCTCGGCCGATCCCGCGGCCCGGCCGCACCTGCAGGACTCAGCCCACGAGGTCGCCGGTCAGCTCGCGGCGGCGGGTCTGCCGGAGGTCGACCTGGTCGCGGCGGAGGACGGGCTGCCGGCAGTGCTGGCGCAGCGGCCGGGACCCCCGGGCGCACCGGTGGTGCTGCTCTACGCCCACCACGACGTGCAACCGGCCGGGGACCCGGGCACCTGGACCAGCGAGCCGTTCGAGCCCGTGGAACGCGACGGCCGGCTGTACGGGCGGGGCGCCGCAGACGACAAGGCCGGGATCGCGGTGCACTGCGCCGCGCTGCGGGTCCTCGGTGAGGAGCTCGGCGTCGGCGTCATCGTGCTGGTCGAGGGCGAGGAGGAGATCGGGTCGCGGACGCTGCCGGCCCTCCTCGCCGCTCACCGGCAGCAGCTCGCCGCCGACGTCCTCGTGCTGGCCGACTCGACGAACTGGGCGCTCGGCAGACCCGCCCTGACCACCTCGCTCCGCGGGGGCGTCAGCGTCGTGGTCGAGGTCGCCACCCTCCGGCACGCCGTCCACCAGGGCGTCTACGGCGGACCCGTGCCTGATGCCCTCACCGCTCTCGCCCGGCTGCTGGCCACCCTCCACGACGAGCGGGGCGACGTCGCCGTGGCCGGGCTGGCCAGGGACGACGCCGATCCGCTCGACCTCACCGACGACCTGCTGCGCAAGGACGCCGGCGTCCTGGACGGCGTCGACCTCATCGGCTCGGGATCGCTGACCTCGAGGCTGTGGCGCAGCCCGGCCCTGTCCGTGGTCGGCGTCGACGCGCCGGGCGTCGACGACGCCGGCATGGTGCTGGTGCCCGCGGCCCGCGCCCGGCTGGCGCTGCGGATCGCCCCGGGTGACGACCCCACGACTGCGCGCGACGCACTCGTCACGCATCTGGAGACCCATGCCCCATGGGGTGCCCAGGTCCGGGTGATCGCTGGCCGAACGGTCGCGCCGTATTCGGCCCGCACCACGGGGCCGGCCTACGCCGCGGCGCGTGACGCGTTCGCGACCGCCTGGGGCGCGCCGGCGGTCGAGATCGGGGTCGGCGGATCGATCGGCTTCATGGGGCCGTTCGCAGAGGCGTTCCCGGAGGCGGAGGTGCTGATCACCGGCGTCGAGGACCCCGACACCCGCGCGCACGCCGCCGACGAGAGCCTCCACCTGGCGGACTTCGAGCGCGCTTGCCTCGCCGAGGCGCTGTTGCTGGACCGGCTCGGGCAGGCAACCTAGGGACATGGAACGTGTACTTGGAATCGGTGGTTACTTCCTGCGGGCCGCCGACCCGAAGCGTCTGACCGCCTGGTACAGCGACTGCCTGGGACTGGACGCGGACGAACACGGTCTGTGGCAACAGACTGCGGGACCGACCGTGTTCGCGACCTTCGAGTCCACCACCGACTACTTCGGGTCCCGCGCCCAGGGCACCATGCTCAACTTCCGGGTCCGCGACCTGGACGCGATGCTCGCCCAGCTGCGCTCCGCACGAGCTGACGTGGCCGAGGAGACCCAGGACATGGAGGGCGTCGGTCGATTCGGCTGGGTCGCCGATCCTGAGGGCAACCGCATCGAGCTGTGGCAGCCCGCCTGACCCGGGTCAGCAGACCTCGTCGAGGTACTTCGGCAGCATCTGCCACCACGTGGGCCAGTCGTGTTTGAAGTCGGTGCCCCACGAGTCCACCCGGTTGGGCACACCCTTCCGGCCGAGGACGTCGGCCACGGCCCAGGACTCCCCGATGTCCTCCCACTGTCCCTCACCGGAGGCGAGGATCACCTGCCGCTGCCGCAGCGTCTCCAGCTGCGGTCCCTCCATCCCTGGCAGGAAGTCGAGCGGTGAGGCGAAGTAGAGGTCGTCACTGAACTGGCCCTCGACGAACCGCTTGAGCTGGTAGGTGCCGCTCATGGCGATCGCGGCCTCGAAGATGTCGGGGTACCGGCAGAGGACGGCGACGGCGTTGAACGCCCCGATCGAGGCTCCGGCCGTGACGATCCTGGGGGTGGCGCCGCCGAGGTCGGCCTGGATCGCCGGGACGATCTCGTGGCGGACTGCCTGGTGGAACCGGTTCAGCAGCGCCATCCGGTATCCGGTCGAGCCGACGCCGGCGGCGAGCGCCCGTCCTGCGACGCTGTCGCAGGAGTAGAGCTTGACCCGACCGCTCTCGACCAGCTCCCCGCATGCACCGACGAGGTGGTTGCGCTCGATCTCCTCCGCATCGCCCCCGGCGGTCGGGAAGACGAGCACCGGGGTGCCGAAGTGGCCCCACTTCGCCATGGTCAGGTCCTGCTGGAGCCGATCGGAGAACCACCGCTCGGTCGCCTTCACTTGCTCGCTCCTCCACTGTCGGGGACTCCTGCGTGCATACCACGGTGGGCCCTCTCGAGGCACGCCTCGACCTCCAGCCGGTCCTCGCTATAGTCGGCAGAACTCCAGGGACAGGAGGTCTCACGGTGGGTGACCATCTGATCGGGCTGCTCCTCGGTGCGGAGAAGGACTGGCCTCGCGCGTTCGAGACGGTGCTTCGCATGGTGGGGCCGATCAAGGACGGCGGCGAGGTCCACACCCTTTCCAGCGAGCGGCTGACCATCGAACCTTTCCGGCTCGACGACCCCGTCCGCACTCCCCTCGTCATCGACCGGCTCGCCCACTGGTATTACCACCCGCGCGAATGGCTCAAGAAGGCCTCGCTGGTCAACGGCACCTACCTCCTCAACAGCCCGTTCACCTTCCAGTCGATGGAGAAGCACAGCGCCTACTGCGCGATGGTCCGGCTCGGCCTCAAGGTGCCCCCGACCACGCTGGTGCCCTACAAGAACCCCGTCGACAACGTCCGCTGGGCCTACACCTCCGAGCAGTACAACAAGCCCTTCGACCTCGACCAGCTGGCCGACGAGCTCGGCTACCCCCTCTACATGAAGCCGTTCGACGGCGGTGGCTGGCGCGGCGTCTCCCGGATCAACGACAAGGGGGACCTGCACCGGTCCTACGACGAGTCGGGCGAGATGCTCATGCACCTGCAGGCCACCGTCGACTACGACCACTTCGCCCGGGCCCTGTCGATCGGCCCGGAGACGATGGTGATGGACTTCCGGCCGGACCTGCCGATGCACAACCGGTACGCCGTCTCCCACGGCTTCCTCTCGCCATCAGCCGGCCGTCAGACTGCCGCGATCAGCCGAATCGTCAACGCGTTCTTCCGGTGGGAGTTCAACTCCGCGGAGATGCTGGTCACCGGCGACGAGGTGTACCCGATCGACTACGCCAACGCCTGCCCCGATGTCGCGGTGACCTCACTGCACTACTACTTCCCTTGGGCGATCACCGCCCTGGTCCGCTGGTCGACGTTCTGCGTGGTGACCGGCCGCAAGGCAGCCGTAGACCTGCAGACGTCCCGCTACTTCGCGATCGCCGACGATCCCGACCGGACCTACGACGAGAAGCTGGACGCCTACCTCGCGCTGGCCGACGAATACCTCGAGAGCGAGAAGTACTGGGACTGGTGCTCGAGCCACCTCCCCCACCTCGAGGAGCAGGTGCACGAGTGGGTGTCCTCCGACGACTTCGACAAGCTGCTGCGCGACACCGTCGCGGCGACGTACCCGCCGCACGAGCACGAGCAGTTCCACAACCACTTCCGCGGCCTGATCGACCTGTGGGTGACAGACAACGCCTGACAGGCCAGCAGATGAGCGCGCGCGGCGTGGACCGGAGCCGGTTCGGGGTCGACTCCGGATGAGCACCGGCGTACATTCGAGAACCTAGCCGTTCACGCGGCAGCTGCAGCGAAGCAAGGTCCGCCCGGGTCCCCGTCGGCGCCCTTCCTCAGCCTGGCTCCTGACCTGAGGCGGCACCATGCTGCACCTTCGAACCATCGACCCAGTCGTGCTCCCGAGAACCGACCGGCCGCTCCGGCAATCGGCGGTGTTCCTCGGAATCACCTACCTCCTCGCGCTCGTCATCGCGCTGGCGCTTCCACACGCGGGCATCGCACCTCTGATCAGCATCGCGGTGCCGGTCGTCGCCGTTGCGCTGACGATCTCCATCTGCGTTCCGAACGGGCAGCGACGCGCGGTCTGGGCCGCAGTTGGCTTCGGGCGCCCTGCGTGGCGTGCACTGGTCGTGGCGGTCGTGGGGCCGGTCGTGCTGATCGGGTTGAGCTTCGCTGTCGCCGTCTCGGTGGGGGTGGTCCGCTTCCCGGCGCCGGGGTGGGGACTGGGCACCGCCGCAGTCAACTTCCTGGTCTCGACGGCCGTCTTCGGCGTTGTCTTCCTCGGCGAGGAGATCGGGTGGCGCGGCTTCCTCCTGCTGCGCCTGGCCGAGGTCTTCTCAGGTCGACGAGCGGCGCTGGTGACCGGTGCCTGTCACGCGGTCTTCCATCTGCCACTGCTGCTCCTGACCACGACCTACCAGAGCGCGGGCAACCGTTGGATCGTCGTACCCATGGTGATGGTGAGCCTGACGCTGGCCGGCGTCTGGTACGCATGGCTCCGGGCATGGTCAGGCAGCATCTGGCCGGTGACCTTCTCGCATGCGGGCTTCAACAACGCCGTGGACGGGTTCAGCGGTGCGGCGATCGCCACCTCCCCCGCCGCTATGGCCTACGTCACGACCGAGACCGGTATCGCCACGATGGTGCTGGTCATCCTCCTCGCAGGCTTCCTCCTGGTTCGCCGGGCAGCCGACTTCGACAACCTGTGCCCGGACGGCGCGCCCACGACGCAGACCGGCCCACCACTGCCCGGCCGGCAACAGCATCTGGCGTGAAAGGAGACGACATGTCTCACTCGAACATGTCTCGACTCGCAGGGCCGTTTGCGTTGTCGGCCGGCGCCCTGATCGTGGGGGCCCAGCTCGTGATGCTCCCGTTCGACCCCGAGGACCACGTGGCCACGACGACGGCGGCCGCGTTCCAGTTCGGCGGCGCGGCGTACTTCCTCGGTTTCGTGATGCTGATGCTCTTCCTCGTCGCGGGCCACGAGCGGCTGGAGGAGCGAGCCGGGCGGCTGGGCGTCGCAGCGACCATCGCGGCCGTCGTCGGGACAATGGCTCTCGGCGGTGACCTGTGGTTCGAGACCTTCGCCGTGCCGTGGCTCGCCGACGAGGCACCGAACGCGTTCGACACCGACCCGACCGTGGTGCTCGGCCTGGGAGCGCTCACCAGCTATCTCCTCTTCGCAGTCGGTTGGACGCTGTATGGCATCGCGACCTTGCGCACACCCGTCCCTGTCGCAATCTCCGTCGCGCTCATCCTCGGCGGCGCTCTCGGCTACCAGGCTTTGTTGTCACCGTGGGCCGTCCCGCTCGGCATCTCTGTGAGCGCGCTCGGCGTCTGGTTGATCCGGACGAAACCGGCAACGTCCTCGGTCGGGCTGACTGGAATAGCGCCTGCGACCCCCTGACCGACGGGCGCGCGTGTTCCCGGAAGCAATGGCGAAGCGCGGTTGTTGAGGCTGTCATGGCGACCAGGGAAGTCACGCGCAGCACGGAGCGACTCGAGATCGGGCCATGGGGTCCCGAGGACGCGTCCGCAGCCCTGATGATCTTCGGCACCGAGGGAGTCACCCGCTGGCTGACGCCGGCCATGGACCCGGTGCACGACGAGGACGGGATGCGAGATGTCCTGGAGCAGTGGGCCAAGGCCGACGCTCAGGCCGACCCTCCCGTCGGCCACTGGGCCGTCAGACGACGCGAGGATGACATGTTGCTGGGGTCGATCACCTTGCGACGAATGCCCCCGTTCCAGGAGGACCTCGAGCTCGCATGGCAGTTCGCGCCCGATCATTGGGGACAGGGCTACGCGACGGAGGCAGCCCGAGCGGTCGCTGCCTGGGCGTTCGAGAACTCGGCACACGAGGTCTTCGCCGTGATGCGACCGGCCAACCAGCGGGCCGAGAGGCTCGCGCGCCGGTTGGGCTTCGAGTGGGTCGGGGAGACCTCCAAGTACTACGACCTGCGCCTCCAGGTCTTCCGTCTGCGGCCCACGGAACTCGAGGGGCCGAGCTAGCGCGCGTCGGGCAGCGCGTTACCGCGGCTGTCACACGGAGGAGACACCTGTTCCTCGTCGATCTGAAGCTCCTGGTCGATGACCTGCAGCGCCCGCTCCATCGCAACCGGCCGCAGACCTCCGATGCCCTCGTGGAAGGGGTCGTCCAGGAGGGTCAGCAGCAGCAGCATGGAAGTGATGACCGCGACCACCGTGCCCATCAGGAGCGCCTGCACGATGGCCCGCTCCCCGCTGTCGGCGAAGAACAACATGTAGGCGAAGATCAGCCCCGAAGTGAAGAACAGCACGATCCACAGCGGCGTCGGAATCACGCCAACCGCTCCGTGGATGCGGTCGTTACGTGCCGCTTCCCGGGCCTCGCGCTGGCTCAGCCAGGTGTCGAATGCCGACTGCTCGGTGGGGGTCTGCGGGTCGACGGTCTGCAAGGTCCGGAACATCTCCCCGGCCCACGGGTTGAGGTCCTCACCCAGCGTTCCGGCCTCCATCCGGTCCCATTGCACGCCTGCCACGGAGCGGGCATAGCAGACGAGCTCCGCCGCGAGTTCCCGGTTCGCTGGCGCCTCGAAGAACTGCGCCGTCTCGACCTGCTGCGACACGATCAACGCCTCCTGCTCCGCACCTGACCGCGCGGCGTCGTAGCTGGCGAACGCCAGAAAGACCACGAAGCCGAGCAAGACCGCAAACCCGGTCGCCAGGACGCCGAACACGCCTGCCGCCCGGTCGCCATCGTTGAAGTAGCTGCCGTCGGGTGCATGGCGGCGGACCGCCAGCATCGCGACGATCGCCGCCGCGGAGGCGCCGACCACGATGAGGGCGTCGATGACAAGGTTCATCCCCTCGACCTCAGCGCAGGCCCCGTCGGGGCCGCATCGTCCCGTATGGGTGAGCCGGGCCGCGCGCTCCTGGCTAGTGGGCGGGGCCGGCGGCCGGAGGAGCGTCCATGGATGTCCGCAGCGTGGCCAGGGGTGTGTCGGGGATCTTGATGAAGCCGCGGGTGGGACGGTCCAGATCGAACACGGCGAAGAGCAGCATCGCGACCAGGCAGGACGCCAGCAGAAGCGGCAGCAGGCTTCGGCCGAGCAGGCCCACGTGGAGCCCGAGCAGGAACATGGCGATCGCTGAACCGACGACCTCGAGAATCAGGACCTCGGTCGGCACGCGATTGTTGAGACCGGCGACCCGCACCGTCTGCTGGTCGATCATCTCGTTGAGGCTCTCCATGTAGAGCCGCGGCGCCGTGTCCTGCGGATCCGCATCGACCGCTTGCCCGGCCAGCCCCCAGAGCTGGCGCTGCAGCGCCGTCCCTTCCCCGATCGTGCGTGTGGCGGCACCGCTGCCGGGCACCTCGTCGGTGAGCTGCAGCTCGACATCGGTGTACTCGACGAGCAACGCCAATGACTGGCTGCGCTCGGGTTCCGCAAGCGTCTGGGCGCGAAGATAGGTGGTGCCGATGGTGTTGGCGTCCTCCACGAGCGCGGCCCGGCGATCCTCGTAGCGGCCGAGGGCCAACGACAGGCCGAACGCCAGGATCAGGCCCATGAAGCCGAGCAGGGCGCCCTGGAGCACGCCCGAGGATTCCTTGAGACCTTGATGCGCCCGCCGCGACCGTCCGACGAACAGACCGCCGATGGCCGACCCGACGACGAGCAGGAGCAGCCCGCCCGCCAGCACGGGACTAGGGAGCTCGAACAACACGACAGCCTCCTCCAGCTTCCCGCCTCGGTGGGCGCCGTCCGGGGGGCACCCCCTCCTCGGGCGCGCGACCGGGACCGCTTCGTACGGCCCCGCCGCAACGGCGTACCTCCATGGTGTCAGCCGGGCGCTAGCGCCGCACCAGGGAGGAGAAGAGATCCACGTACCGCGCGAGGTGGCGATCTCCGACGTACTCGTCCAGGACCCGCGCATGCGCTGCGGTGCCCAGCCGGCCGGCAAGATCGGCATCGCCCAGAGGACGGCGCAGGAGCCTGGCGAACTCGTCGATGTCGTAGGGATCCTCCACCAGGAGACCGTCACGATCGTGGGCGATCTGGTCCTGGATTCCACCGAGCTTGCTGGCCACGACCGCTCGCCCCTTCCACATGGCTTCGGTCACCGTCAGTCCGAACCCCTCCACGAGGCTCTTCTGCACCACGACCGCCGCGTGCCGCTGCAGGGCGTTGACGATGATCGCATTCTCGTCGGGATCGTCCATGGGGATGCAGGCCAGGTGCACCCGGCGGCGGACGGCTGCGGGCAGATGGCTCCACTCCTCCCGGCACTCGGCCAGCACCTCCGCGCCCTCGGGGTCGTCAGCCACTCCCGAGACCTCGGGCCCCGCGAGCATCAGGTGGGCGCCGTTCAGGTCGTCATCGCCGACGGCGCGGGCGAACCCCTCCATCACCCCTGACATGTCCTTGAGTCGGTCCCACCTGCTCACCTGCACCACGAGGGGCACGGAGAGCGAGGGCGGGTCGCCGTCCGGAAGAAGGTCGCCCGACCCCCGATGTGACCGCAACGCACCGGAGGTGCCGTCCCGGCGGACGAACTCGACCCGAGCCTCCCGCCCGCCATCCTCGACCAGACCCACCCTCGCCAGGGTCGCGGTGACCTGCTCGGGTGCCAGCTCGAGGTTCTTGACGGCGAGCGGGTCGATCGAAGGAGGGATGACGGTCAGCAGCTCGTCGTCAACCCACTCCGGTGCGTACTCCTGCCGTGAGAACACCAGCGCCTCCGCGCGCCTGACGTACGGACGCAGGAACTCCCAGGCTTCATCCGTGGCGTCGTTTGGCCGGTCACGCCCCACATGGCACCGCCACATCACGTGCGCTCCGACAGTGCGCAGGCCTTCGGTCAGCCCAGCCGTCTGAGGGTCGTGGAGAAGCACGAGATCTTCAGGGGAGACGAGCCGGGTGAGGTCCTCCAGGTTGCGACGCAGTACCTCTTCGTAGTGCGCGTGCTCCGCAGGACCGAGCGGTCCGCCGTCTCCCCGTTGCCCGTGGAGCATGTTGTGCAGCCGCTTGGTGATCGCGAAGAACCGCGAGTCACCGTCCAGGACCAGCCACCGGTTCTCGACGCCGGCGCCCTTGGCGTAGGCGAGCAGGGTCTGCAACATCTCGGCGACCCCTCCGCCGTGGGCGGTGGCGTTGACGTGCCAGATCACCCGGTCGCCGAAGGCCGAGCGTGCCGTGTCCGCCACCGAGGCGAGCCGCTCCGCCCGGTCGTCCGGGAGAATCGCGGCGAGCCGATCGAGATCGACGGGCCGGACGCTGACCTCTTCCATGGGCGTCATGGTCCCGTGTTCCGGAGTGCCGCGCCAGCGTGGAATTGCCGGAATGTACGGACACGGGGCGATCACACCCTTAACGTGTGTCACATGCGTCTCTCCGGTGTACGGCGTGTTGCCTTGACTTGGCGCCGATCCCTCGCCGTGGCTGCGGTCATGGCGACCTTGGCCGTGGGGCTCGTGCTGCCTGCGCCCGTGGAGGCGACCATCGGCGTCGACGACTACCCGGGCTACCTCAAGAAGGCGGCCCAGGACTCCCTCGTCGACCCCTGGAACTTCTACAACCGCGAGTGCACGTCGTTCGTCGCCTGGCGCCTCAACCATGACGCCGGGATCGCTTTCCACAACTGGTACAAGGGCCACCACTGGGGCGACGCGGCGATCTGGAAGCAGGCAGCGGTCAGCTCCGGCGTGCCCGTCGACGGGACACCAAAAGTCGGCGCTATCGCCTGGTGGGCCATGGGCTCCGCCGGCTCCTCGCGCGGCCACGTCGCATGGGTGGTCGCGGTGAACGGCTCCTCGATCACCGTCGAGGAGTACAACTACCTCCAGCGCGGCGGCTACGACCGCCGCACGATCTCGCGCACCGCCAGCTACCGACCGACCGCGTACATCCATCTCGGCGACGGGGCGGACGTGGCGATGGAAAACACCGCCCGTCCGACGGTGAGCGGCACACCCCAGGTCGGCGTCAAGCTGACCGCATCACCTGGCACGTGGACGCCCGCGGGAGGCACCTACAGCTACCAGTGGTACGCCGGCGGGGCCGCCATCACGGGAGCCACGAACCCGACGTTCATCCCACGCCCCGAACAGCTGGGCAAGCAGCTGCGGGTCAAGGTGATCTCAACTAAGACCGGGGCTCAGACGGGCACCGCCCTCTCCGCGGTTACCGCGGCGACCGCGCCAGGGGTCCTGACGGCCACCGCGCCACCGACGATCACGGGCACGCCACAGGTGGGAGTCCAGCTGTCCGCCACCACCGGAACGTGGTCGCCCCGAGCGACCTACAGCTACCGGTGGCGGGACACCGACGGCCCGATCCCCGGCGCCACCGGCTCGACATTCACGCCGACGGCCGCACAGCTCGACCAGCCGCTACGGGTGACGGTGACCGCGACCCGTGACGGCTACCGAACGGCACGATCGACGTCTGCGGCGACCACGGCGGTGCGGTCGGGCACATTCGCTGAGCAGGCGCCGCCCACGATCACCGGCGACGCCCAGGTTGACAACACGCTGGTCGCTTCCCCGGGCACGTGGTCGCCCGACTCACCGGCGGCCTACCAGTGGCTGGTGGACGGGCTTCCGGTCACCGGCGCCACCGGCCCGAGCTACGCGCCAACCGCGAACGACGTGCGCAAGCAGGTCTCCGTCCAGGTGTCGGTCTCCCTACCCGGATATGAGCCGGCATCGGCGACATCTGCCGCGACACCGGCCGTGATCCCCGGCACCTTCCGCAGCAGCAGCGACCCGTCCGTCACGGGCACACCCAAGGTCGGCGTACCCCTCACCGCGGACCCCGGAGGTTGGTCGCCCGACCCGACGCTCTCGTGGCAGTGGACCGCCGACGGTGTACCGATCCCCGGCGCCACGTCGAGCACCTTCACGCCCTCCCCAGCCGAGCTCGGGAAGCACCTCACGGTCGAGGTGACCGCCCGCCGCCCGGGCTACCTGACCGCGGTGACCGAGTCGCCCGTCACGGCCGCCGTCCTGCCGGGCGCCAACTCGGTGACGCAAGCTCCGGGGATCTCCGGTCTGCCCTACGTCGGACGAAGCCTCAGCGCGACCCCTGGCACCTGGGCAGTCATGCCGACCTCGGTGGACTACCAGTGGTACGCCGGCGGCGTCGCGATCTCCGGCGCCACCTCGTCCACGTTCACACCGACCGAGGCGCAGCTTGACCACCCGCTCACCGTCCGGGCCACCGTTCACGCCGACGGCTACCAGGCACGCACCGCGTCCTCCGCACCCACGTCGCCCGTGCTCCTGGGCCGGGCCGCGTTCACCACCGCCCCCAGCCTCACCGGCACCGCACTGGTCGGTCACACCCTGACCGCCTCGGCCGGGCAGTTCACCCCGGCCGGGGCGACCCCGGGGTACCAGTGGCTGCGCGGCGGGGTCGCCATCAGCGGAGCGACCGCGCGGACCTACACGTTGCAACCCGCCGACGTAGGGCGCAGTGTCGCCGTCCGGGTCACCGTCTCAGCGCCGCAGTGGGCGCCCACCAGTGCGCTGGCGCGCACCCCGACCCGGGTGAAGTCGGTTCCCCAGCTCACCGTTCGAGTCGCCGGCCACGCCACGTGGGCAGGCGTCTCGGTGCGCGTGGTGACACCAGGCCTCCCGGATCCCGACGGCAGGGCCAAGCTCTACGAGCATCACCGGCTGCTCGGCACCCTCGTCGTCACCGACGGCCAGGGCTACCTCCGCCTCAACGACCTGGCGGCACGAACGCACCGCGTCGCGGTGCACTACAGCGGCCCTGGACCGCAGGTCGCGGCCTCGACACGGGTCGACATCGCCATCGGCTGAGCCCCGCATCACCCCGTGGACCGGTCTCTCATGGCCGATGAGCGGATGCATGCTGACCGCGAGGTGGCCAGCGTCAATGGTCCCTCCACGCCATCCGGCCCAACCACCTTGACGATCACATGTCGCCGGACCGTTCCGAGGTTGGCAGTCCCGAGTGCTGCAAACGCTCGGGGTACTGCGGGGGCTAGGACACGCGCGGCGTCACCTTTGTGACCTCGACGGGGGCGCCGGGGGGTCCGGCGGTCGCCGACCGGTACTCGGGCACGCCCACGCAGGTGAGGAGCAGCCCATCGGTCGGCTCGCCCACCACGTCGGCGAGCTCGCTGTCAGCGAACGTCATGCCGGAGGCGGCGGCGCCCATCGCGTACGCGAGGAGGTGCAGCCGGCCCTCCACGATGCCCGAGCCGAGCTGGGCCTCGCGGTAGGCGCGATCGTCGAGCGACCCCACGTCGGCGATCCCGATCGTGACGAACGCCGCCTCCTGGGCGAGGCCCTGCTCGAGCGCGAGCACGTAGAGCTCGTCGCGGACGTCGCCGGCCCGCCGCGGGTCGGGCTCGGGCCACATGTAGATGCCGGGCGCCATCCCGTCGACCGCGTGCACCGCGACCACGTGCGCCACGTCGATCCCGCGCGTCCCAGCGAGCATCGATGTCCGGAACAGGTCGAGCGAGACGCTCCGGGTCGGGTCGAGGCGCCTGGTCGAGCCACGCGACCGGATCACCTCGTCGAGCGACGGGCCGTCCACCACCGGAACGCTCAGGGGCGGCGCCGAGGGCCACGGCGATCCGAGCGCGTCCAGGTCACCGGCGCGCTGCGCCGCCGTCACGAGCGGGAACTCGACGGGCGCGACGTCGACCTGCCCGGTCACGGCGGGGCCGGTCGCGGCGATGGCGGGTGACCCTCCGCCCATCGTGACCAGCGCGACCGGCCACTCGTGGACGCCGTCGGCGCCGACCAGCGCCGTGACGTCGCCGTCGGGGAACCTCGTGGTGAGGGCGGGCGCCAACCCCGCCGATGCGGCCGCCGCCAGCAGTTGCGAGAGCATCGTCCCCGCGTCCCAGTAGACGTGGCGGTACCCCCGCTCGCGGTAGCTCCACCCGGTCCGCCAGGGCACGCCGGTGACGACGACGGTGGGCGTCCCGCCGTCCGGCGCCGGACCGATCCGGACGAGCGCGTGCTCCTCAGGGTGGTACCAGTGCACGCCGGCCGGGACGTCGTGACCGTCCGGCACGGCGACGTACAGCTCCAGCGGGAACCGTCCGCCGGCCGAGCCCGCGTTCCGGAACAGCCAGGTGGCGTACGGCCGTACCGTCGTCCGCGCGATGCCGGCCGCCAGGTGCAGCACCCGCGCGAGCTGGGGCAGGTCGAGCGTGCCGGGAGCGATCGCAGCGGTCCCGGCGAGGACCGCGACGGCGGGCGCCGAGGTGGTGGGAAGGTCGCGCGGGAGCGACACCGTCGGGAGGCCGTCCGGGTACCGCTTGTAGAACCAGGGGAGGCGGTCGGTGTCGTTCACGACCAGGTCCGCGACCACGCGGGGATCCTCCACGGGCGGCGCCCAGCCCAGGTCCGGGTCCGACGCGTCGTACCTGCCCAACGAGGTGATGCGGTGCAGCGCCTGGGTGGCGGTCTCGGTCGAGGGATCCATCGGCGCCCATCCTCCCAGACGTGGATCGATGGGCCGGCCCGGCCGGGCGCCGCACGGTACGACGGTCGTTCCGCACCGGTAGGGTCCGCTCACGCCGCAGATCGCGCGGACTTCGCTGAACCTCAACCACCGCCGGTTGGGGCCTGCCATCCTGACCGCATGAGCCTTGATCCCGCGATCAGCAACCCTGAGCATTACAAGGTCGTCTTCGAGAACGACCGGGTCCGGGTCCTTGAGTACACCGACGCCCCTGGCGACCGGACGACACCGCACCAGCATCCAGACAGCGTCATGTACACACTGTCGTCATTTCGACGTCGCCTCGTCTCGGGAGACGCGGGTCGGGAGGTGGAACTGGCGGCGGGAACAGTCGGCTGGCTTCCTGCCCAGGAGCATCATGGGGAGAACATCGGTGACACGCCGACACACGTCATCTTCGTCGAGTTGAAGGAACCTGGTGCGCCCACTGGGTCCGGTCCGCTCGGCCCGGACCGCGCCTGAGACCAGATCGCAAGAACGCACTCACCTGCCGCGATCAGTACGGCATAGCGTGACCGCTCATGTCGCTGACTGTGGCGGTGATGCGCAATCACCGGTTCGAGTGCTCCCAGCCGCGCGGCAGTTCCACATCGTCCGCAACGGCTCGATTTCGGTCGGCGTACCACCTTCAAGATCGGCGTGAGGTGGAGCTCCCGGAGTCCCGACCTTCGATGGAGGTCGCCAGCTCGCGGTCGATCCAGCGCCCGATCACCTCGACCACGTAGGCCCGCTCGCCGCGGTCGAGCCGATGCCCCTTCGCGATGCCGTGCCACGTCTCCAGGCAGCTGCGGCAGCAGGTCGCGGTGGCGTGCTGGGCCACGAAGACCGGGTGGTTGCGGTACGGGGTCTGCCGGCCGTCGTTGCGCGGCTCGGCCGGCGCCAGCCGCTCCGCG
>JBJMIQ010000156.1:0-25168 GCA_045806805.1 Nocardioides sp. | reverse complement strand
GTCTCGAGGGTGTGGAGGTTGGTCACCGTCTCGAAGACGGTGGCGACCACCAGGACCGAGCCACCCACGATCATCCAGCCGGCCATGGTCACCTGGCGCGGGCGCGGGAGCGTCTCAGTCATGACCCAATTGCATCACGCTGGTGTGAGCACGAGGCCGTCAGCGCTTCGGTCGACCTCGACCCGCGAGCCGTCGGTCACCTCACCGGAGATCAACAGCTTCGCGAGGGGGTCCCCGATCGCGGTCTGGATCAACCGGCGCAGCGGGCGGGCGCCGTAGGCCGGGTCGTAGCCGGTCTCCGCCAGCCAGGCCCGGGCCGACTCGGTCACGGTGACCGTGATCCGGCGCGCGGCCAGCCGGTGCTCCAGCAGCGCGAGCTGCAGGTCGACGATCCGGGCGAGGTCCTCCTGGGTCAGCGCGTCGAAGAGCACCACCTCGTCCAGCCGGTTGAGGAACTCCGGCTTGAACGACTGCCGCACCACGCCCATGACGGACTCCCGCTTCTGCTCCGGCGACAGGGTCGGGTCCACGAGGTACGACGACCCCAGGTTGCTGGTCAGGATCAGCAGCGTGTTGCGGAAGTCGACCGTGCGGCCCTGGCCGTCGGTGAGACGGCCGTCGTCGAGCACCTGGAGCAGGATGTCGAAGACCTCCGGGTGGGCCTTCTCGACCTCGTCGAGCAGCACGACGGAGTAGGGCCTCCGGCGCACTGCCTCGGTGAGCTGTCCGCCCTCGTCGTAACCGACGTAGCCGGGAGGGGCACCCACCAGCCGCGCCACCGAGTGCTTCTCGGAGTACTCGCTCATGTCGATGCGCACCATCGCCCGCTCGTCGTCGAACAGGAAGTCGGCCAGAGCCCGCGCCAGTTCGGTCTTGCCGGTACCGGTCGGACCGAGGAACAGGAACGAGCCGGTCGGCCGGTTGGGGTCGCTGATGCCGGCGCGGGAGCGGCGTACGGCGTCGCTGACGGCCGTGACCGCCTCACGCTGGCCGATCAGGCGCTCGCCGATCACGGATTCCATCTCCAGCAGCTTGGCGGTCTCGCCCTGAAGCATCCGGCCGGTGGGGATCCCGGTCCAGGCCTCCACCACATCGGCGATCTGTTCGGCGCCGACCTCCTCGCCGACGAGTTTTTCGACGACTTCGGCCTCAGCGGCCGCGGCGGCCTCGATCTGCTTCTCGAGCGCAGGGATCTTGCCGTACTGGATCTCGGAAGCGGCAGCGAGGTCGCCCTCCCGGAGCAGCTTGTCGGCCTCGACCCGCAGCTGGTCGAGCTGGCGACGCAGCTCGCCCTCGCCCTCGAGCGAGGACTTCTCCCGCTCCCAGCGAGCCTCCAGGCTGCGCAGCTCCTCCTCCCGATCGGCGAGGTCGGCCCGCAGCTTCTCGAGACGCTCGACCGAGGCGTCGTCATGCTCCTTCTCGAGGGCGAACTGCTCCATCTTCAGCCGCTCGACCACCCGTCGGAGCTGGTCGATCTCCTCGGGACTGGACTCGTGCTCCATCCGCAGCCGGGACGCCGCCTCGTCGATCAGGTCGATCGCCTTGTCGGGCAGCTGTCGGCCGGTGATGTAGCGGTCGGACAGGGTCGCGGCCGCGACGAGGGCGGCGTCGGTGATGCGGACGCCGTGGTGCGCTTCGTACTTCTCCTGGATCCCGCGCAGAATCTGGATGGTGTCCTCGACGCTGGGCTCCCCCACGAAGACCTGCTGGAACCGGCGCTCCAGCGCAGGGTCCTTCTCGATCCGCTCGCGATACTCGTCCAGGGTGGTCGCCCCGATCATGTGCAGCTCGCCCCGCGCCAGCATCGGCTTGAGCATGTTGCCGGCGTCCATGGCGGAGTCTCCGCCCGCACCAGCACCGACGACCGTGTGCAGCTCGTCGATGAAGGTGATGATCTGGCCGCCGGCGTCCTTGATCTCCTCGAGCACGGCCTTCAATCGCTCCTCGAACTCGCCGCGGTACTTGGCGCCGGCCACCATCGCGGCCAGGTCGAGGGCGAGCACCCGGCGACCCTTGAGCGAGTCGGGCACGTCGCCGGCAACGACGCGTTGGGCCAGTCCCTCGACGACGGCGGTCTTGCCGACGCCGGGCTCGCCGATCAGGACGGGGTTGTTCTTGGTCCGTCGGCTGAGCACCTGGATCACTCGCCGGATCTCGGCGTCCCGCCCGATCACGGGGTCGAGGCGACCGTCACGGGCTGTCTCGGTCAGGTCGACGGAGTACTTCTCGAGGGCGTCGTACGTCGACTCGGCCTCCTGGCTGGTCACGCGGCGATTTCCGCGGACGGCCGTGAGGCCCTCGCGCAGCCCGGATTCGGTCAGTCCGGCGTCGAGCAGCAGCTGCTGGGCCTGGCTCTGGGTGCCGGCCAGCGCGATCAGCAGGTGCTCGGTGGCGACGTAGTCGTCCTTCATCGAGGCCGCCAGGTCGAGGGCACTCGCGAGCACCCGCGTCAGGGCCGCGGACGCACCAGGCTGTTGCACGGTCGCGCCCGTGGCCCGCGGCAGGCTGGACTCGACGTGCTGCGCGCGTGCCTTGAGCTGGTCGGGGTCTACCCCGGCATTGGCGACGAGGCTGCGCGTGGTGCCGTCGGACTGGTCAAGCAGCGCGACGAGCAGGTGGACCGGCTCGGTCGCGGTGTTTCCGGCCTTGGTGGCCGACAACTGGGCAGCCTCGATCGCCTCGCGGCTGCGAGTGGTGAACTTCTCGATCCCGAACTGACTCATGTGGCTCCTGCGACGTGGTCGTACTTCGAGGACGGCACCAGTGTCGTCCTCACCAGTTCAACGCGCCAGAAGTTGAGTCTGTTCCACTCAACTTCAACCGGATTTCCGCCCGAACTCGCCGTTCGGATCTGTTCCGATTCGGCCCCGCGAAACCCGCCGTGGGAATAAGATTCACGCGGTTGGGCGCACGACATCTCGGGAAAGGGGAGCGCATGGCCACCTTCGGCAAGCGGGTGCCGCCCAAGCACCGCGCGGACCCCAACGAGCGCAAGGGGTTGACCCCTCCCGCACCGCGGCCCGGCGCCCACGCCGCGCCGGTCGCCCCGGCGCCCACCGACGACCCCTCCCTCCCGGCGGAGCACACCCTGCCACCCCCGGCCACCCCAGCTCCGGCCGCGCCCGAGCTCGAGACTCCGGTGTCGACCGAGCTGCCGGCGGCACCGGTCTCGGTCAGCGAGCCCGAGCCGTCGCCCGTCGACACCGCGCCCATGCGTGTACTGATCGTCGATGACAACGAGGACGTCCGGGGACTGCTGCGGATCGCCTTCGCACGCTCCCAGATCGAGGTGGTCGGGGCCGCCGGCGACTCCCGAGAGGCGCTCGCCATCGCTCAGCACGACCGACCGAGCCTCATCCTGCTCGACGTCAACCTCCCCGAGGTGGCGGGTCTTGACCTTCTGCCAATGCTCCGGGAGCACTGCCCGCAAGCCCGGGTGGTCATGTTCTCGGCCCAGCTCGGCAGCCACGTGGTCGAGACGGCGTTGCAGCGCGGCGCCATGGGCTTCATCGAGAAGGGCGTGTCGATGAAGAACGTCGTCACGCACCTGAACGCCGTGGCGACCGCCCCCGCGGGCCAGCCCGTGGAGCCGTTCCCGCTTCGGGTCTACGCCTAGCAGCCGAGGGGGACCAGTGACCGATGCTCAGGAGGAGACCCGGACCATTCGCATCGTCGTCGCCGAGGACAACCGCGACCTCCAGACGATGATCCGGATGACCCTCGAGGTGGCGGGCTTCCAGGTGGTCGGCCAGGCCTACGACGGTCGCGACGCCGTCGAGCTGGTGCGCGAGCACCAGCCCGACATCCTCGTGCTCGACCTCCACATGCCGGAGGTGGGCGGACTCGAGGTGCTACCCGAGATTCACGCGGTCGCTCCCCACTGCAAGGTCGTGGTCCACTCCGCCATCGCTGCCACGTTCATCACCGAGTCCGCGCTGCGGGCCGGCGCGGTCGCCTACATCGAGAAGGGCGTCTCGCCCCGCAGCATCGTTGCCCACCTCAACCGGGTGGCCACCGCCGGAAACGTTCGGCCGGTTCGTCCCTACCCACTGAGCCGCGAGTATCCCGAGAACTGACCTGGCTGGTCTCGACACGCCGCTTCGCCGCCTTCGCCGGCTCGGTCGGCGACGGCCTGCTCGACCACCATCAGCGGATCCGTTGACGCGTCTCCGCTAACTCGACGAGGGCGGCTCGCTCGAGTCGGTCTCCGGCGGGGTGCCGTGGGCTGGGAACGACGTACCTGAACTCGGTTCTTCGTCGACCAGACACGTCCGGCAGAAATCCTCGCCGAACGGCGTGAGGTGGATGCTGCGGCGCACCACCTTGGGGAACTTCACCGAGTGCATGGCTTCGAGCACGTCCGGCTGCGCCTCGACCACCTGGTACTCCATCGGGTCGCGCAACGCCTCCCGGGAGAACCAGACCAGACCGAGCCGGAACAGGTTGTTGAGGTACGAGGGCACCTGGTCGAGGTGGCGGCACCCGGCGCGGCCGCCGATCATCGTCAGCCCCGGAGCGACCAGCTGGCTGTGGACCATCCCGACGGGACCGCCGGTACGGACGTCGACGCTGGGCTGCGGTCCTCCCTGCAGCAGGAGGAGCAGGATCCGCGCCTCGTCGGGGGCCAGCTCGTCGAGGATCCGCTCGTACGCGGGGTGGGCCTCGTCGTCGTCCCACACGTCGCGGGAGCGCTCGAGGAGCTCGGCACCACGCTCGCGGAGCGAAAGGGTGTGCTCCTCCCGGCGACCGCCTGGATCGGGCGGCTCGGCGAGCTCGACCAGCGACTCCCCGGCCGAGGTGATGGCGGTCGACACGGGTACGCCGGAGGAGACCGACCGGGCCAGCCCGCCCAGCACAGCCGCCGCCTCGGTCGCGTCCCTGGCCAGGGCCGCGGCCTCCAGCGGGTCGGTCACGGCGCGCGCGACCCGGCGGCCGGCGCGGGCGCTGGTGCGGACACCCCACTCGGTGGTGTGCCAGCAGGCCGCGGCGAAGACGCGGGCCAGGCCCGGCAGGGCCTCGACGGCATGCCCACGGGTCTGGGGCCGGTCTCCGTTGCGCGGGACCGTGGTGATCTCGCGGACCTCCACGAAGTCGTCTTCTGCCATCGTCACACTCCGAACATCCACAGGTGCAGGAATCCGCCGCCCAGTCCCATGATCGCCCCGTGGGCATAGAGCATCCACTCGTCCTCGCGAATCGCGGCCCGCATCATCTCCACGAAGTCTCGTGGGGGCAGCTCCTTGGTCCGGGTGGCCACGAGGACCCTGATCTTCTCGGCTTGTCTCTTGCCGAACTCCTGGTCCTTGAACGGGCTGATCGTCCTGCCGACGGCTTCGCGCGCGACCGACTCCCGGATCGTGTCGAACCGGTCCGGGCCCACCGCCACCCGAACCGCCGCGCGCGCCGGCCCGGCTGCCTTGTCGATCGCGGGGCGGAGCGCGGTCGCGAGCATCTGACGCGTGCGGTCTCCGCGGGGCCCGTCCAGGAGGAAGTCGCCGATCCTTTCGAGCGTGATCACGTCGTCGGCGATGATCCGGGCGTAGACCTCGGCCGCCTGATCCTGGCGGCGCGGGAACAGTCCGTGCACCCGCACGCCCAGGATCCGGCGCTCCTCGGGGGGCTCGAAGATCAGCCACATGCCCAGCGCGTTCGTGACCCATCCGACGATGACGCCGAGAAGCGGCAGCAGCCACCACTGGCCGAACGCGTGGTCGATGAAGGCGACCGGAATGCCGAGCAGGAACCCGAAGACGAACCCGAATGCCACCATCAGGTTGAGCTCCCGCTGACCGAAGTCACGGAAGATCCGCACCACCAGCGCGGGGTTCTCGCGGAAGTGGTCGATGACCATGATCTTGGGGTCGAGGAGCTGGTCGATGTGGTTGCCGATCTCGTCGGTCACCCGCCCCACGACCGCGGGCAGCTGGGCCTGGACCCGCTCCACCACCGCCTCGCGCACCGGCCGCGGCAGGTCGCGCCACAGTCGCGGGTGTTCCTTGCGCATGACCTGGTCGACGAGCTCCGGGATCTCGGGCCGGAAGACGGTGACGATGTGCTCGGCGATCTGGTCCGGCTCGAGCTGCTGGTAGAAGTCCGACGGCGTACCGAGCTTGGCGATCGCCTTGTCGACCGCGATGCTCCCCATCTTCGCGGCCCGCGCCGGGATGATGCCCTGCCACCCGACGCCGCCCTGCAGCAGCCCCGGCACCTCCTGCACCTTGCGGGGCAGCAACGTGGCCAGCTCACGCATGCCAGGGACCCGCACACCGTGGAAGCGCACCGGGCTGAACAGCATCCACAGGCCGGACCAGTTGATCAGCCAGCCCACCACGCCGGTGAAGACGGGGATCGTCAGGAAGTGGAGCCAGTCGATGTCGTGGAAGAACGCCCCGATCACCGTGCCACCCCCTGTCGGGTCGTCTCCCCGGCTCCGAGCGTATCGGGCCCCGGCGTCAGCGAGCCCGCGCGAGGTGCGCGCGGGCTACCGGCGACTCCCGGACCGCACCGCCCGCGGTCATGTGGTCGGCCTGCGCCCGCAACTGTTTGATGACAGCGCTGCGGTCCGGTGCCCAGCGCTCGATCTCGTCGACGAGGGTCCGCAGGAACTCCGGGGGCAGGCTGCGGTCCCCGCCCACATCGACCGCGACCAGCGGGAGGTACGCCGACGTGCGCGCTCCCTTGTTGCGCACCTCCAGCAAGGCCTGTCCGCCGTTGCTCCTGAACCGGACCTCGGAGGCATCGGCCCACGCCACCGAGCGACGCCAGACGCCGGCGACCTCGCGCACGAGCAGCCCCTGGTCGGGGTCGAGCCAGGTTCGCCGCGTCACCAGGAACACCACGAAGCCGACGAACAGCACCCCCACGGCCACGGCCGCGACCTGGTTACCGACGGGCTGGGTCAGGAACGCCCAGACGACGATCGCCGGCACGCCGACGGCAGCGGCGGCGACCGCGAGCCACATCGTGGTCGAACGGCTGAGCAGCCGCGGGACCGGGGTCCGGTCAGCCACGGCGCCTGGCCCGCTGCATCGGTCAGGCCGAGGGGTCAACGGTGAGCATGGGCCGTTCATACCCCAGGTCTGGGCCCCTCACACCCACTTGTTCGGTGGTTGAGGTGCGAAGGCGTCCTGGCGCCTGAGCCTCGAAACCCCGGAAGGCAATGCAGGGCAGCGAACAGCGCGGTCACCGCCCTGCGAAGCTCACCGGGTTTCGAGGCTCGGGCCCTGAACGGCCCTCGCACCTCAACCACCGGGGAGGCAGCCATAAGGCCCTCGCACCCTCAACCGCCGGAGCCCGTCAGCGCCTTCGGCGCCAGACAACCATGGACTGGACGGGCGAGGGCTGGCGGAGCACGGGGAGCCGGTTGGGCACGGCGGGATCGGTACGCCGCGCCATGGCCTGGCGCAGCGCCTCCCGCGTGGCCTCGACCTCGGCGACCAGCTCCTCGTTGCGGGCCCGTAGGGCGGTCAGCTGGTTTTCGAGGTCGAGGAGCCGGCGTACTCCCTCGATGCCGATGCCGGCCGCGGTGAGCTCGGCAATGGTCCGCAGTAGCTCGATGTCGCGGTGGGAGTAGCGCCGGCCCCCGCCCACGGTGCGCCCGGGGGTGATCAGGCCCAGCCGCTCGTAGCCCCGCAGGGTCTGCGGATGGAGCCCGGACAGCTCGGCGGCCACGCTGATCACATAGACCGCGGCGTCGGGCTCGGGGGCGGTGAACGGGGTGCTCATTCGGGGTCCCCGCGGCGTTGTTCGACGGAGGAGTGGAGCGGGGGAGGCGAAGAACGCCGTGGGGTGGAGTTCATGATCTGTCGAAGAGGTTGGCCCGCAACGGCTTGCCGGCGGTGGCCTCGCGGTAGGACTCGACCGCCTCACGGGCCGCGTCGTCCAGCACGGCGGGCACCTGCACGCGCACGGTGGCCAGCAGGTCGGCGGTCGACCCGTCGGACCGCGTGGCGCCCTTGCCCCGGATCCGGAAGGTGCGGCCGCTGGGGGTGCCGGGCGGAATCTTGAGCGTGACCGGCGCACCACCCAGGGTCGGTATCTTGATCTCCGCGCCCAGGGCGGCCTCGTCGAACGAGACCGGGACGTCGAGGGTGAGGTTGTCGCCCTTGCGGCCGAAGAGGCGGTGCGGGCTGACCTTGATGTTGACGAAGAGGTCGCCGGCCGGTCCACCGTTCTCGCCCGCCGCGCCCTTGCCCCGGAGCCGGATCTTCTGGCCGTCCTTGACGCCGGCCGGGATCCGGGCCTGGATCGTCCGGGCGGACATGCCCCGGCCGCTGCCGCCGCAGGTGGGGCACGGCTCGTCGTAGACGAGCTGACGGCCACCGCACGCCGGGCAGGTCTCGTTCATGGTGAAGGCGCCGCCCACCGAGGCGACGATGAAGCCCGCCCCGTCGCACTCCGGGCAGACATGGGGCTTCGTCCCCGGTTTGCCCCCGCTGCCGTGGCAATCGGGGCAGGGGGCGTCGGAGGTCAGGCGCAGCGGAATCGTGACGCCGTCGATCGCGTCGTCGAAGCCGATCGTCGCCGTGGTCTCGACGTCGGCTCCCCGTTGGGGACGGCGAGGCTGCTGCTGGCGGGTGCGGCCCCCTCCGAAGAGGTCGCCGAACATGTCGCCGAAGCCGCCGCCCCCGGCGCGGTCACGCAACAGGTCGTTGAGGTCGAAGCCGACGCCACCGCCCTGGCCCCCGCCGAAGCCGCCCGGGAAGCCGCCCCGGAATCCGCCGGAGCCGTAGAGCTCGCGCATCTCGTCGTACTTCTTGCGCTTCTCGGGATCACCGACGACGTCGTAGGCCTCGGCCACCGCCTTGAACTTGTCGTGCTTGGCGGTGTCGCCTGGGTTGGAGTCGGGGTGGTTGGCGCGCGCGAGCTTGCGGTAGGCCTTCTTGATCTGGTCGGCCGGGGCGTCCTTCTTGACCCCGAGCACGGCGTAGAAGTCCTTGCCGGCCCAGTCGGCCCGCATCCCTTCGCTGGTGCTCACGCGCACCTCCCTCCGTCAGTCGTTGTCGGGTTCCTCGGTCTGGGTCTGATCTGTGGCGACCCCGGAATCGGTGGGCCCGCTCGGGGGGTCGACCACCAGGACCTGAGCGGCCCGGACCACCCGGTCTCCGATCCGGTAACCGGCCTTGGCCACCACCTTGTTGGTGGTCACCGCGACCTCGGGGTCCTCCCCGATGTGGGAGAGGGCCTCGTGGATCCGGGGGTCGAAGGCGTCTCCGACCGCACCGAACTTGGTCAGCCCCAGGCCGCTGACGACGCGTTCGAGCTGGTCGGCGACGGCCTGGAAGCCGGGGTCGAGGTCGCCGTGCTCGCGAGCCCGGTCGATGGTGTCGAGGACCTCGGTGATGGGTGCCAGGGCGAGGTAGGTCGCGTTCTGGCGGGTCAGCTCCCGGTCGCGGTCGACGCGGCGCTTGTAGTTGAGGAACTCGGCCTGGAGCCGCTGGAGGTCGGCGGTGCGTTCTTCGAGCGCGGCCTTGGTCGCGGTCAGCTCGTCCACCTCCTCCTCGTCGGGGCTCACCTCGACGTCCTGGTCCTCCGCGGGCTCGGCTGCGGCGGGCTCCTCCTCGACCTCGATCTCGTGCGGCAGCTCCGCGGACGGGTCGCCCGCGGAGCTCTCCGGCGTCGGGTGGGCCTGGGTCACTTGTTGTCACCCTCGGCCGCGGTGTCCCCCGGCTCGTCGTCGACGATCTCGGCGTCCACCACGTCCTCGTCGGCCGCACCGGTGGAGCTGTCGGATCCGCCGGCCGCGGCCTGGTCGGCCTCGGCGGCGGCGTACATCGCCGCGCCCATCTTCTGGCTGGACTCACCGAGCTTGGTCACCCCGGCCTGGATCTCCTCGGCGGAGGCCTCGGCGTTCTCCAGGGTGGTCTTGAGGGCGTCGACGTCGGCCTGGACCTCGGTCTTGACGTCGTCCGGGATCTTCTCGGCGTTGTCCTCGAGGAACTTCTCGGTGGAGTAGACGAGCTGGTCGGCCTGGTTGCGGGTCTCGACCGCCTCGCGCCGCTTCGCGTCCTCCTCGGCGTACTGCTCCGCCTCCTTGACCATGCGGTCGATCTCGTCCTTGCTCAGGGCCGAGCCGCCAGAGATCGTCATGGACTGCTCACGGCCGGACGCCTGGTCCTTGGCCGAGACGTGGACGATGCCGTTGGCGTCGATGTCGAAGGTGACCTCGATCTTCGGGATGCCCCGGGGTGCCGGTGGCAGCCCGGTGAGCTCGAAGTTGCCGAGCGGCTGGTTCTGCGCCCACATCTGGCGCTCGCCCTGGGCGACCTTGATCTCGACCGACGGCTGGTTGTCGTCGGCGGTGGTGAAGATCTCGCTGCGCTTGGTCGGGATCGTGGTGTTGCGCTCGATCAGGGTGGTCATCACGCCGCCCTTGGTCTCGATGCCCAGGCTCAGCGGGGTCACGTCCAGCAGGAGGACGTCCTTGACCTCGCCCTTGAGCACGCCGGCCTGGAGCGCCGCGCCGATGGCCACGACCTCGTCGGGGTTGACGCCCTTGTTGGGCTCCTTGCCGCCGAGCAGCTCCTTGACCAGGTCGGTGACCGCGGGCATGCGGGTGGAGCCGCCGACCAGGACCACGTGGTCGATGTTGGAGATCGCCACCCCGCCGTCCTTGAGCACCGACTTGAACGGCTCCTTGGTGCGGTCGAGCAGGTCGGCCGTCATCTTCTGGAACTCGGCGCGCGTCAGCTTCTCCTCGAAGTGGAGCGGGCCCGATTCGCCGTGGGTGATGTAGGGCAGGTGGATGGTGGTCTCGCTGCTGCTCGAGAGCTCGATCTTCGCCTTCTCCGCGGCCTCCTGGAGACGCTGCTTGGCGATCTTGTCCGCGCCGAGGTCGACGCCGTTGTTGTCCTTGAAGCGCTTGACCATCCACTCCACGATGCGGGCGTCCCAGTCGTCACCACCGAGGTGGTTGTCGCCCGAGGTCGCCTTGACCTCGACGACGCCCTCGCCGATCTCCAGGAGGGACACGTCGAACGTTCCGCCACCGAGGTCGAAGACGAGGATCGTCTGGTCGTCGCCCTTGTCGAGCCCGTAGGCCAGGGCGGCCGCCGTCGGCTCATTGACGATGCGCTGGACGTTGAGCCCGGCGATCTCGCCGGCCTCCTTGGTCGCCTGCCGCTGCGCGTCGGAGAAGTACGCCGGCGTGGTGATCACTGCGTCGGTGACCGGCTCTCCGAGGTAGGCCTCGGCGTCCCGCTTCAGCTTCTGCAGCACGAACGCGCTGATCTGCTGGGCGGTGAAGGTCTTGTCGTCGATCTTGGCCGACCAGTCGGTGCCCATGTGGCGCTTGACCGACCGGATGGTCCGGTCGACGTTGGTGACGGCCTGCCGCTTGGCGACCTCTCCCACCAACACCTCGCCGGACTTGGAGAACGCGACCACCGACGGAGTCGTGCGGGCGCCTTCCGCGTTCGCGATGACGGTGGGCTCGCCACCTTCGAGGACGGAGACGACGGAGTTCGTCGTCCCGAGGTCGATGCCGACCGCACGTGCCATTGCTTGCTACCTCCACTTGAGATGTTCAGATCGGGGCCATCCTGCGCCGCGGACGGCGAGTCTGGCAAATAAGTTGAGTCGACTCAACTCAACTCTTCTGACTGGACCAACGGATGGGCGCGGTTGTTTGTTCCAGCCTCGGGCCGCCCTCTGCCTAGGGTGGGCTGGTGCGCCCCAGCAACGCCGAGATCACCCGGCATCACTTCGACACACGACCGCCCGGCGCGGACCCCTTCGTCCCCGGCCACGCGCTGACGCCGTACACGATCCGGATCGAGGAGTACGACGAGGAGTGGCCGCGCCGGTTCGCCGACGCGGAGAGACTGATCCGTGACGCCCTCGGCGACCGGGTGTGCGAGCTCCACCACGTGGGGTCGACCGCGGTCCCGGGTCTGCCGGCCAAGCCGTTCATCGACGTGGACCTGGTCGTGGCCGATCCGGCCGACGAGGCGTCGTACGTGCCCGACCTGGAGGCGGCTGGTTTCAGCCATCGGATCCGGGAGCCCTGGTGGCACGAGCACCGGCTGCTGGTCCGGCCGGAGCCGCGGGTGACGCTGCACGTCTTCGGACCCGACTGCCCGGAGGTCATCCGGCACCTGATGTTCCGCGACTGGCTGCGGGATCGTCCGGACGAGCGCGAGCGCTACGCCGCCGCCAAGCGCGCGGCAGCGACCACCACCAACGCCGAGGGCGGGCACGGGATGGACTACAACGCCCACAAGCAGGCGGTGGTGTACGAGATCTACGACCGGATGTTCCGAGCGCAGGGACTTCTCTGATTCGCCCGCTTGGGGCCGTCGCCCAGAATGGATGCGTGCGAGCGGGACTGCTGACCGCGCTGCTGCCGGGCCTGGTGCTGGTGGTGGCTGGATGCTCCGCGGCGGACGGCCCTGCCGCCGATCCTGATCCGGCCGCCGAGAGCCGCGACGATCCCGCCGCCACGTCGACGGCCGCGCCGGAGCCCAAGTCCGAGACCAGGACCAGGAGGCCGGAGCCGGACCCCGCTCCGGCCGTCTCGGTCCCCGGCCTGGCCGATCAGCGCCACCTGGGCGATCGACTGCGACTCGGCGCGGTGCGTGAGCGGACGGCTGGCTACACGTCGTACGACGTCACCTACCGCAGCCGCAGCACCACCGGTCCCGACCAGGGCCGCCTGGAGAGCTACACGATCAGCGGGGTGCTCAACGTGCCCACGGGGCGCGGTCCGTTCCCCGCCGTCGTGCTGGCCCACGGCTTCATCGACCCGGCGTTCTACGTGCGCGGACAGGGCATGACCCGCGAGCGCGGTTACCTGGCGACCCGGGGGTACATCGCGCTGCACGTCGACTACCGCAACCACGCCGAGTCCGACGACGACCCGAACTACCAGAACCGGATGCGGCTGGGTTACAGCGCCGACGTGATCAACGCGGTCAAGGCACTGCGCCGTTCCAGGACGGTGCCGGTGGACGACGACCGGATGGCGCTGTTCGGGCGCTCGATGGGCGGCGGGGTGATCCTCAAGGCGCTCGTCGCCGAGCCCGGCCTCGTGCAGGCCGCGGCGCCCTGGGCCTCCGTGTCCTCCCTGGAGGCCCAGAACTACCGGCAGTTCATGGCCGATGACCCCGAGGACGCGGATGTCCGGAACGAGCTGATCCGCCGGCACGGGGCGCCCGCGCAGGATCCCCGGTTCTGGCGCCAGAACTCCTCACGCCCCTACTTCGACGAGATCACCGAGCCTGTGCTGATGGTGCACGGAACCTTCGACGACACCTGCCCGCCGCGGTGGGCCCGTGCGACGCAGCAAGCGCTGGTGGCCGCGGGCGTGGACTCCCAGCTGGAGTGGTACGACGACGGGCACGCGTTCGGGCCGCAGTTCAACGCCGCCATGAACCGCACCATCCGGTTCTTCGACACCCGGCTCGGGTGAAGCGTCAACGCAGCAGGTCGAGCTCACTGCCCCAGCCGTCGACGATGTCCCCGAGTGAGGTGGTGTCGTGCGCGGCATCCCATGCGCGTGCCTCCCGCTCGACCACTGGGTACGCCGTCCGCAGCGCCGCGACGTCGCCGTCCAGCATCGCCTCCAGCTGTGGCACCAACCGATCCGCTGACCACTCCTGGACCGCCAGCGGGTGCGCACGGAGCTCCCACGGGAGGTACTTGTTGTAGGGCCTTACCCGGCCGGACAGGGTGAAGATCACGTCGAGGAGCCAGGGAACGGACTCGGCCGCGTCGAAGCGCGCCTCGCGCGTTCGGCCGTCCCGCGCCGACTTGGCGGCCCGGTAGGCGAAGTTGAGCCAGCCGTCGAGCCGATCGCCGCGCGTGAGGATGTTCCGCTGCTCGTCTTCGTCCAGCGTTGCCTGCCGGTGCACGGCGGCCGTCAACCGCCCGCCGCTGCCGTCGCGGAGGACCTGCGCCCACGCGAAGGACCATCGGTTCCACCACCCCTCGGTTCCGAACACCGCCGGCGTCTCGAGTTCTTTCAGGCTCACCGGGAGCTCGTCCAGGAACCTGCTCTTCTCGGCCTCACGTGGCTCGGCGCCGTCGTCCAGGACGACGTACACGTCGACGTCGGAGTGCTCGTTCGCCATCCCGCGTGCGGCTGAGCCGGTCAGCACGACGCCGACGATCGCCGGGTCGTCGCGGCCCAGGATCTCGGCGAGGGCTGCCTCAGCGGCCACGGGCACGTTCACGCCGGGGCGCCGGGGTAGATCCGGAAGCCGACCATCGACTTGTGGGCGAACCGCTCGTAGAACCCGCCCGCGTCGGCATCGGTGACCAGGTCCATCCGCTTCGTCCCGGTCGCCTGGAACGTCGCGACCACCAGCAGTCGGCCGATACCACGCTGCCGGTGGTCGGGATGCACGGCCAGGAAGCTCAGGTGTGACTGGAGGACACCGTCGCCGACCGCCTGGGCCCACCCGACGAGACGGTCGTCGGACAGAGCGACGTACGCGACGGCGCCTGGCGCGTTGCAGACCTCCATGACCACCTCGGCGTTGGTCAGCGACGGCCACTGCACCGTCGTGGAGAGCCGGGCGATGGTCGCGGCGTCGGGATCCTCGAAGGGCCTGATGTCGACGGTGGCCATGCGGTCGAAGGTACCGGCGGGCCTCGGGGTGCTGCGGGAAGCGGCGAGCATGATTGTCTGGACCCATGACCGTTCCCACCATCACGCTCCACGACCAGACGACGATCCCGCAGCTGGGCTTCGGCGTGTTCCAGGTCCCGCCGGACCAGGCGGCGAAGACGGTGCTGAACGCCCTCGAGGTGGGCTACCGCCACATCGACACCGCCCAGATGTACGAGAACGAGGCCGGTGTCGGCGAGGCCATTGCCTCCTCGGGCATCCCGCGCG
Source organism: Nocardioides sp. (assembly GCA_045806805.1). Taxonomy (GTDB): domain Bacteria; phylum Actinomycetota; class Actinomycetes; order Propionibacteriales; family Nocardioidaceae; genus Nocardioides. The sequence continues at coordinate 10,332 of JBJMIQ010000156.1, read as the reverse complement.
ACGAGCTCTACATCACCACCAAGCTCAACAACGGATTCCACCGTCCCGACGACGCCCGACGCTCGCTCGACGAGTCGCTGGCCCGCCTGGGAATCGACCAGGTCGACCTGTTCCTCATCCACTGGCCACTGCCGACCCGCTACGGCGGCGACTACGTCACCACCTGGCGCACGATGGCCGAGTTCGTCGAGGACGGCCGCGCCCGCTCGGTGGGGGTGTCGAACTTCCAGCCTGCCCATCTCGAGCGGATCATCTCCGAGACCGGCGTCGTGCCGGTCCTGAACCAGGTCGAGGTGCACCCGTTCTTCGGCAACGAGGAGGTCCGCGCCGCCTGTGCCAGACACGGCGTCGAGGTCGAGGCGTGGGCGCCGATCGCGCGGGGCAAGGTCAACGAGGACGACACGATCACCGGGATCGCCGACCGTCTCGGTCGTACGCCGGCCCAGGTGGCGCTCCGCTGGCACATCCAGCGCGGCGACATCGTCTTCCCCAAGACGGTCACCCCGGAGCGGATGCGGGAGAACTTCGACATCTTCGACTTCGAGCTCTCCGACGACGACATGTCCACGATCACCGCCCTCGACCGCGGCGAGGATGGCCGGGGCGGCCCGCATCCGGACACATTCGACGTGATCCCCGACTGATCCCGCGTGGCCACGACGCGGGAGACCGACTTCCGGCTGCGGGAGATCGCTCTCCCGGCCTACGGTCCCTCCGCGCTCAGCGCCATCGGGTACGGCGCGATCATGCCCGTCCTCGCCCTGCAGGCCCGGGCTCTCGGGGCGGACGTGAGCGCCGCCGCGTTCGTCGTCGCGCTGTGGCCGCTGGGCATGCTCGCGACCTCGCTGCCCGCAGGCGCTGTGGTCGCCCGGCTCGGAGAGCGGACCACGCTGCTGCTCGCCGGCCTCGTGGACGCGGTGACGATGGTCGGCGCCGCTTTCGCGACGACGGTGTGGCAGCTGGCCGTGTGCGTCGCGCTCAGTGGGGCGGCCTGGACGGCGTTCCTGATCGCCCGACAGGGCTTCCTGATCGAGGCGGTTCCGGTGTACTGGCGCGCACGGGCGATGTCGCTGCTGGGCGGGACGTTCCGGATCGGCGTGCTCATCGGGCCGCTGATCGGAGCATTACTCATCTCCCTGGCGGACCTCCGGGCCGTCTTCCTGCTCGCCGCCGTGACCTCCGCGTGCGCGGCACTGCTGGCGCTGGTGATGCCCGACCTCGGCGCGGAGAGCCGCCGGGCGCAACGAGAGGCCGGCCACGTGTCGGTCCGGTCGGTGTTGCTCGCCCATCGGCAGACGCTGCTCACCCTCGGGGTCGCCGTGGTCGTGATCGGGGCATCCCGGTCGATCCGCGCGAGCCTGCTGCCGCTCTGGGCCGACGGGATCGGCCTGTCGGCGAGCACCACCTCCCTGATCTTCGCGATGGCGGCGTTGATCGACGTGCTGTTCTTCTACCCCGGCGGATGGCTGATGGACCGCCGCGGCCGCGCCCTGGTCGCCGTACCCGTCGTCCTGACCGTCGCCATCGCCTGCTTCCTGCTCCCGCTCACCTCGGCCGCCGCCGGGGTGGCCGCGGTGATGGTGCTGATCGCGGTCGGCAACGGTCTCGGCTCGGGGATCGTGATGACCCTCGGTGCCGACTCGGCGCCCGAGGTCGGGCGCGCGCAGTTCCTCGGCGGCTGGCGCCTCTGCGGCGACCTCGGCAACAGCGGCGGGCCGCTGCTGGTCAGCGCGGTCGCCGCGGCGGCACCGCTGGCCGCGGCCTGCCTGGTGATCGGTGTGCTCGGGCTGCTCGGGACGGGTTGGGTGGGCTATTGGACCCACCGGCTGGACGTCAGCCGATCGTGATCTTGACCTCGTTGGAGGTCAGTCCGCTGTCGGTGTCGGTGACGCGGAAGCGGTTGACCCCGCTCTGGCTGGTCTGGACGTAGGTCGCGAAGGTCTCGTCGCTGACCGAGACGGTCACCGGGAACGGCTGCCAGGAACCGCTGGTGAAGCGCTGCACCTGGAGGATGGCGCCCTCACCACCGGGGTAGACACCGGTCAGGTCGATCTGGTCCATGGGCTCGACCGAGGTCTGGGACGCCGAGAGCGAGATCTCCTTCTTGGCCTTGGCCGGCTTCGGCGACCTCGAGTGCTGCGGCTGCCCCTGTGCCGACTGCTCGGTCGGCGACTCGCTCTCGCCGGGGGACAAGGTGATCAGCGGACCGCTCGGGCCGGTGGTCTTCTCGGGCTTCGGCAGGTAGAGCGATTCCTGCGACGTGGTCTGCGCGGAAGCGTTCTCGCCTCCGAGCCCCATCATCCGGGTGGCGACCAGGGCAACGATGCCGATGATCAGGCCGACGGCCAGGCCCACGCCCGCGAGAGCGATGAGCCCCGCGGCGACAGGATGCTCCTCGCTGTCCGGCAGCAGACGGTCGGGCACGTGCGGGTCACTCCCTGAGCTCGAGATCGAATGGCGCCCTCATTGTCGCTGACGGACCGACCCGGCACCAATCCCGCCGACGGGTGGACCCCGGCTGAGCTCACCGGGGCTCGCAGATCACCACCGGGATCTCCCGGTCGGTCCAGGACTGGTAGTTGTCGTAGTCGGCGTACATCTCGACGAGCCGGGGCCAGAGCGCGGCGCGCTCTTCCGGCGAGGCGGTGCGGGCTCGCACCCGGCGTACGACGCCCCGGATCTGCACCTGCGTGTCCGGGTGGGCCATCAGGTTGCGATACCACTGCGGATCCTTCGCCATGCCGCCGGTCGAGGCGACCACCACGACGTTGGGGCCGTCGAGGAGGTAGAGCAGAGGGGTGGTGTAGGTGCGCCCGGACTTCTTGCCGACATGGTCGAGCAGCAGCACCGGCGCAGGCTTGCGGAACGCGGCGCCGACGCGGAACGTCGCGCCGATCCTCCCCTTCGTCCGGCGATACAGCCAGACGTGCGCGCGGCCCACGTACTTCGTCACCTTGCGGGTGAGCGGCGACTCCAGTCCCTTGGGGCGGGGTTTGGGCTCGGCCATGGTCAGAATCCTCTCGTCCAGACGACGTCGTCGAGCATCCGCGTCGACCGCCATCCTTCCCCAGTCCGCCGCAGCTCGTGCCGGTAGTAGCCGCCCACCTCCCACAGCTTCTCGTTCCCCTTGGGGTCGACCGAGACCATCGGGTTCGTGAAGTACGCCGTCGCGCTCGCCGCGTCACCGTCCAGCTCGATCGAGACCTGGCCGATGATGTGCTGGTAACGGTCGAAGCCCGCCAACCCCTGCTCGATCCACGGCTTGACGACGGCAGGCGCGTCCGCGGGACCACCCACGGGCGAGTAGTCGAGGACGGCGTCCTCGGTGAACACCTCGTCGAGGTCGTCCCAGGACCGGGTGTCGACGGCCCTCGTGTAGCGGGTGATCAGGTCGACGATCTCCTGACGGTCGCTGAGCTCCTGCAGGTCCATGAGACCAGTCTGGCACGAAACTGAAACACGTTCTATTCTCGTGGGATGCGGTTCACCTACGCCGAGGCGATGACGCAGGCCTCCTACTACGCACCCCTCGCCCAGGCAGCGGAGGCGGCCGGCTACACCAGCATGACCGTCGCCGACAGCCTGATCTACCCGCAGGAGTCCGACTCGACCTACCCCTACACCGACACCGGCGACCGGGAGTTCCTCGAGGACAAGGAGTTCGTCGAGACCATGGTGCTGACCGCTCACCTCGCCGCGGTCACCTCGACACTGCGGTTCACGCCGTTCGTCCTGAAGCTCCCGGTGCGCCCCCCGGTTCTGGTCGCCAAGCAGGCCTCGTCGATCGCGTTCCTGTCCGGCAACCGGCTCGGGCTGGGCGTCGGGCTGTCGCCGTGGCCGGAGGACTTCCAGGCGCTGGGAGTGCCGTGGGAGCGACGCGGCAAGCGGATGGACGAGTGCATCGACATCCTGCGCGGGCTGACGACCGGCGACCACTTCGGCTACGACGGCGAGTTCTACTCCTTCCCGCCCCTCAAGCAGACCCCCGCGCCGACCGAGCCGATCCCGATCCTGGTCGGGGGTCACAGCGACGCCGCGCTCCGCCGCGCCGTGCTCAAGGGCGACGGGTGGATGCACGCCGGCAGCGACGGCGAGGAGCTGGACCGGCTCCTGGCCCGCGTGGCCGAGATCCGCAAGGCCGAGGGAGACGAGCGCGCGGACTTCGAGATCCACGTCATCTCCTACGACGCCTACGACCCCGACGGCGTGAAGCGGCTGGCCGACAAGGGCGTCACCGACTGCATCGTCGGGTTCCGGGTGCCCTACATCAAGGGACCCGACACCGAGCCGCTGGAGAAGAAGATCGCCCACCTCGAGCAGTACGCCGAGAACGTGATCGCGCGTGTCTGACCAGCTCACGCGGCCGTTCACCGACGCGGTGGCCGAGGCCGAGGAGCTGATCCGCGGGGCGGAGTTCATTCGCACCGACGACGACCTCGACGAGGGCTACGCCTACCTCGCCGGCCGGATCCGTGCGTCGTTGCAGATGGCCTTCGACCACGACCTCGAACGGCCGGTGCTGATCAACTCCACCCACCAGTTCGCCCGGCAGGGTCTCGACAATCCCGACGCCCTCTACTGGTCGGCGTACCTCACCGAGGACGCGGAGTACGTAGTCCGCGGTCGGCGCGGGACCACCGCCGACCTGTCCTTCCAGATCATGGGTGGCACCTACTCAGCCGACAGTGCCCCGGAGTCGCTGGTTGCCTTCGACGACCGCGAGCTCGAGATCGTCGCCGACGGGAGCTTCGAGTGGCGGTTCGGGCCGATGCCCGGCGCCAAGACCCTGATCGTGCGCGAGGTCTACAACGACTGGGACACCGAGGAGCGCGGCTCGCTCTGGATCGAGCGCACCGACCGGGTCGGCCAGCCGGCGACGCCGCCATCTCGGTCGCGGCTGGCGAAGAAGTACGAGATCGCCGGCAAGCTGCTGACCGGTTCGATCCAGACCTGGTTCGCCTTCCCGCAGTTCTTCCAGTACCGCGAGCCGGCCAACACGCTCACCGCGCCCGCTTCCACGCCCGGCGGTCTGGAGTCGCAGCGGTCCTCGATCGGCCACTACGAGCTCGCCGACGACGAGGCGCTGATCGTGACCGTGCCGCTGTGCGAGGACTGCAGCTACCAGGCGATCCAGATCGGCTCGGACTGGTACGCCTCCACCGACTACGAGACCCACCAGACTTCACTCACGAAGGCGCAGTCGGCGGTCGACCCCGACGGAGTGCTGCGCTACGTGATCTCCGCGCAGAGCCCCGGGATCGCCAACTGGCTGGAGACCACCGGCCACCGGACCGGCCCGATCATGCTGCGCTGGCAGCGGCTCACCCGCGACCTCACGGACACGGACGGACCGAACGTCGAGGTGGTCCCCTTCGGCGAGCTTCCCGCTCGCCTGCCCCACTACGCCGCCACGCAGATCGGTCCGTCCGACTACGAAGCCCGGATCGCCGCCCGCCAGCGTGCCGTGGCGCGGAGGATGCTCTCGTGATCGTGCTCGGGACCGCGGTTTCATCAAGGTATGTAGGCGAAGCTGCACTCCCCCGGTCGAGCTCGGCACGGGAAGCGCGGGTTGACCTGCATACCTTGATGAACCCTCACGCCCCGGAGGCCCGGCGATGACGAAGCTGCTCGAGGACAAGGTCGTCGTCCTGTCCGGCGTCGGACCGGGACTGGGGCGCGCGCTGGGCGAGGAGGCGGCCCGGATGGGCGCCGACCTCGTCCTGGTCAGCCGAACCGAGAGACGGCTGGAGAAGATGGCCGAGGTGGTCCGTTCGCACGGGCGCCGGGCCCTGGTCGTGCCGACCGACATCACCGACGAGGACGCGCGCAAGCGGCTGGTCGAGGCGGCCCTCGACGAGTTCGGCCGCGTCGACTGCCTGATCAACAACGCTTTCGGCATTCCTCCCATGGACCCGCTCTCCACGCTCGACCTCCAGGCGCTGCGGGACGCCAATGAGACCAACGTGTTCGCGCCGCTGCGGCTGTCCGCCCTGTTCGCCGACGCACTGGCAGAGTCGCGCGGCTCGGTGATCATGCTCAACTCCTGCGTCGTCTACAGCTCGCAGCCCGAGTACTCCGGCTACAAGCTGTCCAAGGGCGCACTGGTGCATCTCGCCTCCTCGCTGGCGACCGAGCTCGGGCCGCGCGGGATCCGGGTCAACAGCGTCACGCCGTCGTACATCTACGAGGACGTCAACAAGGCGTACTTCGACTGGCTGGCGTCCGAGAAGGGAGTCACCCACGAGGACATCTACCGGGAGAAGGCGGAACCCACCGACCTCAAGCGGCTCGCGACCCCGGACGAGGTCGCCCGGGCGGCGCTGTTCCTGGCCTCCGACCTCGCCAGCGCCGTGACCGGGATCGTGCTGAACGTCGACTGCGGCGAGTTCCACGACAACTGACATGACGCATCCGAGGGACGACATCGGTTCGTACGATGACATCGCCGCCGCCGCGGTGCGCACCACGAGCCTCGACGACTTCGGCGGCACGGCCCACGAGGAGGGGCTGCGGATCCTGGTCGAGGACCTCGCCTCGCCCGAGGCCGGACTCACCCCCTTGGGCAACGGCTTCCACCGGCGTGAGGTGAAGAGTGCGCTGGTCGGGCGGTTGCTGACCCAGCTTCGCTTCACCGAGCACCCCGAGCACGCCGACGTGCCCGTCGAACGGCCGATCTTCGTGGTCGGCCTGCCCCGCACCGGCACCACCGCGCTGCACCGGCTGCTGCACGCCGACCCGCGTCACCAGGGGCTCGAGCTGTGGCTCACGGAGTATCCGCAACCGCGACCACCGAGGGAGACCTGGGAGCAGGACCCGATCTTCTCCGCGATGCAGGCGGCGTTCTCCGAGCATCACATCGAGAACCCCGAATTCATGGGGATCCACTACATGGATGCGACGTCGGTCGAAGAGTGCTGGCGGCTGCTGCGGCAGACAGGGAAGTCGATCAGCTACGAGTCGTTGGCCAACGTCCCGCGCTACTCCGCGTGGCTGGCCGGCCAGGACTGGACCGACGCCTACCAGCGGCACCGCGCGAACCTGCAGCTGATCGGGCTCAACGACCCCGAGAAGCGGTGGGTCCTCAAGAACCCGTCCCACCTGGTCGCGCTTGACTCGTTGATGACGGTCTATCCTGACGCGCTCGTGGTGTGCACCCACCGCGACCCGGTTGCCTCGATCGCGTCGGCCTGCTCGCTCTCCGCGGAAGCGACGGCCGGGACGTCGACCACGTTCGTCGGCGACACGATCGGGCGGACCCAGCTGGAGATGCTGTCCCGCTCATGGCGGACCTTCACCAAGGCTCGTGCGGCGTACGACGAGGCCCAGTTCGTCGACGTCGACTACCGGGAGTTCGTCGAGGACCCGGTCCGCACCACCCGCGGCATCTACGACGCGTTCGGGCTCGGCTGGACGCCGGAGGTGGACGCCGCCGTCACCGCGCTCGACGCCGAGTCACGCAGCGGCGGAAAGCGACCGAAGCACGCGTACTCGCTCGACGACTACGGCCTGACCGAGGCCGAGGTCCGGGCCGCGTTCTGACCGCCTCGCATCCGGGGGACGCATGTAACACGCTGTTACCTGCACTTCCATCCCGTTGCAACGGGATGGAAGTTGGGTGGACGACGTGTTACAGCGAGTCGGCGGCGGATGCGCGAGCGGCCCGCTCAGCCTCGGCGTGGAGGTCCGTGCGTTCGTCGTAGGACCAGAAGTCGCGCAGGAGGCCGGCGGTGATGGCGACCCCGGCCACGCAGGCGAAGCCGCCGCTCACGATCGCGCCGCGCACGCTCCACAGGTCGGCCGTGAGGCCCGCCCGCACCTGCCCTCCCAGGGGTCCGATGGAGTAGGACAGCATCTCGATGCCGGCCAGCCGTCCCCGCATGTTCTCGGGGATGGTCTGGTTCCAGACCGTGCTCCGGAAGACGGCCGAGATCATGTCCGCAGCACCGGAGAGCATCAGGAAGACCAGCACCAGCCAGACGCTCGGCATCAGTCCCGCCACGCCCACGCAGGCGCCGTACGCCGCCGCGGCGATCACGATCGCGCGGCCGTGGTGGTGGATGCGTGAGGTCCAGCCGCTGAGGGCTGTGGCAAGGAGCGCGCCGACGGTCTCGGCGGAGTAGAGCAGTCCGAGGATCTCCGGGCGGTCGAAGACCTGCTCGGCCATCGCCGGGAAGAGCACCACGGGCATCGCCAGCATCATGGCGGCGATGTCGACGAGGTAGGTGCCGAGCAGGTCACGGCGCCTCAGCGCGTAGTTCAGTCCCTGCCCGATCCCGGCGAGGCTGGGCGGGGTGGTCTCGGCGCGGTGGGGGTAGGGGCGCATCGCGAAGAACAGCAGGGTCGCCACCACGAGCCCGCAGATGTCGACGAGGAAGCACCAGCCGATGCCGACGTAGGCGACCAGCAGGCCACCCAGCATCGGACCGCCCAGCACCCCCACCTGCATCCCGAAGCTGGTGAGGCTGTTGGCCGCGACGATCTGCTCGTGCCGCACCGTGCGCGGCATCAACGCCTCACGCGACGGGCGTTGCATCGACGACGAGGCGGCCAGCATTCCGGCGAAGACGAAGATCAGCGGCACGCTCGGGTCCTCGCGGAATGCGTTGACGGCGAGTACGGCGGTGAACATCGCCTGGGCGATGCCGGTGCCGATCAGCAGCTTGCGCCGGTCCACGTGGTCGGCCAGGGCACCGCCGTACAGGCCGAAGACGATCAGCGGCGCCAGCTCGACCAGGCCGATCGCGCCGACCGCGAAGTTGGAGCCCGTCAGCGTGTAGATCTGGTAGGGGATCGCGACGTACGACACCATCGCGCCGAAGTAGAAGACCGTGCCGGCCGCGAACAGCAGCCGGAAGTCACGCGAGTCGCGCAGGGGCGTGACGTCCATGCGCATCGCGCGCAGTCGGTCTCGCCAGGTCACAACTGATAATCGTGGCACCCGCAGAGGGCGCTCGCCAATCGCTTTAGCCGATGCGGTCGACCCGGAGGCGCACACGGTTGACGCCGTAGACGGGGCGGATCTTCTTCCGGGTGCCGTACTTGGGCGAGACCACCTTGTCGAAGGCATCGTCAGCGCTGCTGGCTCCGGCGCTGGTGATGAAGTTCAGGACGGTGCCGACCGGAGGCTTGTACGCCGGGTCTCGCTCCACCCACAGCTCGCCGGCCAGGTCACGCGGACCCTCGGCACGTACCCGGCCCCGGCCTGATGCGTCGAGCCAGGTCATCAGCGTGCCGGTGGCCAGCTGTCGGAACTTCCCGCCCACGTCGAGACGGGAGCCGGGGCCGAGGGAGAGAACCCCCTCGTTGCGGAACCGGCCTGGGACCCCGAGGTCCCGATCGAGCACCACGTTTCCGTTCGGGCCGATACCGGTCAGGTTCGCCAAACCATCGCCGAACGAAGCGTCGGGACCGGCGAACAGCCATGCGTCGACGGTCGTGACGGACGGCAGGTCCAAGGTGGCGTCAAAGTACGCGTTCCACGAACCCTTGGCGAGGGTGCCGTCCTCACCCAACGTGGTGGGCGCGAGGCTCGGCACCGACAGCGTCCCCGATTGAACACTGACATCACCGCTCACGTCGGCGGCGTCGAGCGTCGTCGCACCGCGGGAGTCGAGAGAACCCTCGATGATCACCTCCGACAGGCTGGAGGAGTCGACGGCAAGATGGCTGCCCTCCGGCACCGTGACGTGGTCGGCCAAGGTCACATGCTCGAGCACAGAGTCGCGAAGCTCGGTGTAGGCCAGGTTGAAGAGTGCGTCCGGTGCCCCGGTGAAGGTGCCAGTGGAGAACTGGCCGGGTTGGGCGTCCTCGGGAGATGCCCCCATCATCAACAGGCGTCCGGCGGTGGCCGTAGCCGTGCCATGGTTGGCGAATCCGCCAATCACCTCTGCGGACGACCCGGCGACATCCATCGTCAGTGAGCCCGTGTCCGCGATGGTGAACAGACCGCCGAGGGTGTCGATCTCCGCGCCGGGCGCCAGTTCGGCGGCGCCGTGCACGGTGATACGGGCGCCTTGCGCGCTCCAGTCATCCAGCTCGGCGGTGCCCCACTGGTCGAGGGCGGTACCTTCGCTGAGGGTTAGCCCGGTTCCCGTGAGACTGTGTGTGACGCTCGTTGCTCCTCCGGAGAGGGTGCCTCCGTCAGCCTCAAGTGCGCCGACCTCCAGGCTGGCGTCTACGGTCATGCGCCCCTGCAGGGTCAGCGTCGCCACGGTCGCGTCGCTCTCTATTTCTGGACCGGTGGTGGTGACCGGAACACAGACGATGCTCTCGACCGTCGGTACGCCGTCCGTCCAGTTGGTCGGCTCGTCCCAGGAGTCGGAACCGCCCTCG
>JBJMIQ010000155.1:0-16971 GCA_045806805.1 Nocardioides sp. | reverse complement strand
CGGCCACCCGGCGTGCGCTCGAAGGTCTCGGTCCAGAACTCGTCCGGCAGCCGGTCGACGGCATCGGCCACCAGCGTGGTGCCGGCCAGGAACCGCTCGCGCAGCTCGGCGCGGTCGGCGCGGGCCAGCTCCTCGATCTCGCTGGTGCGCGCCTCCTCGGAGATGTACATCGTGGTCGGTTCACCCTCGATCCGCCCCGTCAGCACCGCGGCCAGCCCCTCGGCGTTCAGGGCCAGGTGGGCGACCACGTGGGCCCGCGTCCAGCCGGGGAGGCCGCTGGGCTCGGCGAGCTGTCGGTCCTCGAGGCCGTCGACGGTGCGGACGAGCCGCTGCGTCGCCTCCGGCAGCAGCTCGAAGGCGCCCTGCGGGTCGAGGTCCGGACGTTCTCCTGGGGTCATGGGGTCATCTTGACCCGCTCGTCAACCGGCCGCTCCGCCACCCCTCCGGTCACCCCGGGGGGCGAAGGAGACGAGGGCTGTCGGAGCCCCGTGAGAGGGTTGTCGTCGTGGCAGATCAGCTCATCATCCGAGGCGCTCGCGAGCACAACCTCAAGGACGTCTCCCTCGATCTCCCGCGTGACTCGCTGATCGTCTTCACCGGGCTCTCGGGGTAGGGCAAGTCGTCCCTGGCGTTCGACACCATCTTCGCCGAGGGCCAGCGCAGATACGTCGAGTCGTTGTCGGCCTACGCCCGCCAGTTCCTCGGCCAGATGGACAAGCCCGACGTGGACTTCATCGAGGGCCTGTCGCCGGCCGTCTCGATCGACCAGAAGTCCACCTCGCGCAACCCCCGCTCCACTGTCGGCACGATCACCGAGGTCTACGACTACCTGCGCCTCCTCTACGCCCGGATCGGCCACCCCCACTGTCCGACCTGCGGCGCCCCGATCGAGCGCCAGACGCCTCAGCAGATCGTCGACAAGGTTCTCGCCCTCGACGAGGGCGCGCGCTTCCAGGTGCTGGCGCCGGTGATCCGGGGCCGCAAGGGCGAGTACGTCGAGCTGTTCCGGCAGCTCCAGACGCAGGGGTTCTCGCGAGCCCGGGTCGACGGCGAGATCCACACCCTCGACCAGCCTCCGACGCTCGACAAGCAGAAGAAGCACACGATCGAGGTCGTGGTCGACCGGCTCGCGGTCAAGGACTCTGCCAAGCGACGGCTGACCGACTCCGTCGAGACCGCCCTCAACCTCGCCGGCGGCCTGGTCCTGCTCGACTTCGTCGACCGCGACGCCAAGGATCCCGAGCGTGAGCTGCGGTTCTCCGAAAAGATGTCGTGCCCCAACGAGCACACCATCGACACCGACGAGCTCGAGCCCCGGTCCTTCTCCTTCAACTCCCCGTTCGGTGCCTGTCCCGACTGCCACGGCCTCGGCACCCGCATGGAGGTCGATCCCGACCTCGTCGTACCCAACCCGCAGGCGACGCTGGGGGAGGGAGCGATCCAGCCCTGGAGCCAGGCCCATGTGGCCGACTACTTCCTGCGCCTGATGGGTGCGCTCGGCGACGAGCTCGGCTTCGACCTCAACACCCCCTGGGAGGACCTCCCCGCCAAGGCGAGGAAGTCCCTGCTCCAGGGCCACTCGACCAAGGTCCACGTGGTCACCCGCAACCGCTACGGCCGCCAGCGGGCTTACTACGCCGAGTTCGAGGGCGTGCAGAGCTACATCGAGCGACGCCACCGCGAGGCAGAGTCCGACACCAGCCGCGAACGCTTCGAAGGCTTCATGCGCGAGGTACCGTGCCCGGTGTGCGAGGGCACGCGCCTCAAGCCCGTGTCCAGGGCGGTCACCCTCCGGTCGACCACGGCCGAGGGCCTCTGGAACATCGCCGACGTCTGCCGGCTGCCGATCAACGAGACCGCTGACTTCCTGCGTGGCCTCGACCTGTCGACGCGGGAGAAGCAGATCGGCGAGCGTGTGCTCAAGGAGATCCAGGAGCGCCTCAACTTTCTGCTCGACGTCGGCCTCGACTACCTCTCCCTCGAGCGGCCCTCGGGCTCGCTCTCCGGTGGCGAGGCCCAGCGGATCCGGCTCGCCACCCAGATCGGCGCCGGGCTGGTCGGGGTGCTCTACGTCCTCGACGAGCCCTCGATCGGGCTCCACCAGCGCGACAACCACCGGCTGATCGAGACGCTGGTCCGGCTGCGCGACCTCGGCAACACCCTGATCGTGGTCGAGCACGACGAAGACACCATCCGCACCGCCGACTGGGTCGTCGACATCGGGCCCGGCGCCGGCGAGCACGGCGGCCAGATCGTGCACACCGGCTCGGTCAAGGGGCTGCTGGACCACCCCGACTCCCTGACCGGCCAGTACCTCTCCGGCCGCCGGGAGATCCCCATGCCCGCCGTCCGCCGGCCGCGGGCCAAGGGCCGCACCCTCACCGTCCACGGCGCGCGGGAGCACAACCTCCAGGACATCGACGTGTCCTTCCCGCTCGGGCTCTTCGTCTCGGTGACCGGCGTCTCCGGCTCCGGCAAGTCCACGCTGGTCAACGACATCCTCTACACCGCCCTCGCCAAGCAGATCTACGGCTCGCGGGCGGTGCCCGGACGACACCGCAAGATCAGCGGCACCGACCAGGTCGACAAGGTGATCCACGTCGACCAGTCCCCGATCGGGCGGACGCCGCGGTCCAACCCGGCCACCTACACCGGTGTGTTCGACCACATCCGCAAGCTCTTCGCGTCCACGCCCGAGGCGAAGATGCGCGGCTACCTCCAGGGCCGGTTCTCGTTCAACGTCAAGGGCGGACGCTGCGAGGCGTGCTCGGGCGACGGCACGATCAAGATCGAGATGAACTTCCTGCCCGACGTCTACGTCCCGTGCGAGGTCTGCCACGGCGCTCGCTACAACCGGGAGACCCTGGAGGTCCACTACAAGGGCAAGACGATCGCCGAGGTGCTCGACATGCCGATCGAGGAGGCTGCGGAGTTCTTCGCCGCGGTCCCGGCGATCTCCCGCCACATGAAGACGCTGTGCGAGGTCGGGCTCGGCTATGTCCGGCTGGGCCAGCCGGCGACCACCCTCTCCGGCGGGGAGGCTCAGCGGGTCAAGCTCTCCTCAGAGCTCCAGAAGCGGTCCACCGGCAGCACCGTCTACGTGCTCGACGAGCCGACCACGGGCCTCCACTTCGAGGACATCCGCCGCCTGCTGGGCGTGCTGTCGAGCCTGGTCGACAAGGGCAACACCGTGCTGGTGATCGAGCACAACCTCGACGTGATCAAGACGTCCGACTGGGTCGTCGACATGGGTCCCGAGGGCGGCTCCCGGGGCGGGACGGTCATCGCCGAGGGCACCCCGGAGGAGGTCGCCGCCAACCCCGACAGCTACACCGGGCAGTTCCTGGCGCCGATCCTCGCGGCGGCTGCGCCCAAGGCCAAGCCGCGCAAGCGGCCGGCGCGCGCCAGGTCGAGCCGCACCAGCTCCTAGCGTCGGATCCTGAGCGGAAGGGTTGCCGCGTCAGCAAATTGGGTAGAACTCCCGCTATCCAGCGCATCGTGCGGGTCAGGCTCAGCCGACCAGGGGCTGCGTACTGTTGCCGGAGAATTGTCGCCGCGCACACGAGGGAGCCCCGAGGATGACGACCCACAGACGCATCGACCCACTCTCGCGTCGGCACGTGCTCGGCGGGGCAGCCGCCATCGGCCTGGGAGGGCCGCTGCTCGCGGCCTGCGGCGGCGAGAGTGGGAGCGAGTCGGACGCCGGCGGCCAGTCCTCCGGGCCCGCCATCGTCTGCGCCTGTCACGGCAGCCGCTTCTCCGCGGTCGACGGCTCGGTGCTCGAGGGTCCGGCCGCGGCCGCCCTGCCCGCCGAGAAGGTCTCGGTGCAGGGCAAGGACATCGCGGTCGACGGCGAGGTCGTGTGTTCCACGGCCGACGTGCCGGAGGGTGGCGGCACGGTCTTCAGGGACCAGAAGTACGTGGTGACCCAGCCGGACGCCGGTGACTTCAAGGCCTTCAGTGCGGTGTGCACCCACCAGGGCTGTCTGGTCGACAGCGTCGAACCGGCGTGAGTCTCGCGCAATGACGGACCTGCGCCCCTCGCGGCGCATCGTCTTCCAGGGGTTGTCGGCCCTCGGGGTCGCGGCCGTCCTGGCCGGGTGCGGCGGCGAGGAGCAGCAGCAGCCGCGGGCCTCCGGACCCTCCGAGCCGTCGCCCTCCGGGCCGTCGTCGCAGGGCCTGCCCCCGCCCGGCAGGAAGTCGACCAAGGGCGCGCCCGCCAACGCGCTCGCCACCACGCGGGAGGTCCCTGTCGGTGGAGGCATCGTGCTCACCGACGCGCGGATCGTGATCACCCAACCCGAGCAGGGCGAGTTCAAGGCCTTCTCGGCGGTCTGCACCCACCAGGGCCAGACGGTCGGCCGGGTGCAGGACAACACCATCACCTGCCTCTTCCACGGCAGCCAGTACGACGCCGCCACCGGCAAGGTCACCACCGGTCCGGCCACCGCCGGACTCGCTCCGCTCAAGATCGCCGTCCGGAGCGGCAGCATCGTCCGCGCCTGACCGGTGCGGCCGCCACGACCGGTCGGCGCGCGCCCGTAGGGTTGGGGTGTGCCCCGATCCCCCGCGCACAGGAAGTCAGTGCGCACCCCCGCGTCGTACCGCCCTGAGCCGGGGTCGATCCCGACCCAGCCGGGGGTCTACCGCTTCCGCGATGCCCGTGGGCGGGTGGTCTACGTCGGCAAGGCGAAGAACCTGCGGGCGCGGCTGTCGTCGTACTTCCAGGACATCGGCAACCTCCACCAGCGGACCGCCACCATGGTCACCACCGCGGCCAGCGTCGAGTGGACCGTGGTCCGCACCGAGGTCGAGGCCCTCCAGCTGGAGTACTCCTGGATCAAGGAGTTCGACCCCCGGTTCAACGTCAAGTACCGCGACGACAAGTCCTACCCCTGGCTGGCGGTGACGGTCGGCGACGAGTTCCCGCGGGTGATGGTGGGCCGTGGGGCGAAGAAGAAGGGCACCAGGTACTTCGGCCCCTACAGCCACGCCTGGGCGATCCGGGAGACCGTCGACCTGCTGCTGCGGGTGTTCCCGATGCGTTCGTGCACCAACGGCGTCTTCAAGCGATCGGCCCAGATCGGCCGTCCCTGCCTGCTCGGCTACATCGACAAGTGCTCGGCCCCCTGCGTCGGCAACATCAGCGCCGAGGACCACCGCAGGATCGTCGACGACTTCTGCGACTTCATGGGCGGTCAGACCGCCGCCTTCGTCAAGCGGATCCGCAAGGAGATGTACGCCGCCTCCGAGGCCGAGGACTTCGAGAAAGCAGCCCGACTGCGCGACGACCTCGCCGCAATGGAGAAGGCGCTCGAGAAGCAGGCGGTGGTGTTCGGTGACGGGACCGACGCCGATGTGATCGCCCTCGCGGAGGACCCCCTCGAGGTCGCGGTCCAGATCTTCTATGTCCGCGGCGGGCGCATCCGGGGCCAGCGCGGCTGGGTCGCCGACCGCGTCGAGGAGGGTTCCACCCCCGAGCTGGTCGAGGACTTCCTGCTGCAGCTCTACGCGGGAGATGCAGAGAACATCCCCCGCGAGATCCTGGTGCCGGCGATGCCGCCCGATGCCGACACCTTCGAGCGACTGCTGAGCGACCTGCGGGGGAGCCGAGTCCGGATCCGGGTGCCGCAGCGCGGCGACAAGAAGGCGCTTCAGCAGACGGTGGCCCGCAACGCCGGCCAGGCACTGGTCCTCCACAAGACCAGGCGGGCCAGCGACCTCACCACCCGCAACCGCGCGCTCGAGGAGATCCAGCTGGCGCTGGGCCTCGACGAGGTGCCGTTGCGGATCGAGTGTTACGACGTCTCCAACCTCCAGGGCACCGAGGTGGTCGCCTCGATGGTGGTGTTCGAGGACGGTCTGGCCCGCAAGAGCGAGTACCGCCGGTTCGTGATCAAGGGTGTCGAGGGCCAGAACGACGTGGCGTCCATGGACGAGGTGATCACCCGCCGGTTCCGACGGTTGCTCGACGAGCAGTCGCGCAGCAGTGAGGTCTCGCTCTCGCCCGACGAGCAGGAGGGGCCGATGCTGGTCGACCCCGAGACCGGCCGGCCGCGCAAGTTCGCCTACGCCCCCGGGCTGGTGGTCGTCGACGGCGGTCCGCCCCAGGTGGCCGCGGCCCGGAAGGCCCTGGCCCGGCTCGGCATCGACGACGTACCGGTCTGCGGCCTGGCCAAGCGACTGGAGGAGGTGTGGCTGCCCGGCGAGCCCGACCCGGTGATCATGGCCAGGTCGAGCGAGGGTCTCTACCTGCTCCAGCGGATCCGCGACGAGGCCCACCGATTCGCGATCACCCATCACCGGAGCCGTCGGTCGAAGTCGATGGTCGAGAGCCTGCTCGACGACGTCCCCGGCCTCGGAGAGGTCCGTCGCAAGACCCTGCTCAAGCACTTCGGGTCGCTGAAGAAGCTGCGCGCGGCGAGCGTCGAGGAGATCGCCCAGGTCCCGGGCATCGGCAGCCGCACCGCCTCGGCGATCAAGGATGCCGTGGCGGCAGGGAGCGGCCAGACTGTCTCCGTCAACACCGCCACCGGCGAGATCGAGGAGGGCTAGGGCGTGGCAGACCAGACCCGTGGCGAGCTGGTGGTGGTCACCGGGATGACCGGCGCCGGTCGCAGCACGGCTGCCAAGGAGCTCGAGGATCTCGGGTTCTACGTCGTCGACAACCTGCCGCCGAGCCTGCTCAAGGACGTGGTCCGGCTGGTCGACGAGAGCCGCGGCCTGCGTCAGCCGATCGCGGTGGTGGTCGACGTGCGCTCCGGCGCCTTCTTCGGGTCCCTCCGCGCCAACCTCGCCAAGGGCAAGATCGGCAACCGGCACGCGACGCTGGTCTTCCTTGAGGCGTCCGACGACGTACTGGTCCGGCGCCAGGAGGCGGCTCGGCGGCCGCACCCCTTGCAGGCCGGCGGGCGGCTGCTCGACGGGCTCCAGCGGGAGCGCGAGGTCCTCGCCGACCTGCGCAGCGAGGCCGACCTGACCATCGACACCTCCGACCTCAACGTCCACCAGCTCACCTACCGGATCGCCGACGCCTTCGGCTCCCCGGACACCGTCAACCTGAAGATCACGGTGGTGAGCTTCGGGTTCAAGTACGGCATCCCGGCCGACGCCGACTTCGTCGCGGACATGCGGTTCCTGCCCAACCCCCACTGGGTGCCCGAGCTCCGCCCCCGCACCGGTCGCGACCCGGAGGTCGCCGCCTACGTCCGTGACCAGCCTGGAGCCGAGGAGTTCCTCGAGGGGTTCCTGGCCGTCCTGCAGGGGGTAACCCGCGGCTACCTCACCGAGGGCAAGCGGTTCATGACCGTGGCAGTGGGGTGCACCGGCGGAAAGCACCGCAGTGTCGCCATGACCGTCGAGATCGCCCGCCGGCTGGCCGAGCGCGGCCACCACGTCCGCGCCACCCACCGCGACCTGGGACGCGAGTGACTGCGGGGCGCCCCGAGCCGATGCGTGCACAGTCGGCGGTGGCCCTCGGCGGGGGCCACGGCCTGCACGTGTCCCTCCACGCCCTGCGTCGGCTGGTCGACGACCTGGTCGTCGACGACCTCAGCGCCATCGTGACCGTCGCCGACAACGGAGGGTCGTCGGGCCGGCTCCGCGGCGAGTTCGGGGTCCTCCCGCCCGGAGACCTGCGGATGGCGCTGGCCGCCCTGACCCGTGCCGACGAGTGGGGCCGGACCTGGGAGAGCGTCGTCCAGCACCGCTTCGAGGGCGACGGCGAGATGCGCGGCCACGTGGTCGGCAACCTGCTCATCGTCAGCCTGTGGGAGCTCCTGGGCGACCACGTCGAAGCGCTGCGGCTGATGGGCCGGCTGCTGGGCACGACCGGGCGGGTCCTGCCGATGGCGCTCACCCCGATGGACATCACGGCCGAGGTCAGGGGGCTGGACCCCGCAGATCCGGCGGCCACGCAGACCGTGCGGGGACAGGTCGCGGTGGCCACCACCGAGGGCGAGATCGTCTCCGTAGCCCTCGACCCGGCCGATCCGCAGGCCTGCCCGGAGGCGGTCCAGGCCGTGCACCAGGCCGACTGGGTGGTTCTGGGGCCCGGTTCGTGGTTCACCTCGGTGATCCCGCACCTGATGGTGCCGGAGCTGCGCGAGGCGCTCGGGAAGACGACCGCCCGGGTCGTCGTCGTACTAAACCTGGCGCCGCAGGCCGGGGAGACCGGGGGCTTCGGACCCGAGGACCACCTGGCCGCCCTGTTCGAGCACGCCCCGGAGCTCAAGGTGCACACCGTGCTGGTCGATCCCCGCACCCTGACCGAGGTCGACGAGCTCGAGCGGGCGGTGGCGTCCTACGGCGCGCGCCTGGTCGTCGACGACGTCGCACTCGACGACGGAAGCCCGCGCCACGATCCCGAGAAGCTGGCCCGCGCCTACGGCGCGATCTTCGAGGACGGATGACCTCAGAGGGTTGTTGACGTAC
Source organism: Nocardioides sp. (assembly GCA_045806805.1). Lineage (GTDB taxonomy): Bacteria > Actinomycetota > Actinomycetes > Propionibacteriales > Nocardioidaceae > Nocardioides. The sequence goes on along the minus strand of JBJMIQ010000155.1, from coordinate 8,538 downwards.
ATGGCAGGATTCTGCCCATGGCGATGACGGCACAGGTCAAGGCGGAGCTCGCCAACACACAGATCTCGAAGAACTGTTGCCGCAAGGCCGAGGTGGCCTCGATGCTGCGCTTCGCGGGTGGCCTGCACATCGTGAGCGGCAAGATCGTGGTCGAGGCCGAGCTCGACACCGGCGCCGCGGCCCGCCGTCTCCGCAAGGACGTCGCCGAGGTCTACGGCCACTCCTCCGACGTGGTGATGATCCAGGGCAACGGGATCCGCAAGGGCAGCCGCTACCTCGTACGAATCGTCAAGGACGGCGAGGCTTTGGCCCGGCAGACGGGTCTGCTCGACCAGCGCGGCCGCCCGGTGCGTGGTCTGCCGCCCCACGTCGTCTCGGGCGGCGGCTGCGACGCCGTGGCCGCCTGGCGGGGCGCGTTCCTGGCCCACGGCTCGCTCACCGAGCCGGGGCGCTCGTCGGCCCTCGAAGTCACCTGTCCTGGACCCGAGGCCGCGCTGGCCCTGGTCGGCGTCTCGCGCCGGCTCGGGATCCAGGCCAAGGCCCGGGAGGTTCGCGGCGTCGACCGGGTCGTGATCCGCGACGGCGACGCCATCGGCGCGCTGCTCACCCGGGTCGGCGCCCACGAGACCCTGATGGCCTGGGAGGAGCGCCGGATGCGGCGCGAGGTCCGGGCGACCGCCAACCGACTGGCCAACTTCGACGACGCGAACCTCCGCCGGTCCGCCCGCGCGGCGGTGGCCGCGGGCGCCCGGGTCGAGCGGGCCCTGGAGATCCTTGCGGACGACGTACCCGACCACCTGCGCCTGGCCGGCAACCTGCGGCTCGAGCACAAGCAGGCCTCCCTCGAGGAGCTCGGGCAGCTCCACGACCCGGTGCTCACCAAGGACGCCATCGCCGGCCGGATCCGCCGGTTGCTCGCCATGGCCGACAAGCGTGCCGAGGAGCTCGGCATCCCCGACACCGAGGCCTCGCTGACCCCCGAGATGCTTGCCGAGGATGCCTGAGCAGCGGCGCGCGAGGAACGAGTGCGGCGCGTGGGCTCAGGCAGATTGAGCAAGCGACACGACCGAGCTTGCGAGGTCGTGCGAGCGCGTCGAAATCCGGTGAGGGAACTGACGGCCTCGCCCCCACCAGCGCGCGATAAGGTCGACTGACAGCACAGATCGACGCAGCTTCAATCGACACAGGGGTAGGGAGCATCGCAGTGACTGTTCGCGTAGGTATCAATGGCTTCGGCCGCATCGGCCGCAACTTCTTCCGGGCGGTCCACGCCGGCGACGCTGACATCGAGATCGTCGCCGTCAACGACCTGACCGACAACGCCTCGTTGGCCCACCTTCTGAAGTTCGACTCCATCCTGGGCCGGCTCGACACCGACGTGAGCTCCACGGAGTCCGCCATCAAGGTCGGCGGCCAGGAGGTCGCGGCGTTCGCCGAGCGCGACCCGGCCAGCCTGAAGTGGGCCGACGTCGGCGCCGACGTGGTGATCGAGTCCACCGGCTTCTTCACCGACGCCACCAACGCGAGGGCCCACGTGGACGCCGGGGCAAAGAAGGTGATCATCTCGGCCCCCGCCTCCAACGAGGACATCACGGTGGTGATGGGCGTCAACCATGAGGACTACGACGCCGAGACCCACACCGTCATCTCCAACGCGTCGTGCACCACCAACTGCCTGGCCCCGATGGCGAAGGCGCTCAACGACGAGTTCGGCATCGTCAAAGACCTGATGACGACCATTCACGCCTACACCGCCGACCAGAACCTCCAGGACAACATTCACAAGGACCCGCGCCGTGCCCGTGCGGCGGCGATCAACCTGGTGCCGACGTCGACCGGTGCGGCCAAGGCGATCGGCCTGGTCCTGCCCGAGCTGAAGGGCAAGCTGGACGGTTACGCCGTACGCGTGCCGGTGCCGACCGGATCGGCCACGGACCTGTCATTCGAGGCCGGCCGCGAGACCTCGGTCGACGAGGTCAACGCGCCGAAGGAGAAGGCGGCGGACGGTCGCTACCTGCTCTACTCCACCGACCCGATCGTCTCCTCCGACATCGTCACCGACCCGGCGTCGTGCATCTTCGACGCGCCGCTGACCAAGGTCATCGGCAACCAGGTCAAGGTCGTTGGCTGGTACGACAACGAGTGGGGCTACTCCAACCGCCTCGCCGACCTGGTGACGTACATCGGCGCCTCGCTCTGATCGTGCCCCCCACTGATCAGACGCAGCCCGACAACGGGATCGAGAGCCTGGGTGACCTCCGGGGGAGGCGCGTGCTCGTGCGTTCCGACCTCAACGTGCCGCTCGACAACAACGCCATCACCGACGACGGGCGGATCCGGGCCAGCGTGCCGACGATCAACCGGCTGGCGGAGCAGGGCGCCCGCGTCGTCGTGGTCGCCCACCTCGGCCGGCCCAAGGGCAAGCCGGACCCCGCCTACTCCCTGGCCCCGGTGGCCGAACGGCTGGGCGAGCTACTGGGGCGGAAGGTCGCCTTCGCCACCGACACCGTAGGTGAGTCCGCCACCGCGACGGTCGAAGGGCTGGAGGACGGTGACGTCGCCGTTCTCGAGAACGTCCGCTTCAACGAGGGTGAGACCAGCGGCGAGGACGAGGTCCGCGCTGCGTTCGCCGCCGAGCTCGCCAAGCTCGCCGACGCGTTCGTCTCCGACGGGTTCGGCGTCGTGCACCGCAAGCAGGCGTCGGTCTACGACGTCGCGCTGCGGCTGCCGCACGCGATGGGCAACCTGGTCGCCGACGAGCTCGACGTGCTGCGTCGGCTCACCACCGACCCCGAGCGGCCCTACGTCGTGGTGCTGGGCGGCTCCAAGGTCTCCGACAAGCTCGGGGTCATCGACAGCCTGCTGACCAAGGCGGACACGCTCCTGATCGGTGGTGGCATGGTGTTCACCTTCCTCGCGGCACAGGGCCAGGAGGTCGGCAAGAGCCTGCTCGAGGAGGATCAGGTCCAGATCTGCCGCGACTACCTCGAGCGTGCGGGCGAGACCGGCGTCGAGATCGTGCTGCCGACCGACGTGGTCGTCGACACCGCGTTCCCCTCCGACGACCGCGAGCCCGAGCCCCGCGTGGTACCCGCCTCCGAGATTCCAGCCGCCAGCCTGGGCCTCGACATCGGGCCCGAGTCGGCCGAGGCGTTCGCCGCGAAGCTAGCCGACGCGCGCACCGTGTTCTGGAACGGGCCGATGGGCGTCTTCGAGACCGACGCCTTCGCTGCCGGCACCCGCGCGATCGCCGAGGCGCTGACCAAGATCTCGGGCCTCTCGGTCGTCGGTGGCGGCGACTCGGCGGCCGCCGTACGCCTCCTCGGGTTTGACGAGGCGGCGTTCGGGCACATCTCGACCGGCGGTGGCGCGAGCCTGGAGTACCTCGAGGGCAAGGACCTTCCCGGCATCGCCGTCCTCGAACGCTGACCCGCCCGAAACTTTCCGGCGGGTCAGCCCGCCCAGACACCCCAAGACGAAGGAAGCACATGGCTGAGACCCGCACGCCCCTGATGGCGGGCAACTGGAAGATGAACCTCAACCACCAGGAAGCCGTGGTGCTCGTCCAGAAGCTGGCCTGGACGCTGGCGGACAAGAAGCACGACTACGGTCAGGTCGAGGTCGTCGTGTTGCCGCCGTTCACGGACCTGCGGTCGGTGCAGACGCTGGTGGACGGAGACGGGCTGCTGGTGAAGTACGGCGCCCAGGACGTCTCCACCCACGACAGCGGCGCCTTCACCGGCGAGATCTCTGCGGGCATGCTGGCGAAGCTGGGCTGCTCCTACGTCGTGGTCGGCCACTCCGAGCGCCGTGAGCACCATGGCGAGTCCGACGAGGTGGTCAACGCCAAGGCGAAGCAGGCGCTTGGCGCGAAGATGACACCGATCGTGTGCGTCGGTGAGGGACTCGAGGTCCGTCGGGCCGGCGACCACGTGGCACACACGCTCGCGCAGGTCGAAGGTTCTCTGGCCGGGATCTCTGCGAGGCAGGTCGCCTCCCTGGTCGTGGCCTATGAACCGGTCTGGGCCATCGGCACCGGCGAGGTGGCCACCCCTGACGACGCGCAGGAGGTTTGTGCCGCGATCCGCGAGTGGATCCGCGAGGTGCACGACGATGCAGCGGCCGAGGGCGCACGTGTCCTGTACGGCGGTTCGGTGAAGGCCGCGAACGTCGCCGGGATCATGGACAAGGCCGACGTGGACGGTTGCCTGGTCGGCGGCGCGAGCCTCCAGGCGGACGAGTTCGGTGGAATTTGTCGTTTCTATGACATGCCGTTGCTGTGATCGCCCCGGCGTGACGTAGCATTCAGGCCGTGATTCTGCTCTTCACCATCGTGCTCGTGATTGCGAGTGCCCTGATGATTCTGCTGGTGCTGCTCCACAAGGGCCGCGGCGGCGGACTGTCCGACATGTTCGGCGGCGGCGTGTCCAGCTCTCTGGGCGGCTCGTCGGTCGCGGAGCGGAACCTCGACCGGCTCACGATCGGGATCGGTGCGATCTGGTTCGCCTGCATCATCGCCCTGGGCCTGCTTCTGGCCTACCAGAGTTGAGAGAGGACCGCACGTGGCTGTTGGAGGAAACGCAATCCGCGGGAGCCGGGTCGGCGCCGGCCCGATGGGCGAGGCCGAGCGCGGCGAGGCCGCGCCCCGTCAGGCCGTCACCTACTTCTGCTCCCACGAGCACCGCTCCGTGGTGACCTTCTCGGTGGAGGCCCAGCCCCCCGACTCCTGGGACTGCCCCAAGTGCGGCCTCCCGGCCAGCATGGACAGCGACAACCCGCCCCCGGCGCCCAAGATCGAGCCCTACAAGACCCACCTGGCTTACGTGAAGGAGCGCCGCTCCGACGCCGAGGCGGCCACCATCCTCGACGAGGCGCTCCAGCTGCTCCGGACCCGCCGCAAGGCCGGCGAGATCATCTTCTGAGCGAGCAGGAGCGCGCGAGGAACGAGCGCGGTCCGTGGCTCGCGAAGGTCGAGCAAGCCCCGCGACCGAGGAACGTGGTCGCGCCGGGCGGGTCGAGACCCGGTGAGACGGAAGCAAGCCCGTAACCGCGTCACAACTCCGAAGCTGCCTCGCGATCGAGGAACCACACGGTCTCCTCGGTTCCGTGCACCCGGGCCGCCGGGAGATCATCGCCGGCCAGCGCGCGGGCGACCGCTTCCGCCTTTTCCGACCCGCTGACGACCAGCCAGGTCGCGCGGGTCCGATTGAGCGCGGGGAGGGTGAGCGTCACCCGCTCCGGCGGCGGCTTGGGGGAGTCGGTGACCGGCGCGGCGACCTCGTCGTCGACGTCGAGCGTCGGCTGGCCGGGGAACAGCGAGGCGACGTGGCCGTCCGGCCCGACGCCCAGCATCACCACCTCGAAGGCCTCGGTCCCATGGGTGCGGAGCTCGCGGCCGTAGGCCTCGGCCGCCTCGGCGACGGTCTCGAAGTCGTCGGAAGAAGCGATCTCGTGCACGCGCGATGCCTCGGCGCCGACCGGATCCAGGAACGCGGCCCGGGCCGCCCCGGCGTTGCGCTCGGACGAGCCGCCGGGGACGAAGCGCTCGTCTCCCCACCAGAAGTCGACCTTCGACCAGTCGACACCGGGATCACCCGAGGCCAGCCGCGCCAGCTCATGGTGGACGGCGTCGGCGATGGTGCCACCGGTGAGGGCAACGTGCGGCTGCTCTCCTCGAGACTGAGCCTGCGCAAGTCGCGACACCAGTGCACCCGCCACCGCGGCGGCGAGGGCCGACGCGTCGTCGTGGACCTCGATGCGCGGGCTGCTCACGAGCTGCGGTCACTGAGCAGGCGCCGGGTGGTCGCGGCGTAGACCTCGTCCTCGTCGAGCCGTCGCAGCTCCTCGGCGAGCAGCTCAGGCACGTCGCGGCGCTTCAGCGCCACGGGTCGGTCGGGCCCCCCGGGCGAGGAGAAGGTGGCGAGCCTCCCGTCCAGGCGCTCGATGCTGATCGGCCCCGACCGGGTCTCGAGCACGACCTCGGTGATGCCAGGGCCCGAGGAGCTCGTGCGCTTGACCTTGACCCGGAGCCGGTCGCCGAGCCACGCGGCCAGGAGGTCCGCGCTGGGACTGATCCGCTCCGCGGCCACCGACGCACTGGTCACCTTGACCCGGTGCTGCTCGAGGGCGGATGCGAGGAGCGCCCGCCAGGGAGTGATCCGCGTCCAGGCGAGGTCGGTGTTGCCGGGCGCGTAGGACGCGCACTGGGTCTCCATCGCCTTCGTCTTGCCTCGCGTCGTGGCGGCCGCGTCGGTGATGCGGCGCTGGGCAAGCGCTCCCAGCGGATCCTCGGCCGGATCCTCGGGCGCGTCGGCAGGCCACCAGATCGCCACCGGCGAGTCCGGCAGCAGCAACGGGAGTACGACGGACTCGGCGTGCTTGACCACCTCGCCCTTGAGGCGGATCAGGGCGGTCTCACCGGTCCAGCCGGCGCCGGTGCCGACCTGGGCGTTGACCTGGGCGGCCCCGCGGCCGTCGCCGAGGATTACTCCCAGCACGCGCGCGGGATGCTCGTGCGACGCCTGCCGCGCCGCGTCCATCGCCGCCTCGGCATGCTCCTCCGGTACGACGATCACCATCGTCATCACCATGCCCATGGCGGGGCTGCCGGCCTTGGTCCTGGCCCGGATGAACTCGGAGGCGATCTGCGACGAGCTCGTGTCGATCAGCTCGATCATCCGCGCGTTCATGGCCGCCTCCAGACCCGGCCGTCACGCGCCAGCATCCGGTCGGCGGACTCCGGACCCCAGGTTCCCGACCCGTAGGGCTCCGGTTTCGCCTTGCCGGCGCGGTCCTGGCGGGCCCAGTGGTCGAGGATCGGGTCCAGGATCTCCCAGGAGAGCTCGACCTCCTGGTGCTGCGGGAACAGCGGCGGGTCGCCGAGCAGCACGTCGAGGATCAGGCGCTCGTAGGCCTCCGGGCTTGCCTCGGTGAACGTGCCTCCGTAGGCGAAGTCCATGCTGACGTCGCGAATCTCCATCTGGGTGCCCGGCACCTTGGACCCGAACCGCAGGGTCATGCCCTCGTCGGGCTGGATCCGGATGACCAGGGTGTTGTGGGTCAGATCCTCGGTTGAGACTGCGCTGAATGGCAGGTGCGGCGCCCGTTTGAAGACCACGGCCACCTCGGTGACCCGGCGGCCGAGTCGCTTGCCGGTGCGGAGGTAGAACGGCACCCCGGCCCAGCGCCGGTTGTCGACGTCCAGGCGGATCGCGGCGTAGGTCTCGGTGGTCGAGTCCGGCTTGATCCCCTCCTCCTCCAGGAATCCCGCCACGCGCTTGCCTCCGGCCCAGCCTGGCGCGTACTGGCCGCGCGCGGTGTTGAGGTCGAGCCGGCGGGGAAGGACCACGCTCTTGAGCACCTTCTGCTTCTCAAGGCGCAGGCTCTCGGCGTGGAAGGAGACCGGATCCTCCATCGCAACCAGCGCCATCAGCTGCAGCAGGTGGTTCTGGATCACGTCGCGGGCGGCACCGATGCCGTCGTAGTAGCCGGCCCGCCCTCCGATGCCGAGGTCCTCGGCCATCGTGATCTGGATGTGGTCGACGTAGTTGGAGTTCCAGATGGGCACGCACATCGCGTTGGCGAACCGCATGGCCAGGATGTTCTGGACGGTCTCCTTGCCGAGGTAGTGGTCGATCCGGAAGATCGACTCCGGCGGGAACACCTCGTCGATGGTCCGGTTGAGCTCGCGGGCCGACGCGAGGTCGTGACCGAAGGGCTTCTCGATCACGACCCGGCGCCACGATTCACCCGTTGGCTCGACCAGTCCGTGCTCCTTGAGCTGACCGACTGCGTCACCGAAGAGCCCGGGCGGGATGGCGAGGTAGAAGGCGTGGTTGCCCTCGGTCCCGCGGACCTCGTCGAGCTCCTCGATGGTCCGGCGCAGCTTCTCGAACGCGGCGTCGTCGTTGAAGTCGCCCTGCACGAAGCGGATCCCCTCGGCGAGCTGTCGCCAGACCTCCTCACGGAACTCGGTGCGCGCGTGCTCCTTGACCGAGTCGTGCACGATCTGGGCGAAGTCCTGGTCCGCCCAGTCGCGGCGCGCGAAGCCGACGACGCTGAAACCGGGCGGCAGCAGCCCCCGGTTGGCCAGGTCGTAGATGGCCGGCATCACCTTGCGTCGCGCAAGGTCGCCCGTGACACCGAAGATCACCAGGCCGCAAGGTCCGGCGATCCGGGGGAGCCGCCGGTCCGCCGGGTCCCGCAACGGGTTCCCGTGGTTGGTCCGCGCCCGCGTCACGCCAGCGCCTTGTGTACACCGGCCAGGTCACCGGGGCTCGAGACGTGCAGGCGCAGGACGGGCCGGCCCTGGTCCGCGAGCACCTGTCCGTCCCCGACCGCCTGAGCGGTCAGGAACTCGTGAAAGGTGAAGGGCCGGTCCGGGACGGCGAGGTCTCCCTCGGGCTGCCCGGTGATCTGGAGGTAGACGCCGGTCGGTGGGCCGCCCTTGTGGTACTGGCCCGTCGAGTGCAGGAACCGTGGCCCCCAGCCGAACGTCACCGGTCGCCCGGTCCGGGTGGCCAGGGCGTCCCGGAGCGA
>JBJMIQ010000154.1:0-3114 GCA_045806805.1 Nocardioides sp. | reverse complement strand
CGCGCAGGGTCAGGCAACGCGGGCCTCATCGCAGACCACGCCTGGGGACTCGAAGACGCACGCGCGACCCACCGTCGACCGGGCCGCTCCCGGCGGGCCGGTGACCCGGGTGCTCGCCGTGTCGATCGACGGTCTGCGCGCGTCGGCGATCACCCAGCTCGGACGTGCGGGGACTCCGACGCTGCACCGTCTCATGGCCCAGGGCGCGTCGACCCTCAACGCCCGCACCGAGCGGGAGATGACCGTCACCCTCCCCAACCACACCGGCATGGTGACCGGTCGCCGGATCGACAGCTCGGGGGGTGGTCACGGCGTGACCTGGAACGACGACCGACGTCGACCACCGACAGTCCAGCGTGCTGCCGGGCACGATGTGTCATCCGTGTTCCGCGTAGTCCACAACGCGGACCGCGGGACCGCGCTGCTCGCGAGCAAGACGAAGTTCTCGCTGTTCGAGCGCTCCTGGGACGCCGGCATCGACTCGTACCGGATGCGCTTCGACAACGCGGTCCTGGCGCAGATGACCCGGCGGGACCTGCTCCGGCACAACCGTGGGTTCACGTTCCTCCACCTCTCTGGTCCGGACGACGCCGGACACGCCCGCGGCTGGAACTCCACCGCCTACCTCGATGCGGTGCGGGCCACCGACCGGAGGCTCGGTCGCATCGTGAGGACGATCAATGGGCACCCGAGGCTCAAGCAGCACCTGGCCCTGCTGGTCACCGCCGACCACGGCGGCGCGGGCAAGAACCACGGTGACGCGACGCGACTGGTCGACTTCCGCGTGCCCTTCCTCGTGTGGGGTCCGACCGTCGCCTCCGGGGCTGACCTCTATGAGCTGAACCCCGACTACGCCGACCCGCGTGACCGGCGCACGACGTACGCCGATGCGCGCCAGCCCGTCCGCAACGGCGATGTCGCCAACCTCGCGCTCGACCTGCTCGGGCTCGGCGCCGTTCCCGGCAGCGAGCACGACCGGGCGCAGGACCTGGACTGGAACTGACCTCGGGGCTCGGGGCGGTCACGCCCAGAGCTGGCCCTCGAGCCGCTCCTCAGCCTCGTCGACGGTGCCCTCGTAGGCCCCGGTGGAGAGGTACTTCCAGCCACCGTCGGCAACGACGAAGGCGATGTCGGCGGACTCACCAGCCCGGACCGCCTTCGCCGCCTGACCGAGCGCCGCGTGCAGGATCGCCCCGGTGGAGATGCCGGCGAAGATGCCCTCGATGTCCAGCAGCTCGCGGACACGTCGTACCGCGTCGCGCGGGCCCACCGAGAACCGGGAGTCGATCAGCGACTCGTCGTAGAGCTCCGGGACGAAGCCCTCGTCGAGGTTGCGCAGCCCGTAGACCAGCTCCCCATAGCGCGGCTCTGCCGCCACGATCCTGACGCCCGGCTTGGCCTCGCGGAAGAACCGGGAGACCCCCATCAGGGTGCCGGTGGTGCCGAGCCCGGCCACGAAGTGGGTGATCCCAGGCAGGTCAGCCAGCAGCTCGGGCCCGGTTCCCTCCTGGTGGGCGAGCGCGTTGGCCTCGTTGCCGTACTGGTAGAGCATCACCCAGTCGGGGTGTTCGGCCGCGATGCCCTTGGCCACCCGCACCGCCTCGTTGGAGCCGCCCACGGCCGGCGAGGACACGATCTCGGCGCCCCACATTCCGAGCAGCTGGCGGCGCTCGGCGGAGGTGTTCTCGGGCATGACGCACACGAGGCGGTAGCCCTTGAGCCGCGCGGCCATGGCCAGGGAGATTCCGGTGTTCCCCGAGGTCGGCTCGAGGATCGTGCAGCCGGGGCGCAGCCGTCCGTCCTTCTCCGCCTGCTCGATCATCTTCAGGGCGGGACGGTCCTTGATCGAACCCGTGGGGTTGCGGTCCTCGAGCTTGGCCCACAACCGCACGTCGGGACTGGGCGAGAGACCGGGCAGACCAACCAGCGGGGTGCCGCCGACGGCCGCGAGCAGGTTGTCGTAGCGAGTCATCAGCCGCCGGCGACGGCGGGCAGCACGACGACCTGGTCGCCGTCGCTGATCTCCGCCTCCAGGCCGCCGATGAACCGCACGTCCTCGTCGTTGACGTAGACGTTGACGAAACGCCTCAGGTCCTGGCCGGACTCGGAGTCCTCGATGAGCCGTTCCTTGATCCCGGGGTGGTTGGCCTCGAGGTCGTCGATCACCGCGCTCAGGCTGGACCCATCCGCGGTCACGGCCTTCTCCCCGCCGGTGTAGGTGCGCAGGATGGTCGGGATGCGGACCTCGATGGCCATCAGGTTCTCCTCGCGGGTTGTTGGGCGGGGACGACGGAGACCTCTTCCTCGGTCACCTCGCCGTCCTCGATCCTGTACGACCTGAACTCCACCGGACCGTCGTTATTCCCGTGCTCCCGGGTGGACACCAGCACGTAGTGGGCGTTGGGCTCGCTCGCGAGCCCGATGTCCGTGCGGCTCGGATAGGCCTCGGTGGCGGTGTGGGAGTGGTAGATCACCACGGGCTCCTCGTCCCGGGCGTCCATGTCCTTGTAGAGCGCGAGCAGCTCGAGGGAGTCGAACTCGTAGAAGGTCGGGCTCCCGGCCGCGTTGACCATCTCGACCATCCGTTCGGCACGGTCGCTGCCGGCCGGGCCCGCCACCACTCCGCACGCCTCGTCGGGATGGTCCCGCTTTGCGTGCGCCACGATGGCGTCGTACGTCTCCTGATCGATGGTCAGCACGTGGTCCAGCCTAGGTCCCGGCGCGGGTCATGGACCCCGGCGCCTGATCCGCGGACTCTTGCTCCCAGTGTGGAAAAACCGCGTTCGGGCACTACCGAGCGAGCCGGCACGCGTCATTGGCACCCCGGTGGCCAAGGTCGGCCTGCACGCCGTCGTCGAACACTTGCAGAGTCATGTGCAATGTCGTGCGACCGACCTTCCGCTGCATGAAAACAGTGTCGAAATCCAGTCCCGTGGGGAGGTCGAACCCGAGGAAGTTTTCACGTTGATCGACGGTCCAGCCAGCCGCCACCAGCCGCCGGGTGATGGCCTGATAGCCGCGGGCAGTCGTCGCAGTCACGCTGGGGTGGCGGTCTTCCGCATTCCGGCCTGGACGCACGGCGGTCCATTGAAGACCCGCAGAGAGCTGAAAGAG
>JBJMIQ010000153.1:0-3613 GCA_045806805.1 Nocardioides sp. | reverse complement strand
TGCCCTACGGCGTCGGCACCGAGAAGGTCATCGAGCGGATCAAGATCCTCGTGCAGGGCAAGAAGCTGCAGGGCATCGCCGACATCAAGGACCTCACCGACCGCGAGAAGGGCATGCGGCTGGTGATCGAGGTCAAGAACGGCTTCCACCCCGAGGCGCTCCTCGAGCAGCTCTACCGCCAGACACCGCTGGAGGACTCCTTCGGCATCAATAGCGTCGCCCTCGTCGACGGCCAGCCGCGGACCCTCGGGCTCAAGGAGATGCTCGAGGTCTTCCTCGGTCACCGGTTCGACGTCGTACGCCGGCGCTCGACGTACCGGCGCGGCAAGGCCGCCGACCGATTGCACCTCGTCGACGGCCTGCTGGTCGCGATCCTCGACATCGACGAGGTGATCCAGGTGATCCGGTCCTCCGACAACGCCGCCGCAGCGAAGGAGCGACTGATCTCGGTCTTCGACCTGTCGTCCGCCCAGGCCGACTACATCCTCGACATGCCGCTGCGCCGGCTCACGAAGTTCTCCCGGATCGAGCTCGAGAAGGAGAAGGCGGAGCTCGAGCGCGCCATCGAGGAGCTCGACGCGATCCTGGCCGACGACGACCTGCTCCGGAAGGTCGTCTCCGAGGAGCTGGCCGACGTGGCCAAGACCTACGGCACACCGCGCCGGACCGTCCTGCTGGAGTCGGCCGGCACCCCCGTCACCGCCACGGCCACGCCGCTGGAGGTGGCCGATGACCCCTGCTTCGCGTTCCTGTCCTCGACCGGGCTCCTGGCCCGCACCAGCAACGACGAGGCTCCCGGGACCGGGGGCGCCCGCACCAACCACGACGTGATCGTGTCCGCGGTCCGGACCACCGCGCGCGGAGAGGTGGGGGTGCTCACCTCACGCGGGCGGCTGCTGAAGCTGGGGGTGCTCGACCTGCCGGCGCTGCCCGGTGCCGCGAACGACCCGAACCTGCAGGGTGGGCTGCCGCTCAGCGAGGTGCTCTCCCTCGGGCAGGACGAGCGGCCGCTGGCGCTGACCTCGCTCACCACCGACGGCCCGGGGCTGGTCCTCGGCACTCGGCAGGGCGTGGTCAAGCGGGTCAATCCGGAGGTGCTCTCCCGCGACGAGTGGGAGGTGATCTCGCTCAAGGACGACGACGAGGTCGTCGGTGCGCTCCAGCTCGCCACCGGAGACGAGACGCTCTGCTTCGTCAGCGCGGGTGGGCAGCTGCTGCACTTCGGAGCCGGCGGCGTCCGGCCGCAAGGACGCTCCGGCGGCGGGATCGCCGGTATCAAGCTGGCCGCCGGCGACTCGGTGGCCTGGTTCGGCGCGCTCGATCCGCAGTCCTCCGTGCTCGTGACGGCGTCCGGCTCGTCGACCGCGCTCCCGGGCACCGAAGCCGGCTCGGTCAAGGTGACCCCGTTCTCCGAGTACCCCGCCAAGGGCCGCGCCACCGGGGGGGTGCGCTGCCACCGCTTCCTCAAGGGCGAGGACACCCTGGTGTTCGCCTGGGCCGGAGATGCCCCCGCTCGCGCGGCTGCCGCCAGCGGAGCCCCGGTCGACCTGCCGGAGGCCACCGGACGCCGCGACGGGTCCGGGGTCGCGGGCAGCCAGCCGATCGCCGCCTGCGCCGGGCCGGTCGCGCATCGCCTCGACCCCGCCACCCGTGTGTCAGGCTGAATCCATGCTCCGTCGTACTCGCCTTGTGGTCGCGTGCGTCATGATCGGCCTCGGGCTTGTGGCGGGCTGTAGCGATGACCAGGGGTCGGTGTCCGACGAGCGCAGCCCCGACGAGGTCATGAAACTCGCCAAGACCACCCTCGACGAGACCAGCGGAGTCAACCTCTCGCTGAAGACCACCGACCTGCCGGCCGGCGTCACCGGCGTCACGGAGGCGACGGGAGTCGGCGTGCACCCGCCCGCGTTCGACGGGTCCCTGACCGTCGTCCTCTCGGGCACCTCACTCAACGTCCCGGTGATCGCGGTCGACAACAAGGTCTACGCCCAGATCCCGCTCACCCCCGGCTGGTCCGATGTCGACCCCGACGACTACGGCGCCCCCGACCCGGCGACCCTGATGAGCCCGGAGACCGGCTTCTCCTCCCTGCTCCCTGCCACCGAAGGCCTCGAAGAGGGCGAGAGCGTCCGCGGAGGCGAGGACAACAAGGAGGTGCTCACCGAGTTCACCGGCACGGTGCCGGACACCGCGGTGCGCAACATCCTGCCCGGAGCGACAGGTGACTTCGACGCGAAGTACACCGTCAGCGCCGACGGCGAGCTCCGCGAAGCCGTGCTCACCGGGGTCTTCTACCCCAACACCGACGCGATGACCTACACCATCGGGTTCGAGGACTACGGCACCGAGAAGAAGATCGCCGCTCCATGACCGAGCGGCCGCGCCTGGTGCTCGGCCTGGCCTCTGTCGCCGTCGCCTTCGCCGCTGCCGACACCTACGTCGTCGTGCTCGCGCTGCCGGAGATGATGAACGCCGTCGGCGTCCCGATCGACCAGCTCCAGCGGGCGGCCCCGATCGTCTCCGGCTTCCTGCTCGGCTACGTCGCGATGCTGCCCCTCATCGGGCGGATCGCCGACCTGCGGGGCCGGGTGCCCGTGCTGGTCGCGGCCCTCGTGGTGTTCGCGGCCGGCTCGCTGATCACGGCCCTCGCTTACGACCTGTCCAGCATGGTCGTCGGCCGGTTCCTGCAGGGAGTCGGCGGCGGCGGGCTGGTGCCCGCCACCCTCGCCCTGGTCGCCGACCTCTACCCCGTCCACCGCCGCGGCGTCCCGCTCGGCGTGGTTTCTGCCGTCCAGGAGGTCGGCAGTGTGCTGGGTCCGCTGTTCGGCGCCGTCGTCCTGGCCTTCGCCGACTGGCGGGTGATCTTCGGCATCAACCTCGCGGTCGCCCTGGTCCTCGCGGTGGCCTTGCGGAGCTTGACGTTTGGTACCAAACGGAAGGAAAACAGTTCGCCCGGGAGCCGTTTGCCACCAATGGATCGTGCCAAGGACTGGGTCGGCGCCCTCCTGCTCCTCGCCACCCTGGCCGCCGGGATCCTCACCATGACCCAGCCCGCTCCCCTCCTCCAGGACCTCACCTGGGGGCAGGCGTTCATTCCGTTCGTCTCCGACGGACGGTGGCTGAGCCCGGTCGGGGTGGTGGCGATGGCGGCCGGGGTCCTGCTCGTGGTCCGCTGCGCAACCGCCGCCCACCCGCTCGTCGACCTGCGGAGCTGGACCGAGACCCTCCGGGACGCAGACCTGATCGGCTCCCTGTTCCTGGCCCTCGCCCTTGCCGGGGTGATCCTGGCCTTCTCGACGGCCGATCCGAAGCTCCAGGTGTTCTCGGACCAGGGCCTCTGGTATCTCCTCGGATCCGCCGCAGCCACCGTCGCTTTCGCTCTCCACCTGCGCCGGGCAGACGCTCCACTGGTCCCCCGCGGCGCAATGCGGCGTACGCCGGCCTGGGGCTCGCTGGCCGTCAGCTTCTTCGTGGGCGCCGCCCTGATCGCGGCGCTGATCGACATCCCCCTCTTCGCCCGGACGACCGTCCACTCCGACAGCCAGCTGCTCGCTGCGCTGGTGCTGGTCAGGTTCCTGGTGGCGCTCCCCGTCGGGGCAGTGCTCGGTGGCTA
>JBJMIQ010000152.1:0-5274 GCA_045806805.1 Nocardioides sp. | reverse complement strand
GGGCGTGATCACGTTGCTGATCTGGGTGATCTTGTCGGCGTTCTCGTTGCGCAGGCAGTCGGCCGGGTTCTCCCCCGGAGCCGCGTCCCACTCGCCCCACTCGACGTCTGTCACGTTTTCAAACGTGTAGGCGCCGAAGTTGTAGCCACCGAAGCCGAAGCCACCGAAGTAGTCCCACGCCTTGTAGGTGTAGTCACCGAAGGTGAAGTCACCGTCGAAGGTCGGGGCGTCCCAGACCGGGCTGCTGACCGGTGTGTAGCTCGTGGGGCCGAAGCCCTTGAGGAACCAGCCGGTCCACTGACCAGTCTTGCGGTCGTAGTCGCTGAGTGCGGAGGCAAGATTGCCCTTTTGCACGCCAGCCTGCGAGCCCTCGCGGGTGCCCGTGCGCTCACCGAAGCGGCCCGCGTAGCGGCTGCCCTCCCGGCTGCCCTGGCGGGTGCCCGTCCGCTCACCGTCACGGACGCCGTCGCGGTGGAACACCTTGGTGGCGTTGCCGTTGGTGAAGGTACAGGTCAGGTCCTGCGAGACGACCTGCGTGGCCGACTGCGTGCCGGTCTGGCTGGCGGTCTGCACACCTGCCTGCGCGCCGACCTGCATGGCGGTCTGGGTGACCTCCTGCGAGAGCGACTGAGTCGTCGGCTGCTCGGCCTTGAACGTGACCGCCTCGTGGTTGGTCTGCATCTTGGCGTTGTTCCAGCCGAAGGCCGACTGGACCTCGCCCTTGCCCACGAACCCCTTGCCGGCGGCATCGATCGTGTAGGCATTTGCAGCCGAGCCGAAGCTGACCACCGCCACGGTCGCGAGAGCGCCGGTGGCCAGAATGTTGCGGAAACGCATTAAGTTCCTTCTGTTGCTTGTGTGTCGGGAAAGCCGTCCCGATGCGGAGTTGGGTTGGGCGGCACTTTCGCCGCCGCTCAGATCAGATTGATCCGTCAACTACTTTCACCGACGGGAGCATGGGGCACACCCGCCGACCTACGGGTTCGGTTACCCGTTTCGTTCGTGGTGCGGGTCCGGGACGCTCGGAGGGTCTGGACCCGCGACGTCCACGAGGGGCAGCGGGCCGAGCCACGCCCGAGCCGAGTTGCTCGGCGATTCCCAGGGACGAAGGCCCCGCGAACTCATACTCCGCGGGGCCACCACCGTTCTACCGACATCCAGTCGGGTTCCTCCGCATTTGGGCGCGTGTCACGCCCCCAGCGTCCTTCTAGCCCGCGATCTCCTCGGCCGCGTCGAGGCGGGCGGCCACCGCGTCGACGGCCTCGAGGAAGACCGGGACCCAGTTGGCGGCGTCGAGGAAGAGCGAGGAATGTCCGCCCGGAGCCGTGAAGACCTCCGCGCCGTCGATGCACGCGGCGAGCCGCCGCTGGCGGCGCTCCGGGATCGTGTGGTCCTTGGCGGTGACCACCACGGAGGTGGGCACGTCCACGGTGCCGATCCAGGGCGCCGAGTTGAAGCGGCCCCGCTCGCCGAGCACCTCGGGGAACGACCACGCACTCGTGCTGCGGAACTCCACGGCACCCCAGGCCGTGGGGTCGACCGGGTCCACCGAGGGCACTTCGGGCAAGGTCTGGGCGAGTCGTTCCACCCTGGTCAGCGCGTAGCCGGAGACGGGGTGCATCGCCGCGGTGAGCAGCGGGAAGAACAGCTTCTCGCGACGCGCGCCCCTCAGGTTCCTCGCAATCGAGCAGAGCACCAGCCCGTCGACCCGCTCAGGGTGTCGCTGCCAGGTCAGCTGCGCCACCGCCCCACCCATCGAATAGCCGGCGACCACGGCGCTGTCGATGCCGAGCTCGTCCAGGACCGCGACCACGTCGTCGGCGCAGTCGGCGAACCGGAAGCGCGACGACCGGATACCGCGGCCGTGCCAACGCTGGTCGAACATCACCACCCGGTAGCGGCGAGAGAGCTCGCCGAGGGCGGCGACCCAGCTCAGGTACGCCGTGCAGCCGAGGGCGTGCAGCAGCACGATGGTGGGTGCGTCCGGTGTGGGTCCGGGGACGTCGACGACGAAGGTGCGGCCCCGCCCGGGCAGGTCGACGATCCGGCCCTGCGGGACGCTGTCGACGTGCGGCAGGGGGACCACCCGACGGGCGGCGAACCCCAGCCCGTGGCGGACTCCCACGACCGACGCGCCCGCGAGCTGTCCAAGGATCCGCTTCATGTCTGCTGACATATCGTCTCGACCTCCAGGGTGAGCAGCTCGTCCAGCGCGGGTCGTAGCCGGGCGGCCAAGGATGCCAGATCGTCCACCAGCGCCGGGCAACCCAGCAGGGAAAAGTTCATCCGGTCCACGTAGGACCAGGCGGTGATGTTGAGGCCGGTGCCCTCGAGGATCGGGCCGACACTGAACAGGTCGTCGAGACGTGTCCCACCGATGGTGACGTGCTCGCGAGGCCCGGGAACGTTGGACACCACCAGGTTCTGGGCAGCCGGGTGATGGGAGGCCGCACGGCTTCGCGAGTACAGGTTCATGGCGGCGCTCAACGGCGCGGGTGGCGCGAACTGCACCCAGTCGATCAGCATCCGGGGCCCGAGGGTCTGCTGCACGACCTTGGACGCGGACGTGGTCCGGGAGATCTGGTGGAGCCGGGCGTGGGGGTCCTCGACGTCGGTTGCCAGCGAGGTGAACAGGTTCGAGACCCGGTTGCCGCCGAGGCGTGGTCCGGATCCGGGGGCGTCGGTCGACACGGGGACGCCTGCCACCAGGGCGCGCTCCGGAAGCTCGCCGCGGTCCTCCAGCCAGGACCGCAACGCCCCGCCGACCACGCCGAGCACCACGTCGTTGACGCTCACGCCGTGGCGGCGCCTGACCTCCTTGATCTCGGCCAGCGGGAGTGATGCGGTGGCGAAGGTGCGCTCCGCCGTGAGCGCCCCGTTGAAGGAGACACGGGGAACGTCGAGCACCGGGCGGGGTACGACGCTGACCCGCTCCCGCTCTCGTCGCCTGACACGGAGCACCGCCGTCGCCGTGCGCCCCAGGAGCGCGGGCAGGGTGAACAGCTGGACCACCGCGTCGCGCAGGCCGAGCCAGACCTGGCGCCAACCGGGCGGCACGGGCTCGGGGGAGACCGGCACCGCCGTCCCGGGCACCGGGGCCACGGCGTCGGTGAGGTTGGCCAGCAGGGCGTTGGAGGCGGCGCCGTCGGCGATGGCGTGGTGCATCTTGCCGACAACCGCGACCCGACCGTCGGCGAGCGCCTCGCAGACGTGCACCTCCCACAGCGGCACGTCGCGAGCGAGGGGCGTGCTGGCGATCTGGCCGACAAGTGCCTCGAGCTCGGCCATGCCGGCCGGGTCCGGCAGCCGATGGTGGAAGACGTGTCGGTCCGGGTCGACGTCGCGGTCGCTGATCCACAGCGGGTGGTTGAGGCGCCCCGGTACCGGGAGGATCCGGCGCCGGAACGGCGGCAGCCGGTCGAGCCGGCCGAGCAGCTGGTCGGTGAAGGCGGCGAAGTCCAGGGCACCCGGAGGCTCGATGAGCGCGAGCTTGAGGGTGTGCATGTGCATCGTCGGCGTCTCCAGGTAGAGGTAGCCGGCGTCCACGCCCTCCATGCGCTCCATCGGTCAGTCCTCGTCGGCCTCGAGGAGCTGCCGCTTGACGATCTTGCCCGAGGCGTTGCGCGGGAGCTCGTCGACGAAGGTGAGGTCGCGCGGGACCTTGTAGCCGGCCAGCTGCGCCTTGACGTGACCCTTCAGGTCCTCGGCCGTGGTCCCCCGGTCGGGCTCGAGGACGACGAAGGCGGCCAGCCGCTGCCCGTACTGCTCGTCGTCGACCCCCACCACCGCGGCCTCGCGGACGTCGTCGTGCGCGTTCAGCGTCTCCTCGACCTCGAGGGGATAGACGTTCTCACCGCCGGAGACGATCATCTCGTCGTCGCGGCCGACGACGAAGAGCCGACCCGCCTTGTCGAGCCGGCCCACGTCACCGGAGACCATGAAGCCGGCGGCGAAGTCCTTGCTCTCCCCCGAGGTGTAACCATCGAAGTGGGAGTCGCTGCGGACCGCGATCCGCCCCACCTCCCCGGTCGACAGCTCATGTCCCTCGTCGTCGAGGATCCTCAGGTCCGTCCCGGCCACCGGTCGCCCGGCCGTGTCCGGCGCGGCCCGCAGGTCCGCCGGCGTGGCACAGCTGATCAGGCCCGCCTCGGTGGCGTTGTAGCTGTTGAACACCACGTCGCCGAAGCGATCCATGAAGCGGGTGAGCGCGTCGGGGCGCATCCGCGAGCCGCTCGCGGTCACGAACCGCAAGGAGCTCAGGTCGTATCGGTCGAGGACGTCGTCGGGCAGGTCCACGATTCGCTCGAGCATCACGGGTACGACGGCCAGGCCGGTCGCGTCGGAACGGTCGACGAGATCGAGCGTCGCCTCGGGGGCGAACCGGCGCCGCATCACCACGGTGCAGGCGAGCGTTGCCGACACCGCGAGCTGGCCGAACCCCCAGGCGTGGAACATCGGCGCCGCGACCACCGTGGTCTCCTCGGCCCGCCACGGGATCCGGTCGAACATCGCGGCGAGCGAGGCGGCCCCGCCGCCGCCGGACAGTCGCGCACCCTTCGGCGTCCCGGTGGTGCCGGAGGTGAGCAGGATCGTCCGGCCGGGCGAGTCCGGCTTCGCCGGGTGGGACCCGGAGTGGCGCTCGATGAGCAGGTCCACGGTCGTGGCGTCGCCGGGCTGGTCGGCCCAGGCGACGACCTCGGCCGGACCGACCCGGCTCCGCGCCTCCTCGAGCAGGGGAGCGAACTCCTCGTCGTAGACGAGCAGCACGGCGCGCTCGCGCTCGAGGACGTCGGCGAGCTGCGGGCCGGAAAACCCGGTGTTGAGCAGCAGCGCATCCGTTCCGAGACGGGTGGAGGCCGCCAGGGCCTCGATGAAGCCGCGGTGGTTGCGGCACAGGACCGCGATCGGGCCGCTCCGGTCGCCGAGCTGCTCGGCGAGCCCGACCGCGAGGGCGTCGGCGCGGGCGTCGAGCTCAGACCCGGTGAGTGACCCCCGCTCGTCGACGAGCGCGGTCCGGTCCGGACAGCGCACGGCCGAGAGACCGATCCCGGTCAGGGCGGTCACCCCCTGGCGCCGTACGACGGCCAGGGTGCGGAGGTACTTGTCGGGCCGCTGGGGCGCCACCAGTCCGGCGCGGACCAGGGTGCGGACGACCCACCAGGGCCGGGTCATCCGGCGCTGTGCGGCGCGGGTCCGGGGCGTCACGAGGTCAGCCCAGGACCGGGAAGCGTCGCGCGCCGGCCATCTCGTCAAGGGCGTCCTGCATCCGGCCGC
>JBJMIQ010000151.1:0-15906 GCA_045806805.1 Nocardioides sp. | reverse complement strand
GCTGGAGCCCCAGCCCCTGCGGCCCGATCAGGATCCCGCCGATGATCAGCAGCACAACCTGGGGAACACGCTGGTGGGGGATGAACGCAGCCACCAGGGGTGCCACAGCCGCGACCGCGACCACGGCGAAGAGCTCGACCAGCCCGGTGAGGAGGTCCATTCCCAGTCGCCGTCGAGGTCAGTGACCGGGACCGGTCACGATCTTCCGGCGCTCCGACGGGTGGGCGCCACCCTTCTTCTGCAGTGTCGCGCACGCCTCGGCGATGTCGCGGGCGAGTGTGTCGACGTGCTCGCGGCTCATGGTCTGCTTGACCAGGGCGCGCATGATCGTCACGTGCTGGGCGTCGGGCGGCAGGGTGTACGCCGGTACCATCCAGCCGCGCTCCGCAGAGAGCTGCCAGGCGATGTCGAACTCGTCGTACGGCGCCTCGCCGGCGAGCTTGAACGCCACTAGCGGAAGCTGCTCCTCGCCCTGGCCGATCAGCTCGAACCGTCCCATGTCCTCCAGTTTTTCGGCGAGCACGCGGGCGTTGGTCTGCATCATCTCCATGATGTAGGCATAGCCGGCACGTCCGTAGCGGACGAAGTTGTAGTACTGCGCCAGCACCATCGCCGAGCCGGTGGAGAAGTTCAGCGTGAAGGTGCGGTCGGTCTTGCCCAGGTAGTTCTCCTCGAAGACGAGGTCCGGCGCCAGATCGGACTCCTCGCGGAAGATCAGCCAGCCGATGCCGGGGTAGACCAGGCCGAACTTGTGCCCGGACACGTTGATCGACCGGACCTGCTCGAGACGGAAGTCCCACTTGGTGTCGGGGTAGAGGAACGGCCACACGAAGCCACCGCTGGCACCGTCGACGTGCAGGGGTACGTCGAGTCCTCGCTCCCGCCTGATCCGCACGAGGAGGTCGTTGATGCCGACGACGTCGTCCTTGTGGCCGGTGAACGTGGTGCCCAGGACGGCGGCGACCCCGATCGTGTTCTCGTCGACGTGCGGCTCGACGTCCTCGGGACCGATCGTGTACTTCGCCGGATGCAGGGGCACGATGCGTGCCTCGACGTCGAAGTAGCGGCAGAACTTCTCCCATACGACGTGGACGTCACCGCCGAACACCAGGTTGGGGCTGGTGGTGGGCAGCCCGGCCGCCTCGCGACGCTTTCGCCAGTTCCACTTCAGCGACAGACCACCCAGCATGATCGCCTCGGAGGACCCCTGGGTGCGAGCGCCGGTCGTCGGACCCGGCGCGTGGAACAGGTCGGCCAGCATCCGGATGCATCTCTGCTCGATTTCCGCGGTCCGCGGGTATTCGGCGTGATCGATGAAGTTGCGGTGCAGGTTGCCGGCGATGATCTCCCGCGCCTCTGGCTCCATCCACGTCGTCACGAAGGTCGCGAGGTTCCGGTCGGGCAGGCCCTCGAGCGCGAGGTCCTCCCCAACCAGCCGCTTCGCATCCATCGAGGGCATACCCGCCTCGGGGAACTCGTGGGTCGGCACCTCCATGGTGAGGAATCGGTTGCCGAACAGGGCGACGTCTTCGGCTCTCAGCTCGCTGTGAATGGTCATGTGCTGGCTCCTCGCTGGCTTCCGACCCACGGTCGCAACGCGCGTGTGACCCCGCCTCACCCGGAATGGGTAACTGCGGGCACGCGGGCGTGATCTTGACTCGTTCCAGAAAAGTGCAAGACTCCAGACGTGCCCGCGACGACCGACCTCGAGCGCCTGCTGCGCGGGGTGCAGCTTCGCGTGACGCGTCCCCGGGTGGCGGTCCTGGCCGCGGTGCACGACCACCCCCACGCCGACACCGACTCGATCATCCGGGCCGTCCGGGAGGACCTCGGCGAGGTCTCGCACCAGGCCGTCTACGACGTCCTGCGAGCCCTCACCTCGGCGGGGCTGGTGCGGCGCATCCAGCCCTCCGGCTCGGCGGCTCGCTACGAGGCGCGCGTGGGGGACAACCACCATCACATCGTGTGCCGTTCCTGCGGTGCGATCGCCGACGTGGACTGTGCCGTCGGCAGCACGCCCTGTCTGGAACCCTCCGATAACCACGGGTTCGTGGTCGATGAGGCTGAAGTGACCTACTGGGCCCTGTGCCCGGAGTGTGTGACCACCCCTGACCAGCAAGCAGTGAGATAGGAGATCTGAGAGACGTGTCTGAGCACGGCAGCGAGAGCGAGAACTCGGCCATCGACGCCCCCGAGGCGAAGGTGGACCGTCGACCGCGGACCAACCAGGACTGGTGGCCCAACCAGCTCAACCTCCAGGTCCTTCACCAGCACTCGCCCAGGGGGAACCCTCTGGGGGAGGACTTCAGCTACGCCGAGCAGTTCAAGGATCTGGACGTCGAGGGTCTGAGGCGTGACCTCGTCGAGGTGATGACGACGTCGCAGGACTGGTGGCCGGCCGACTTCGGGCACTACGGGGGACTGTTCATCCGCATGAGTTGGCACGCCGCGGGCACCTACCGCATCGAGGACGGTCGCGGGGGTGCCGGCGATGGCTCGCAGCGGTTCGCGCCGCTCAACAGCTGGCCCGACAACGCCAACCTCGACAAGGCCCGCCGGTTGTTGTGGCCGGTCAAGCAGAAGTACGGCCAGAAGATCTCGTGGGCCGACCTGCTGGTCCTCGCCGGCAACGTCGCTCTGGAGGACATGGGGTTCGAGACCTTCGGCTTCGGGTTCGGGCGCGAGGACGTCTGGGAGCCCGAGGAGATCATCTGGGGACCCGAGGACACCTGGCTGGGCGACGAGCGCTACAGCGGTGACCGTGAGTTGTCCGGGCCGTACGGCGCGGTCCAGATGGGCCTGATCTACGTCAACCCCGAGGGCCCGAACGGCAATCCCGACCCGGTGGCGGCGGCTCGCGACATCCGGGAGACGTTCCGCCGGATGGCGATGAACGACGAGGAGACGGTCGCCCTCATCGCCGGCGGGCACTCGTTCGGCAAGACCCACGGCGCCGGCGACCCCGACCTCGTGGGCGACGAGCCGGAGGGCTGCCCCCTCGAGGCGCAGGGCCTCGGATGGCACAGCAGCTACGGGTCCGGCAAGGGCGCGGACGCGATCACCAGCGGCCTCGAGGTGACCTGGACGAGCACGCCGACGAGGTGGGGCAACGGGTTCTTCGAGAACCTATTCGGCCACGAGTGGGAGCTCACCAAGAGCCCGGCCGGCGCCCACCAGTGGGTGGCCAAGGACGCCGAGGCGACCATCCCGGACGCCCACGGTGGACCCAACCGACTACCGACGATGCTGACCACCGACCTGGCGCTTCGGATGGACCCGGACTACGAGAAGATCTCGCGTCGGTTCCTGGAGAATCCCGATGAGTTCCGGCTCGCGTTCGCCAAGGCCTGGTACAAGCTGCTGCACCGCGACATGGGCCCGGCGTCGCGCTACCTCGGTCCCTGGGTCGCCGAGCCACAGCTGTGGCAGGACCCGGTTCCGGCAGTGGACCACGAGCTGATCGACGACCAGGACGTCGCCGCACTCAAGGGCAAGCTGCTCGATTCCGGCTTGTCGGTCTCCAGGCTGGCCGCGACCGCGTGGGCATCGGCGGCCAGCTACCGCGACACCGACAAGCGCGGCGGGGCCAACGGCGCCCGGCTTCGGCTGGAGCCGCAGCGAGGCTGGGAGGTCAACGAACCGGCCGAGCTCGAGACCGCGCTGAACGCTCTGGGGCGGGTCCAGCAGGAGTTCAACGAGGCCCAGTCCGGCGACAAGCGGGTCTCGCTGGCCGACCTGATCGTGCTCGGTGGCTGCGCCGCCGTCGAGCAGGCAGCCCGCGACGCGGGACACGAGGTGACCGTGCCGTTCCGGCCCGGGCGCACCGACGCCTCGCAGGAGCAGACCGATGTCGAGTCGTTCGGGGTGCTCGAGCCCCGTGCCGACGGGTTCCGCAACTACCTGCGGGCCGGCGAGAAGCTGGCACCGGAGACCCTGTTGCTGGACCGGGCGAACCTGCTCGGCCTCACCGCCCCGGAGATGACGGTGCTGGTCGGCGGCATGCGTGCGCTCGGTACCAATGCGGGCTCGTCCCGGCACGGCATCTTCACCGACCGGCCGGGCACGTTGACGAACGACTTCTTCAGCAACCTTCTCGCTCCGGGGACGGAGTGGAAGGCGTCTCAAACCGAGGAGAATGTCTACGAGATCCGCGATCTGGACTCCGGTGCGGTGAAGTGGACCGCCACGGCGGCCGACCTGGTCTTCGGTTCGAACTCCCAGCTCCGGGCCATCGCCGAGGTCTACGCGTCCAACGACGCGCAGGAGAAGTTCGTCCGCGACTTCGTGCGGGCGTGGGACAAGGTGATGAACCTGGACCGGTTCGACCTGACCTGACCCAACCTGACTGACGAGCGCCAAGTGGCCCAAAAGGGGTGATGCGGGCCGTCTTCCAGTGCAGAGACTGGGTAGCACCAGTTGCCATCTGGAAGAACGGAGTGAGCGCCCATGAGCTCGACGGGTGGTTTGTCGGACTACTCAAACAAGGGTCAGCAGGCACGCATGGCTGAGTCGTACCGGATGGGCGAGGGTCGAAGCCCGGGGTCCATGTCCTCGGACGCCTCAGGGTGGGCCGGCTGGATCCTGTTCGCGGCCGTGATCATGCTGCTCGTCGGCACGTTCCACGTCATCCAGGGCCTGGTCGCACTCTTCAAGGACGACTACTACGTGGTGGGGTCCTCCGGACTGGTCCTCAACATCGACTACACGGCGTGGGGCTGGATTCACATCGTGGGCGGCGTGATCGCCGTGGCGGCCGGATTCGCGTTGTTCCGCGGGAAGATGTGGGCGCGGGTCGTGGGGACGGCGGTGGCATGCATCAGCGCCGTCGTCAACGTCGGCTTCCTGGCGGCCTACCCGCTGTGGTCGATCACGGTCATCGCCCTGGACGTGGCGGTCATCATGGCGC
Source organism: Nocardioides sp. (assembly GCA_045806805.1). Classification (GTDB taxonomy): domain Bacteria; phylum Actinomycetota; class Actinomycetes; order Propionibacteriales; family Nocardioidaceae; genus Nocardioides. The sequence continues at coordinate 11,000 of JBJMIQ010000151.1, read as the reverse complement.
TGACAGTCCACGGCTCGGCTCTGTCCGATGTCTGACCGGCCCACGCGCAGCCGGACCCGCCCACCAGGAGGTTTGTGGTGACCAGCGTCTTCGAGTTCACCGTCTGGGACTCCTTCCTGACGATCCTCTGGTTCTTCCTGTTCGTCATCTGGATCTGGTTGCTGATCTCGGTCTTCGGCGACATCTTCCGGAGTGACGATCTCTCCGGTGGGGGCAAGGCGCTCTGGCTGGTCTTCGTGATCCTCCTGCCCTACCTCGGCGTCTTCGTGTATCTGATCGCCCGCGGCAAGCAGATGGGCGAGCACCGGATGCGGGACGTGGCGCAGCGCGAGGAGCAGATGCGGAGCTACGTCAAGGATGTGGCATCGAGCAGCAGCACCGCCGACGAGATCGAGCGGTTGGCGCGGCTGCAGTCAACGGGCGCCATCACCGAGGAGGAGTTCCGCCAGGCAAAGGCCAAGCTCCTGGCCTGAACACCCCGACTCGAGTTGGGGGCACGAGCAACGGGCCCCGCCTCATCAGGTGACCTGATCAGGCGGGGCCCGGGTTGTTCACTCGGACCGCGGGCTCATCCCGAAAGGAGGCGCGCCTTCTGCTCGGCAAACTCGGCGTCGGTGAGGATCCCCTTGTCGCGGAGCTGGCCCAGCTTCTCGAGTTGCTCGAGCATGTCGTCCGCGTCGTCCTGAGGCGGCGGGGGCGGTGCCGCGTACTGCGGCGGGGATGCGTACTGCTGCTGCTGCTCGTACTGCGGCTGCTCCTGAGCGGCCCAGCGTCCGGCCTGGCGTCGAGACACCCGGTTCGATACGGCGGTCGCGGTGCCGGCCACCACGGCTGTGCGTGCCATGCCTCCGATCAGGCCCATGACTGGCCCCCTTCCTCGGTCGACGTCGGCCGGGCGGTCTCGAGTGCTTCGAGCGCCGCGATGACGTCTGTGGCGGGGATGCGTCCGCTGGCCACCACGTCCGCGCCCTTCCTGCGGAGCGCGGAGACAAACGGACCGGCCCAGGTGTTCTCGTAGACCAAGAGTGCGACGGCGTCGCCGGGACCGACCAGTGCCGCGCTCTGCGCGAGATCGTCATCCTCAAGCAGTCCGGACTCCACCCCCTGGAAGACGGCCAGGTCCAGCTCACCGTCGCCGTCGATGTCTGTGAGCGCGATGGCCGTGAATCCCTGCTCGGTCACGATCGCGGCGCGCATGTCGAGCACCCGGATGATCCCGCGGTCGACGAGGTCGACCAGCGCACCCAGGGCTTCACCGGTGAACTCCGCGTTCGGGAACTCCACCGCGAGATAGTCAATGGGTCCCACATCAACGTCGGTGTGAGTCTTGTCCGGGTGGGTCTGCGTCATGTGGACCTCCTGAAGGCGCGTCGTGAAGCCGCCCGCGTGCGGACTCCGCGTGTCGATCGACGCTCCCACCGGTGCACGGCCGTGGCTTCCCCCTATTCGGGTGGGGTTGGCCGACTGTCAGGAGAGCGAGGAGGCCAGCTCCTCGAGCTCGGTGGCGGCACCGTCCACGACCGGGTCCCCATGGCCGACCAGGATCGTCCTCGGCGCCAGCTCGGCCAGCTTGCGCACCGAAGCGGCGGCCGCTGCCTCGTCCTCGGTGAACTGGGGGTTGGATCCGGCCAGCTGGCCCTCGTTGGTCAGCGCGTCGCCGGCGACCAGCACCCCGGTGTCCTGGTCGAAGATCGAGATGTGCCCGGCGGTGTGCCCCGGCGTCGTGAGGATCTGCAGCCCGAACACGTCGTCTCCGTCGCCGAGCACGCTGAGCTGGGCGTCGACCTCGGAGCGGTCGGCTTCGCCGATGTACCCGGTCGCGGAGCTCGCTTCGTCGAGGACGTCGCTGATGCTGCCGGCGTGGTCGGGATGCTTGTGCGTCAGCACGACATGGCGGACCCCGCGCCACCCCGGACCGGCCTGGTCGAGCACCTGCCCGATGGCGTCGGCACTACCCCCGACTCCCGTGTCCACCACGGCGGCCTCATTTCCGCGGACCAGCACGTAGGCCGACACGAATCCGAGGTTGACCCGCGACCATGCCATGCCGCCGGAGGCGTCGGCCGTGCCGGACTCGGTCGGTGCCGGCTCGGTCGCTGACGTCTCGTCCTCGGCGGGATCGGCTGTGCGTGCGGAGGTGCCGCCGGAGTCACTGCAGGCGGCCACCACTCCCAGTACGGCGATGCCCACGGCTCCACGGCCCGTCTGCACCAACAACCACCGTCGCCCGATCCTCCCGCTGGCCCAGATGCCCATGGGAAGACGATCCGCCGCGGTACCGCGAATTTCAAGGCGGGTGGCGCCGGCCCGCCCATGGACGAGCCCGGGTCCCAGGGTGGAGGATGAACCCGAGGGGTCGGGACACGCCGGAAGTCATCCGGCGTCTGGAGGCTGCCCCGATGTCACGTTCCGGTCCCACGAACGGGCGCCGCCGACGTACCGGAAAGCTTCGGCCCGCACTCCTTCTGGTCGGGGCCCTCGTCGCCGGTCTCTTGGTGGGCGTCGCTCCGGCTGAGGCGGCGACGACGGTGCCGACGTTCGCCCGCACCGACCACCCCTCCCTCGCCAACCACAACGTGGTCGGTGACTTCAACGGCGACGGCAGGCTGGACCTGGCCGGCCTTGCGCTCCCGGGCGCCGGCGTCCTGCTCTCGACCGGCGACGGGACGTTCGGGCCGAGGGCGACCTACCCCGTGGCCGAGTCGGCTCCGCAGGACGTGGCCACGGGTGACTTCGACGGCGACGGACGCCTTGACCTGGCCGTCACCATCAACACCCCCGACCACAGCCTCTCGCTCCTGGGCGGCAACGGTGACGGGACGTTCGGGGCGCCGGTGAACTTCCCCAACACCTCGGGCTTCGACGCGCCCGCCATCGTGGCCACCGACCTCAACAACGACGGTCGCCTCGACGTGGTCATCGGTCACTCGATCGGCTGCTTCACCGCGCCCTGCGTCGTGGCCCGGACGATCTCGGTGATGCTCGGGAACGGCGACGGCACGTTCCAGCCGACGCGGGAGGTCGACGTCGGCACCGGGATCGCCGAGATCGCGGTCGGTGACTACAACCGCGACGGCATCAAGGACCTGGCGATTGCCGGTGACCGAGCCCGGCTCTACCGGCTGCATGGCGTCGGCGACGGGACCTTCGTCCAGCAACCCACGCTCACGCTGGTGGCGGACAACTTCGCCGTCGACGGCAGCGACGTCGACGTCGCCGACTTCAACGGCGACGCGATCGACGACCTGGTCGTCGCGATCGCGACCAACGGCAGCAGGACGGCGGTGCTGATCGGCAATGGCTCAGGCGGCTTCGGAGCTCCCATGATCCTCACGGATCCCGGGCTCAACGTCCCGCAGTTCATCGCCGTCGGCGACTACAACCGCGACGGGTTCCAGGACCTCGCGATGGCGATGGCCAACGGGAACTCGGGACTGATGCAGACGCGCAACGGCAACGGTGATGGCACCTTCCAGGGTCCGGTCAACCACCAGGTGCCGCCGAACCAGTCCAGCATCGGCGGCGTCGCGATCCTCTCGGCCCGGCTGAACAGCGACAGCCGGCCCGATGTCGCGTTGGCCTGGGGTGGCGCCAGTTCCGGCATGGCAGTGCTGCTCAACTCAACCGGACTGGCCCCGCCGCCCACGCCGGCGGCACCCGCGCTGATCAGCCCGGCGAATGCCTCCACGCCCGCACAGCCGGTCACCCTGGACTGGGCCGACGTCAACGCCGCCACCATGTACCGCGTCCAGATTGACGACTCCAGCAGCTTCACCACGCCGCTGGTCGTCGACCAGACCGTGACCGCCTCGCAGTTCACCGCACCCACGCTCGCCGTGCGCGAGCACTTCTGGCGCGTGCGGGGCATCAACGCGGCCGGCGTGGCCGGACCCTTCTCGACGGTGCGTCGGTTCACTCCGCGCTCGCAAGCGCCGGCTCCGTCGTCGCTCTCCTCGGTGACGCTCAGTCCGTCCACCGTCACGGGTGGCAGCACCGCCACCGGCACCGTCAGGCTGAGCGCGGCCGCACCTTCCGGGGGCTTCGCCGTCGCTCTCTCCAGCAGCAGCGGTACGGCGACCGTGCCGGCAAGCGTGACGGTCCCTGCGGGTGCGACGACCGCGACCTTCCCGATCACCACATCGGCGGTCACGTCCTCGACCGCGGTGACGGTCACGGCGAGCGCCGGGGGCGTCGTCCGGACCACGACGCTGACCGTGACCCCGCCGGGCTCCTCGGCGACCCTGACGGTCACCGCCACGGGCCGGGGTGGCGAACGGGTGACGTCGAGCCCCGCCGGGATCAACGTCGGGGTCGGCAGCACCGGATCCGCACCTTTCGAGGTGGGCACGTCGATCACACTGAGCGCCACCAACGGTCGCGACGCCATCTGGTCCGGCGCCTGCTCGAGCGGAGGCAACAAGACGCGAACCTGCACCTTCACGATGAACGGCAACGCCTCGGTCAGCGGCAACGTCCAGTGACCCGGAGGGTTTGAACCTCGGCCTGGCGGGCTACGGTCGGCGTATGAGTGGAGACCAGCTGCAGCCACAGGACACGCTCGACGACCGCGGCGTGGACGACATACTCGACGAGGGGATCTCCCCGCCGGAGGAGCTGCGCGGCTCCAAGGCGAAGGGCGTCACTCCCGCGGAGGCCCGCGAGGGCGAGACCATCGACGACCGCGTACGCCAGGAGGAGCCGGAGGTGTGGGAGGACGCCGAGGCGGAGTCCGAGGCCGACATCGTCGACGGGCCGGTTGGCGGCGAGGTCGGTGCGGAACGCTCCGGCCGCCTGCTGGCTCCGGACGAGGGCGCCCACGAGGACGTCGAGAAGGACCTGGTGGCCGAGGACGAGGGCATCGACGGCGCGGGCGCGAGCGCCGAGGAAGCCGCCGTGCACACCATCGAGGAGTAGGACCGTAGGACCCTCCGACGGTCAGTGCACGGTCAGCGTGTACGTGAAGGACTGCGCGTCGTCGCGTGCTATCCCTCGGCATGAGTACGGCGTCCCCTGCCGGCAGCGGAAACGGGTCGACGCATTGGCCAGCGTGACCCTGGCGCTCCTGTCGAAGGGGATCGTGGTCGAGCCATCACCCCGGAGGTCCAGAGGGATCCGCTCAATGGTGACGTTCCCGTCGACGTCGCGCACCACGACGCTGGCGACGGGACTGCGCTTCAGGACGGGGCCGTCCACGCTGACGTCGAGCTGCGTTCCGGGGTCACCCAGCCCGTCCCCGGGCACGACCAGGACACTCCGGGAGGCCAGGTGGTCGACACTGCGGAACGTCGCCACCTGGGGGCGACTCCTGCTGGTCAAGACAGCAGTGCGGGCCGGTGGCGCGGGCTTCCAGTGACTGCCTTCGGGATAGAACTCGGAGGGTTGGGTGTTGGCGGCGGCGTACCTCCCGAACACCTGAGGCAAAGGCACCGGGAGCGCGGCCTTGATGGCTTCGATGGAGTAGGAGCCGCGGTCGTCACCCGCGGCCGCCGCCCCCTGCCACGCGCTCCGGACGACCTCACGGCCGAAGTGCCGGGAGACGTAGTCGAAGAAGGGCCAGTTGCCGTACTGGGCTGATCCGACGTCCTGGAACTCGTCGAGGGGCGTGTTCGGCTCTCCGATCTGGCCGAACGGGATGTAGCGGCGGTTGTCGTTGGCGCCGTCGAAGACCTGCTCCTCCATCCACGTGGCGGTGGCTTCCATCCACCAGGCGTCCTCGGCGAAGTCGTAGGCGAACTGGACCTCGTGGAAGAACTCGTGGGCCGCAGTCGCCTTCAGGCTGACCCTTGGCGGCGCACCGAACTGGGACCTGGCGAAGTCGTCGTCGAGGACGCAGTAACCGGATGCCTTCCACTTCGACGTCCGGGACCGGCGCTCGGTGGCGCAGTAACCGAAGAGCCCTTGGCCGCCGACGTCCTTGAGGTAGACGTCGAGACGGCCGTCGCCCCCACGACGGCCGTCGCGGAGCGGACGACGGTAGTTCATCGCGCCGATCTCACGCGCCCAGACCTGCTTCATGACGTCCATCGTCGTGCTCACCCACGCCCTGTTCGGCGGGGCGTCAGAGGTGCGGGAGACCCAGTGCATGCAGATGTTGGGCGAGCAGGCCCGCTTCGCCGGAACCCGGTAGGAGTCGCCGAAGTGGTCGTGAGGGTCTGTCGGGCGCGCCAGCATCGCCCGTGCCTGGCGGCGCTCCGCAGGGCCGAGCGACGGCAGCGCCTGGGCCAGGTCGCGCAGGGCGAGGGTGGCGTCCTGCCCGCGGCCGACGCCCTCGAGAACCGCATCGGCATGGCGCAGGGCGCGGTCTCCGGCTGCCTCACGGCCGGAGACGGTGTGCCGGTCGCCCGCAGCGGAGGTGGAGACGGCCGGCAACACCGTCGCCGCGAGTGCCAGCGCGACGGTGGCAATGACATGGGCAGGACGCATCAAAGGTTCCCCTGGTGGTCAGGTGGTGGCGGAGATCTTCTCGATCAGGGCTGTGGTGGAGATCGCGGGTGTGCGCGGCAGGTAGACCACCTCGCAGATGTCCTCGAACTCGTCGAACCGTCCGGCCCAGTCGTCGCCCATCACGAGGACGTCGGCGCCGTACTTGACGAGGTAGTCGCGTTTGAGCTCCAGGCTCTCCTCCACGAACACCTCGTCGACCATCTTCAGCGCTGCCACGATCTCCATCCTCTCGCCCTGGCTGAAAACGGGCTCCCGCCCCTTCTTGCGCAGGTTGAGCTCGTCGGCTGACACGCCGACGACCAGGCGGTCGCCGAGCGCCGCCGCGCGCTCGATCACCCGGAGGTGTCCGACGTGGAAGACGTCGAACGTTCCGAAGGTGACCACCGTTCGTGACATGCCGCGCATTCTGGCACCCCGGCGGTCATGGTGAAGAATCAGCCGCGATGAGCGCCACGATCACGATGGTCACTGCCAACCCCGCCGCCGACGAGGAACGCCGCCGAGGCCTGCGGCGGATGCGCAGTCTTGCCGTCGGCCTGCTGATCTTCGCCGCCGTGGTCTACATCGCCACGCTCGACCAGGAGGGCTTCCTGGGGTTCGTCAACGCCGGCGCCGAGGCGTCGATGGTCGGCGCGATCGCCGACTGGTTCGCGGTGACCGCGCTGTTCAAGCACCCGCTCGGTCTCCCCATCCCCCACACGGCGCTGGTGCCACGCCGGAAGAACGAGCTCGGTCGGGGGCTGGAGGAGTTCTTCGGGGAGAACTTCCTGCAGGAGGACATCATCCGCGACCGGGTCGCGGCGGCCACGATCTCGCGGCGGCTGGGCGAGTGGCTCTGCGACCCCGTGAATGCGCGCCGTGTGGTGGACGAGGTGGCCGACGTGGCGTCGATCGCCCTGGGCCGGGTCAAGGACGAGCACATCGTCGAGCTCGTCGAGGCGGTCCTGTTGCCGCGGTTCCGGGAAGAGCCGATCGCCCCGCTGCTGGGGACCTTCGTGGTCGAGGTGGTGCGCGACGACCTCCACCACGGCGTCGTCGATCTCGCCCTCGAGGAGCTCCACCGATGGCTGGTGCAGAACCCCGACACGTTCGCGGCGGTGCTCAGTGAGCGCGCGCCGTGGTGGGCCCCGCCGCGCCTGAACGAGGCGGTCACCACCAAGATCCACACCGAGGCGGTCCGCTGGCTGGCCGACATCCGTGACGACCCCGACCACCACGCCCGAGCGGCACTGGACTCGATGCTCGCCCAGCTCGGCCAGGACCTCCTCTTCGACGAGGACACCCAGGCCAGGGCGGAGGGGCTCAAGCTCCGTCTGCTTGACCATCCTCAGTTCTCCGCCACCGGCATCTCGTTGTGGAACGCGCTGCGCCGGGCCCTGCTCGGAGCCCTCCGTGATGAGAAGGGGGAGCTGCGGTCTCGCCTGCAACGTGAGCTCACCGCCTTCGCCGAACGGCTCACCACCGACGAGGACCTCCGTCGGCGACTGGACGGCCTGGCCGCCGACGCGGTGGTCTTCGCGGTGGAACGGTACGGCGCCGAGCTCACGACCGTCATCACCCACACCATCGAGCGCTGGGACGGTCAGGAGGCCGCCCGCCGTATCGAGCTGCACGTGGGCCGTGACCTGCAGTTCATCCGCATCAACGGCACGATCGTGGGCGGCCTCGTCGGACTGGTGATCCACACGGTCACCGTCGTGATCAACTAGGCCCGTGGCAGACCCGATCGACGTGCCGGTCCGCGATGCGATCCGGCTCGGCCAGTTCCTTAAGCTGGCCAACCTGGTCGAGTCCGGGGGAGAGGCCAAGCCGCTGGTCGCCGACGGCGCAGTCACCGTCAACGGCGAGGTCGAGACGCGTCGAGGTCGGCGGCTGGTCAGCGGCGACGTCGTGTCCCTCGGCGGACACGCGGCCCGTGTGGTCGCCGAGGGCACTCCGGAAGAGCCCCCTTGGTGATGAGTCGACGCCCTGCATCGCTCACCGGATTTCGACGCGTCTGTGGCGCCCTCGCAGGCTCGGCTGCTCAGCCAACGCCGAGCAGGTCGACCACGAAGATGAGGGTTTCGCCAGGCCCGATGACACCGCCGGCCCCGCGGTCGCCGTAGCCGAGGTGAGGCGGGATCACCAACTGGCGACGGCCCCCCACCTTCATGCCGGTCACGCCTTGGTCCCACCCCGAGATGACCTGGCCGACGCCGAGCCGGAAGGACAGCGGCTGGCCGCGGTTGTAGGACGCGTCGAACTCCTCACCGGTCGAGTGCGTGACGCCGACGTAGTGCACCTCGACGGTGGATCCACTGGTTGCTTCCGCGCCGTCGCCCTCGGTGATGTCGGTGACGACGAGGTCGGTCGGCGGCTCGGGGTCGAAGAACTCGATCTCGGGCTTGTCCACGCGTGGTCCTGTCTCGAGGGTCAGGTCTGGAAGAGGTAGTTGCCGAGCTGGTCGCGCTCGAACTCGAGGTGAGCGATCCGGGCCTTGACGACATCGCCGATGCTGATCATCCCCGACAGCTTCCCGTCCGTGAGGATGGGGACGTGCCGGACGCGGTGCTCGGTCATCACCTGCATGAGCTCTTCGATCTGGTGGTGCGGCTCGCACGTGTGCACGACTGAGGTCATGATGTTGGTGACCGGGCCGTCGAGGATCGCGTCGTCACCGTCGTTGAGACGGCGTACGACGTCACGTTCGCTGACCATGCCGCCGACCTCGGTGCCGTCAGGACTGACGATCACGGCCCCGACGTTGTGATCGGCCAGTAGTGCGAGCAGCTCGCGCACCGTGGCCTCGGGCTTGATCGTGATGACACCCGGGAGGGGCTTCCCGGCGAGGACCTCGCTGATTCGCATGGCCTACCTCGACTTTCGATGGGCTTCCTGTTGGACCAAGAAATCCCCGTCTGTGTCAACGCTAGCCCATCCTCAGACCTCGGGGGAGTCCTCGTCCACGGGGACGTGCCGCCGGGCTCGCAGGTCGTGGACCGAACCCGGCCCGACCGGAACCGAGTCGGGATCGGAGCCGTCGTCGGGCATCCCGCCGAGGAAGGCCAGTGCCGCTTCGTGGAGGTGACCGTTGGAGGCCAGCGCGTCGCCGCCGAACGGGCCGTCGTTGCCGTCCAGCGCGCTGAACCGACCCCCGGCCTCGCGGACGATCACGTCGAGGGCCGCCATGTCGTAGAGCTCGAGGTCGGGCTCGGCCGCGATGTCGACCGCTCCTTCGGCGAGCAGCATGTAGGACCAGAAGTCGCCGTAAGCGCGGGTGCGCCAGCACCTCCGTGACAACGACAGGAAGTCGTCGAGCCGTCCGCGCTGGTCCCAGCCATGGAGTGAGGAGTAGGAGAAGGACGCGTCCTCGAGCCGGCGTACGTCGGAGACCTGGCAGCGGGCCGCCTTGAGCAGCGAACGCCCGGTCCAGGCGCCGTTGCCCCGCGACGCCCACCATCGTCGCTGGAGCTGCGGCGCCGACACGACGCCGAGCACCACCTCGTCGTCGACGATCAGCGCGATCAGCGTTGCCCAGACCGGGACCCCGCGCACGTAGTTCTTGGTGCCGTCGATGGGGTCGACCACCCAGCGGCGCTGGCTGTGCCCTGAGGTGCCTTGTTCCTCCCCGACCACCGCGTCGCGGGAGCGGACCCGGGAGAGGGTACGCCGGATGCCCTCCTCGACCCCCTCGTCGGCGTCGGTGACCGGTGTGAGGTCCGGCTTGCTCATCACGTGGAGGTCGAGGGCCTTGAAGCGGGCCGACGTGAGGGAGTCGGCGTCGTCGGCGAGCACATGCGCCAGGCGCAGATCGTCGGTGTAGTCGGTCGGCCCGGGAGTCGGCATGGAGGACAGGCTATGCCCATCGACGTGCCCTATCGTCGTGCCATGGAACTGAGCGGTCTCCCCCTCCACGCGTTGGTGCTGCATGCGGCTGTGCTTCTGGGTCCGGCCACGGCGCTCACCGCGATCGCCTACGCCGTCCTTCCTGGGTGGCGATGGCTGATCAGGTGGCCGATGGTGGCGCTGGCCGTGGCGACCGCGGGGGCCGTCTACATCGCCAAGCTGTCCGGCGAGGCCCTCCTCGAGGACCGGGCCTCCACCTTCAGTCCGTCCGAGATCACCCAGATCACGCTTCACGAGGAGCGGGGCGACCTGCTCATGTGGGTGTCTCTCGCGTTCCTCGTCATCGCCGTGGTCGCCGCGTTGACCCTGGGGGGTCCGAGCGGGCTGGCCTCAGGCGCCGGCGTGCGTGACTCCCGGGGGACCGCGGTGACGATCGGGGTCCTCGGTCTGGTGGTGGTCGGGGCTCTCGCGCTGCTGGTGCTGACGGTGCTCACCGGCGACGCCGGAGCACGCGCGGTGTGGGGCTCGTAGAGCTCCTGAACAACTGGACCGACGGCGGCTGCACACAACGGCAGCCGCCGCCTGCCTGATGGTGCTCCTAGCTCAGCGACGCGATCTTGTTCGCGGCCGGCATGGTGAACCACACGGAACCGGGACCGGGCAGCACCGCGATTCCCTGTGCCGCCTCGAGACCGCTGTTGGGGTCGCGACCCACAGCCTTGCCGAACTCG
>JBJMIQ010000150.1:0-7676 GCA_045806805.1 Nocardioides sp. | reverse complement strand
GACGCGCCACGGCTGCTCGAAGAGCACGACCGTGATCCCCTGACGGGGCAGGTCCTCGGCCAGCGCGCTCAGGTCGCGGGCCTCGATCCCGTTACCGGCCCCGTGACTGAGCAGCAGGGTCGCGACGGGCCGCCGCGCACGGTGGGTGACCAGCCGCCCTTCGCCGTGGTCGGTCCCGACGCTGCGCTCCTGCACGCTCATGCGGCGGGGTCCCCGCGGAATCGTGGAGCGCCAGCGGAGCGATTTCGTGGGGTGCTCATGGGGTAGCTACGGCGTCCTCGAGCGGAATCGGCTCGACGAGCTCGGGTCCGTTGTTCTTGACGTTGCCGACAGCCCGCGAGACCGGGAACGCCTCCAGGCGTCCGGGCGCAGCCGGCACCAGCAGCGACAGCAAGTCGTCCTTGCCCGACCTGCCGCCGTCCAGCCAGCTGCCCCAGCGGTCCGGCTCGACCATCAGCGGCATCCGGTCGTGAATGCGGCCCAGGGTGTCCTCGGCCTCGGTCGTCAGGACCGTGCAGGTCCAGCGGAACGCCTCGGGGTCGTCCTCGTCGCGGGTGGGGTCCTTCCAGATCTCGTAGAGCCCGGCCATCGCCAGGACGCCCCCGTCCTTGGGGCGGATGAAGAACGGTTGCTTGCGTGGCTTGCCCGACTTCGTCTTCTCCTCGGTGGGGTACCACTCGAAGTAGCCGTCGGCGGGGAGCAGGCAGCGGCGGGAGGCAAAGGCCCGGCGGTACGCCGGCTTCTCGGCGACCGTCTCCATCCGGGCGTTGATCATCCGGTTGCCGATCGCCGGGTCCTTGGCCCACGACGGGACCAGGCCCCACCTCAGGACCCGCAGCTGGCGCTCGGGGCGCTCACCGCTTCTCGACCCGTCGGCCGTCCGCGACGGCCGCTCGAGGACGGCGTAGACCTCCTTGGTCGGCGCGACGTTGAAGTCGGGCTCGAGCGGAGCTGTCGTCCGGTCGGTGACCACCTCGAACTCCTCGATGAGGTCACTGGGACGCCGGCTGGAGGCGTAGCGGCCGCACATGCGGCCACCCTACGACCAAGCGCCGACGGAACCGGTCAGAGACGGGCCAGCTCGGCGAGCGTCGCGGCAGCGGCCTCACGGGTGCCAGGGAGGCCCTCGATCCAGACCCGCGCGCCTGGCGGCTCCACCTGCTCGAGGAGACGACGGGCCAGCCCGACGCGACGGCCGAGCCGCTCGTCGCGCTCGGCCAGAACGGCCAGCCGGTGTCGGGCGAGCCGGGCCACCGTCTCCGGTCCGGCGAAGGCACTGCGCACCGCCTCGGCGGCCCGGGCCGTGTGCAGGTCCTCGGCGAGTATCGCGACGCCGGTTCCCTCGTCGGCCCCGGGGGGTCCGACATCGAGGACCACCAGGGCGTGGGACTCCCCGACGGGCCCCCTCACGGTCTGGCCGCGGTAGAGCTCGGTCAGCCGACTCTGCAGGTGGGCCACGGTCGCGAGCCCGGAGACGGGATCCTCGCAGCTCAGGCGGTGCAGGTAACCAAGGATGGACTCACTCCACGCCACCGAAAGGGCGCGGGTGTCGTCGAAGGACGGGTCTCTCCCCAGCACGACGCGACACGTGGTCCGGAGACCCGCGAGTGCCTCGTCGAGCGACACCCCGTCCGAGGCGAGGCGATGGCCGAGAACAACGTATGTCTCGGCCTCCCCCGATCCCGAAGCAAGGGCCTCCCCCACCGCCTCGAACTCCGGCGGCAGTGCCGCCAGTTGAGTCTGGGTCAGTTCCGCTGCCCTTGCCTCGGGTCGGATGGAGGAAGCCGCTCCCGCGCGTGGCGCAAAGATCCCCATCGGCTCCTCCTCCCCCTCGTACATCCTTGAGACGAGCCCCCCTGAGGGTCATGACGCGAAAGTGCTGAATCTTTTTTGGCGTGATCTTTTCCGCACTGGCTCGTTGGGCCCTTGTGGACGCCGTCCTCCAGCGTGCCGACGGGGCCGCGGACGCCGAGCTGATCTCGGCCGTCCGGGGTGGGGACGCCGATGCCTACGGCGAGCTCTTCGAGCGGCACGTGACCGCCGCCCGGCGCCTGGCCCGGCAGCTGGTGCCGCCCGCCGACGCCGAGGATCTCGTCTCGGAGGCGTTCGCGAAGGTGTTCTCGCTGCTGCAGCGCGGCTCGGGTCCCGACCTCGCGTTCCGGGCCTACCTGCTCACCGCCATCCGCCGACTGCACGTCGACCGGATCCGGGCGAACGCACGCGTGCAGCCGACGGAGGACCTCGAACCCTTCGACCCGGGCGTGCCGTTCCGGGACACTGCGGTGGAGGGATTCGAGAACGCCGCCGCCGCGAAGGCCTTCGCGTCGCTGCCCGAGCGTTGGCAGGCCGTGCTGTGGCACACCGAGGTCGAGGGCCAGAAGCCGGCCGAGGTGGCGGTGCTGCTCGGCATGAGCGCCAACTCGGTGTCGGCGCTGGCCTACCGGGCCCGTGAGGGCCTGCGGCAGGCGTTTCTCACGATGCACCTTCAGGAGCTCGAGGACGACGCCTGTGCCTGGACCCACCAGAACCTCGGGGCCTACGTCCGCAACGGGATCTCCCGTCGCGACGCCGCCAAGGTCGAGCAACACCTGATCGAGTGCCGCCGCTGCACCGCGCTCTACCTGGAGCTGACCGAGGTCAACTCCAACCTCGCCGGGCTGCTGGCCCCGCTCCTGCTGGGCGGGGCGGCGGCGGCGTACGTCGGCTCCGCGGGCGGCCTGGCGGCCGGCATCGCCGCCGTGAAAGGCGGCGTCCTGGTGCTGCTGGACCGGGCCAGGGACCTCATCGCAACCCACGCACCGGCGTCCGCAGCGGCCGGTGTCGCCGCGGCGGTGGCCATCGGTGGCTCTGCCTACCTGTTCCTCGACGACGACACGCAGCAGGCGACCTCGCCCTCGACCCCCGCCCGCGCCGACCGACCAGGATCGCATCCCGACCCGGCCCACAATCCCAGGCCGCTACGGGGGGCCACACCCCGGCGACCGACGCAGGGTCAGGGAGCCGGGCCGGGGGTGGCCACGACCCCGGCTGACTCCACCGCGGTCACCGCCGCGCCGCCTGCCTCCGGCGACCCGGACGGACCGGACAGCGACCCCGGCCCACAGCAGCAGAACCCCGGCACGGACCAGACGGGCGGTCCCGACCAGCAGCCCGGAGGGCAGCAGCACGGACCGCCGACCCCGACGGCGCCTCAGGCAGATCTGAGAGTGACGGCATCCGCCAGCAGCGAGACCGGAGCGCTCCACCGGGTGGTTGTGGTCGTGTCCGGGCTGCCCCCGGGCGGCGCCGCCACGCTCTCCGTCGCCGGGCACGGGGTCACGGTCGTCCTGACCCACGACGACCGGTGCAACTCGCCGCACCCGGAGACCTGCCGTGTGACCAGCGCGTCCGCGACCCTCGAGTTCAGCGCGGTGGCCGCTCCCGCCTCCGGCGCCTCGGTCGTGTTCACGGTGTCGCCTGACGACGGGACCGCCGACGCCGACGGGTCCAACAACCGGGCGACGGTGAGGCTCGGCTCCTGAGCGGGGCTCCCCGCCGGGCGAGAATCGTGTAGGAATGGAGACATGACCGTCAGCAGAAGGATCGCCCGGCCGATGATCGCGTCGATGTTCGTGGTCGGCGGCGTCAACGCCCTCCGCAACGCGCCCGCCTACGCCGAGAAGGCCAAGATCGTCACCGACCGTCTGGTCCCCCTGGCCAAGCGCGTGGCGCCGGAGGCGCCGATCCCCGAGGACCCGGTGACGCTGGTGCGGATCAACGGCGCCGTCCACGTCGGCGCAGGTGTCGCGTTGGCGACAGGTCACTTCCCGCGGCTGGCGTCGACCGCCCTGGCCGCCACCCTCGTCCCGACGACACTCGCCGGTCACCAGTTCTGGAATGAGTCCGACCCCGCCCAGAAGGCCAACCACCGGGTGCACTTCTTCAAGAACGTCTCGATGCTCGGTGGGCTGCTGCTCGCCGCGGTCGACACCGAGGGCAAGCCCGGAGTCGCCTGGCGCACGCGCCGGACCGCGCGCGACGTACGCCGCGAGGCACGGCACCTCCGGGCCACCGCCCGCCGCGAGGCCAAGCTGGCGGCCGCGCAGCTGCGGTGATCCCGGCGGATAGCCTTTGCGGGTGACCACCGCCCGGCTCGCCGACCCGTGGCCGGCACCGCCGGTCACGGGTCCCGTTGACGTCGAGGTGTCCCTGCCGGGTAGCAAATCACTCACCAATCGCGCCCTCGTCCTGGCCGCGATCGCGGATGCTCCGTCGGTGATCCGGGGCGCGCTGCGCTCACGCGACACCACGCTGATGGCCGACGCCCTCACCGCGCTCGGCTCGAGCGTGGACACCGCGGGCGACGACTGGACGGTCACTCCCGGCGCCTTCAGCTCCGACGCCCGGATCGACTGCGGCCTGGCCGGGACGGTGCTGCGGTTCGTTCCTACGGTTGCCGGCTTGTCCACCGGGACCGCCTCGTTCGACGGGGACGCCCACCTGCGCAACCGGCCCGTCGGCGAGGTACTGACCGCCCTGCGGGCTTTGGGAGTCGACATCGAGGACGGCGGACGGGGCTCGTTGCCGTTCACGGTCCGGGGGTCAGGTGCCGTCGCCGGAGGCACGGTCGTGATCGACGCCTCCGCGTCCTCGCAGTTCGTGTCCGGACTGCTGCTGGCCGGTGCCCGCTACGAGCACGGGGTCGACGTACGTCATCACGGCAAGCCGGTGCCGTCCCTCCCCCACATCGCGATGACCGTCGCCATGCTCCGCCGGTGCGGGGTCGAGGTCGACGACGCCGACGCCAACCGGTGGTCGGTCGCCCCCGGCCCAGTTGCGGCGGTCGACCACGTGGTGGAGCCGGACCTCTCCAACGCGGCTCCGTTCCTCGCGCTTGCGGCTGTCTCGGGCGGCAGCGTGCTCGTCCGCGACTGGCCCCGGGAGACCACCCAGGCCGGTGACGCGCTGCGCGAGATCCTCGCCCTGATGGGTTGCGAGGTCGAGCAGCTCGACCACGGGCTGCGCGTCCGCGGGTCAGGAGCGATCCACGGCGTCGATCTCGACCTCCATGACGTCGGAGAGCTCACCCCGGTGGTGGCCGCCCTGTGCGCCCTTGCCGACTCGCCGTCGCATCTGCGGGGCGTGGCCCACATCCGCGGCCACGAGACCGACCGGCTGACCGCTCTCGCCACGGAGCTCGGCGGGCTGGGCGCCGACGTGACCGAGCGTCCCGACGGGCTCTCCTTCCGACCGGCCGCCCTGCACGGCGGGCTCTTCCGCACCTACGCCGACCACCGAATGGCCCACGCCGGGGTGGTCGTCGGCGCTGCGGTGCCGGACGTGCTGCTCGAGGACATCGGCACCACCTCGAAGACCTTCCCCGACTTCGCCGGCTTCTGGACCGGCCTCATGGGGACCTCGTGACGACCGGCCGGTGGACCGACCAGGACCAGGAGCACTACGAACGCCCGCGCCGCCACACCCGCCCCCGCACCAAGGAGCGCCCGACCTACGACGACGCCGTCGACGGCGTCGTCGTCACCGTCGATCGCGGCCGCTTCACCCTGGTCGTCGGCGACGCGGTGGTGACCGCGATGAAGGCGCGGCCCCTGGGCCGCAAGGGAGTCGTGGTCGGCGACCGGGTCCGGGTCGTCGGCGACACCTCCGGAACCGAGGGATCGCTCGCCCGGATCGTCGAGGTGACCGAACGCACCACCACCCTGCGGCGGACCGCCGACGACGACGACCCGGTCGAGCGGGTCATCGTCGCGAACGCCTCGCAGCTCGTCGTGGTCACCGCGCTGGCCGACCCCGAGCCCCGGACCGGCCTGATCGACCGCGCGCTCGTGGCGGCGTACGACGCGGGCATGGACCCGCTCCTGTGCATGACCAAGGCCGACCTGGCCCACCCCGAGACCCTGCTGTCGACCTACCGCTCGCTTGGGGTCCCGTGGGTGGTGACCCAGCGCGGATCCGACCTGAGCGAGCTGCGGGACCGGCTTCGGGGCCGGACCAGCGTGATGGTGGGACACAGCGGGGTCGGGAAGTCCACCTTGGTCAACGCGCTGGTGCCCGACGCCGACCGCGAGATCGGCCACGTCAACGTGGTGACCGGCCGGGGTCGGCACACGTCCACCTCAGTGTTCATGCTCCGGCTCCCGGGTGGGGACGGCTGGATCGTCGACACCCCGGGGATCCGGTCCTTCGGCCTGGCGCACGTGCAGCCCGGGCAGCTGATCGGGGCCTTCCCCGACCTCGAGGCGCTGACCGAAGACTGTCCCCGGGGCTGCACCCACGGCACGGACGAACCGGAGTGTGGGCTGGATGCGGCGCTGGCAGCCGGCGAAGCCGATCCCGACCGTGTCGAGTCGTTCCGTCGACTGCTCGCCGCACGCAGCGAACCCGTCTGGTGACTCCGCGGCGGGCCTCGTGGGGGATGCCGTTTGGTACCAAACGGCGTGAAAACAGCCGCCAGACCTGCCGTTTGTGCACAAACGTGAGGTCTGGAGGGCCGTCGGCGGCCGACTAGGGCATCCACCCCTCCAGCCATGGTCTCGGTACGGCCCGCGTTCTGCGACCCCTGCCCCGCCCCCGCCGCAATCCCGTTTTTGCCGCGCAATCTGCCGTCGAGGGTGGTAGCCGTTGCGTGGTCGCAAATATTCGCGTTTTGCCTCCCCCGACGGCCCGAAGAGGGATAGTCGGTCCGGGCCACCCGGTCCCGGGTGGCATGGCACGAAGAGGGGAATCCCCACATGTCCGAGCATTCACGATCACGAATCCGGCCACGACCTGGCCGACGCACACTCTCCGCCCTGGCCGTGGTGGCCGGCATGGTGCTGGTGGGCGGCACCCTCCCGGCCGCGCAGGCAGCGCCGGCGGAGTTCAAGTACAAGACCTACCGGGTTCCGAGCGCCAACAGCAACCCTGCATCCATGACGCTCGGCTCCGACGGGAACCTCTGGTTCACCGAGGCCTCCGAGTTCTTCACGCCTGGGCCCGACCCGAATGGCGGCGGAACCTTCCACAGCAACATCGGTCGGATCACCCCACGCGGCGCCATTGCGGAGTTCCGGGTCGAGGGCGGTGGCTTTCCGAATGACATCGTTCAGGGCCCGGGTGGGGTGCTGTACTTCACCAGCAATCCCGGTCTCGGCCGGATCACTACCGCTGGTGTGGTCCTGCCCCTGATCAACGCCCCGTTCACTAGTGGCCAGCTCGCCGCCCGCGGCAACGACATCTGGATCACAGACTTCAACGCTGACAGCCTCTGGCGCTACGACACGGTCTCCGGAGGTTTCACCGAAGTATCCCTCAGCGCCAACTCCCTCACCGACCCCTCCGACGTCGCCGTGGACTCTGCTGGGAACGTCTGGTTCGGCGCGACTTCCGGATCGGGCGACGTCATCGCTCGCCGCAACCCAGCGGGGAACGTCACCACGTTCCCCGTGGCAGGTGACGTCAACGCGGTCAGCATCGCCTCTGACGGCAAGGTCTGGTTCACCGACCGATTCAACAGCACCGTCGGCTTCGTGAACCCTGGCAACGGCAACCAGGTGTTCCAGCGCGCCACCCTCACGGCTGACGCCGGTCCACGGCAGATCACGGCCGGAGCCAACGGCACCATGTGGTTCACCCAGGCCAACGTCGGGAACGCCGCCCGGATCACCGCAGACGGCGCGACGATCACCGAGTTCGGC
>JBJMIQ010000149.1:0-7559 GCA_045806805.1 Nocardioides sp. | reverse complement strand
TTCGCCAAGAACGTCAAGGTGCTGACCTTCAAGGACGTCAACGTCGAGGAGCTGAGCCCCTCGGACATCGACCCACCGAAGGGCTGAGCCGCGGTTCGAACGAAGGTTAAAGAAAGCGCCAGGGCGCGCCGGATTTTACTGAAGGCCTGACAGGTCAAGGCCCTAGCCCTACGATTTCGACTGGGTTGATGCCTGTTTTCGGGTTCTCGTGTCTCGTGGGAGAAGGGCGGCGTACATGCACTCGGTCGCTCGCGCGCGCAGACAGCGTGACGAACTCGGCGCCTCGGCGGTCGAGTTCGCGCTCGTCGTACCGATCCTGCTCACGATCCTCTTCGGCGTCATCACGACGGGAACGACCGTCTCAGACCATCTCTCCGCCACCAATGCGGTGCGCGAGGGTGCCCGGTACGGCGCGGCGGCGGACGTCGCCTCCACCACCTGGACCCAATCGGTGAAGGATCGGGTCAAGCAGGTCTACTTCAACGGCGGGGCGACCGCCCCGACGGACGACCAGATCTGCGTCCGGCTGCTCAAGGCCGACGGCACCACGTACGTCGAGTCCATCGGGACCCAATGTGGCACCGCCCCGGACACACCGACCATGGCGGCCGGCAGCTGCGCGGTGCTCGTCTGGATGCAGCGGCCGGCGAAGATCTCGCTCATCCTCCTCCCTTCCCTCAACCTCGAGGTCGGCGGGAAGTCCGTCGCCTTCTACGGCCGGGAGGCAGGGACGACGTGTACCGCCTCGTGACCCCTCGTTCGCGCCGAGTGCGCGACGAGCGTGGCGCCGTGGCCATCCTCGTCGCTCTCTCCCTGACCGCGATACTCGTGGTCGCGGCCATGGTCATCGACTTCGGGCTCATTCGAATCGACCGCCAGGTCGACCGGTCTGCCGCTGACGCGGCAACCCTCGCGGGACTTCACGGTCTCAACACGGGGGACGGGACTCCACACCCCTACGTGGGCGTGTGCACCGCCATCAGGTACCTCAAGGTCAACACGGCACGGTTCTCGGGGGTCAACGAGAGCGCCGGCTGGAGCAACGGACTCGGTGGGGCCACCGGCAACGGCTGCACGGACACCACGTTGCGGAACACGACCTGCAAGCCCGACAAGACATCCTGGGCCAAGTGGCACTGGACGGGGACGTCGCAGGGGGTCACGTATGACGTCACCATCGAGAGCGGCTACGACTTCGGGGTCGCGGCCAACCAGTGGCAGGAGGACGCACTCACGGCCACCAACGGCGACAACGGTGATTCTGTGTACGCGGGGTGCGACCAACTCGCGGTCACGATCGCCCAGAGTCGCGAGCCCGGGTTCGGAAGCCTGGCCACGACGTCGGACCTGAACACCGACATCCGGTCGGTGGGCAGGATCAGGGCCGTGCCCGGAGACAGCGCGCCCGCCATGCTGCTGCTGAAGCGGACCGGGTGCCCAGTCCTCAAGACCGGCTCCAACGGTGGCGGCTCGTTCATCCACGTCGAGGGCGCTGTTGCGCCGAACGGCAAGACCCAGCCCGGCACCATCCACGCCGACAGCGACGGCTCCGGATGCAGTGGCAACATCTACGGCGGTCTGTCCGCCAATGGGATCGTGGCCTACGCCGCGCCGCTCAGTCTGACGAGCCCCACAACAGCCGACCCGGCCAAGCCAGGTTCCATCACCTCCGTCGCGGCGGCCAATGGCATCACCGGTACGGTCTTGCGGGACTCGCTCAGCAACGTCTACGGCACCTCGGCGCTCAACGGAACGAGCGGGACCAAGACCGAGGTCCTCGGACGCAGCCTGGTGACCCGCCGCCTTGTCGACGAGCGGTTCTTCCCCGGCGTCAAGCCCGCCATCTCGGGAGCGAGCTCGATCTTCGCCTCGGGCGCGTCTGGGCCGCCCGCCGGCTGGAGCAAGTTCCCGACGGGCGTCGACCCCTGCAAGCCGACCCAGACCGACATCAACAACCTCGCCCTGAGTGTCACGTCCAAGCTGTACATCGACTGCAACGGCAAGTTCGTCGGCGCAAACTCGAACCCCACGCTCACCTTCAGTGCCGGCACCATCTACTTCCGCGGCTGGGTCAATCCGGCCGCGTCGCTGAGGCTCCAGAACGCCCACCACGTCTATATCGGCAACCACGGCGACAACGCGGACGCCGTCAGCCTGGGCACCGGTGCGGAGTTCCAGGTCCACACCAACGGCTTCACCGATACAACCGGCAATTGCACCACCGGCCAGAACGCCGGCAAGGCGGTCATGTTCGTCCGCACCGGCCAGTTCAAGGAGACCGCCGGCCTGCTCCGGATGTGCCGTACGACCGTGATGATGTTGGGGGGCAGCACGACCGGCTGTGTGCCCGCGCTGACGGGGACGGCCCCCAACCTCCTGACTCCTTGCGGCGGCGGCATCGGCACCGGGCAGTTCACACAGAACGGCGGCGGCATCGACTGGACGGCTCCTGACACCCTCGACGCGACCACGGACACCGCGGGCTACCCCTTGCCAACGGCGACCGCCGCCTGGCATG
Source organism: Nocardioides sp. (assembly GCA_045806805.1). GTDB lineage: Bacteria > Actinomycetota > Actinomycetes > Propionibacteriales > Nocardioidaceae > Nocardioides. The sequence goes on along the minus strand of JBJMIQ010000149.1, from coordinate 5,041 downwards.
ACGTGAACGGCCTGGAGGACCTCGCCCTGTGGAGTGAGAGCGGCACCAACTCCAGCACGGGCTTCAGCATGGCGGGAGGCGGCCTGTTCCAGGTGCGTGGTGTCTTCATGGTCCCCAACGCCGGGCCGTTCGTCATCAGCGGCGGCGCGAGCCTGAACCTGACCAACGCGCAGTACGTCGCAACGAGCATCGAGCTCAACGGCAACACCACCAACATCACCATGAGGGTGGACCCCAACGCGGCGGTCACCCTTCCGGACCAGGGACTCGTCGGACTCGTCCGCTAGGACTCCGTCGCTCGGAAGTCCGCCACCTTCCATCCACAGGCGTGCTTCGCGCCGACCTTGTCCACCGGCGGCGGCAGGACCTGCCTCCACCGTCCCCGCACCGCGCCACGCTGGCCCTCGAGGAGGTCAGCGGATGACGGAGACCACGACGGACCCGGCCCCAGGAGGCCCTAACCGGGGGCTGCACAACCGGGCTCTGGGGGACTACGGAGAACGAGTCGCGGCCCGGCACCTCACCGAGCAGGGGATGGTGGTGCTGGACCGCAACTGGCGCTGCGACGAGGGCGAGCTCGACCTCGTACTCCGCGACGGGTCGGCGCTGGTGGGTTGTGAGGTCAAGACCCGTACCAGTCTCTCCCACGGGTCGCCGCACGAGGCGGTCACCGACGCCAAGCTGGTGCGGCTGCAGAGGTTGATGCAGCGCTGGATGCGCGAAAACGACGTCTACCCTGCCGAGACCCGGGTCGACCTGGTCGCGGTCCTGCGACCGATGCGAGGGCCGGCGCTGCTCGAACACGTGCGGGGGATCGGCTGATGCCTGTCGCGTCCACACCCACGATCGCTCTCGACGGTGCGGTTGGTCACCTCGTCGACGTGCAGGCCGACGTCTCACAGGGCCAGGCGGGGCTCACCCTCGTCGGCCGCTCGGACGTCTCGCTCAACGAGGCACCCCACCGCTGCCGGATGGCGGTCCACAACACCAACCTGTTCTGGCCGGCCAGCCGCAGGATCACGATCCTGCTGTCACCGTCCGACCTGCCCAAGCGCGGCACCCACTTCGATCTCGCGATCGCACTGGCGGTCCTCAAGGCTGACGGGCAGCTGCCGGCCGTCGACCTGTCCGCCTCGGTCTTCATCGGGGAGCTCACCCTCAGCGGCGGCCTCCGATCGGTCACGGGCGTGCTGCCGATGGTGCTCGCGGCCGCTCAGCGGGGCATTCACCGGGTCTTCGTCCCCGAACCCCAGGCTCACGAGGCCGCCATGGTCCCCGGCATGACCGTGTTCGGCATGCGTTCGCTGGGCCAGGTCGTGGCCGAGCTCTCGGGAGAGGAGGTGCCCGAGGCTCCGCCGGTCGCGCCGATGTCCGGCGGTCGGCTGCTGTCCTGGCGAGGCGAGCAGCGTCTCGACGAGGTGGACCTCGCCGACGTGCACGGCCTCGAGGAGGCCCGGTTCGCGGTCGAGGTCGCCGCCGCAGGCGGCCACCACCTGCTGCTCTCCGGCCCCAAGGGCTGCGGCAAGACCACGCTCGCCGAGCGAATCCCAGGGGTCCTCCCGGATCTGACGATCGAGGAGTCGATCGAGGTCACTGCACTCCACTCATTGGCCGGGGCGCTGGCAGAGGGCGACGGCCTGATCCGGCGCCCTCCGTTCTCCGCACCCCACCACGATGCGAGCAAGGCGAGCATCCTCGGCGGCGGCAGCGGCCGGGTCCGGCCCGGTGAGGTGAGCCGTGCCCATTCCGGCGTGCTGCTGCTCGACGAGTTTCCCTTGTTGCGGACCGACGTGATCGACGCCCTTCGCCAACCCCTTGAGAGCGGCGAGGTGACCATCGCCCGCGGCGAGGAGTCGGTCACCTACCCGGCGCGGGGCATCGTCGTGTTCGCAGCCAATCCCTGTCCCTGTGGCGACTATCGGGCCGACGCCCGGGAGAACCGCTGCACCTGCCAGGAGAAGCACCGCCGCGACTACGTCCGACGCGTGCGCGGACCGATCACCGACCGGATCGACATCACCCGACACCTGCTCCCGGTCCGGCCCCACGACGAGCGCGATCGATGGGCCGCCCCAGAGACCTCCGCTGCCGTACGCGAACGAGTGGTCGCGGCGCGGGCCCGCCAGAGTTCGCGCTATCTCGACCGCGGCTGGCGGCTCAACGCACACGTGCCCGGACCGGCCCTGCTCCGCGAGTGGCCTCTTTCGTCCGCGGCCCAACGCGTCGTCGACGATGCCATGTACAACGGAGAGCTCAGTCGGCGCGGGGCGACCCGGGTCCAAAGGCTCGCCTGGACCGTTGCCGATCTCGCGGGCGGCGACACGCCGACCGCGGATCACACCCGGACGGCCCTCGCGCTGCGGCAGGGGGAGCCGTTGCACACGGCCGCCATCCGGAAGGCGGTCTCGTGATCGACGAGCGGTTGGCCAGGGCGGCCCTCACCCGGCTGACCGAGCCCGCCGACCTCAGGGTCGTCAACGCCCTGGCCCAGGTCGGCGCAGTGGGGCTCTACGAGCACATCCTGGCCGGCCAGGCGACGGACGGTGTGGGGGCCGACGCCGCGGTCCGGCTGGACACCCTCGACCCGGCTCGCGAGCTGGAGCAGGCGGAGCGCCTCGGCATCCGGTTCGTCATCCCGGGTGACACCGAGTGGCCGTCCCAGCTGGACGACCTGGCCCACTCCGAACCGGTGTCGGAGCTCGGCGGCATGCCGATCGGGCTCTGGGTACGAGGTCCCGTCCGCCTCGACGACCTGGTCGACTCGACCGCCATCGTGGGATCTCGCACGTCGACGACCTACGGAGAACACGTCGCCCGCGAGGTCGCCGCCGGCGTCGCCCGCGCCGGCAACTGCGTGGTCTCAGGCGCGGCGTTCGGAATCGACCAGGCAGCCCATCGTGGCGCCCTCGCACTGGACCATCCCTCGGTCGCCGTGCTCGCGTGCGGAGTGGACCGCCCCTATCCCAGCGCGCACCGCAGTCTCCTTGAGCACATGGCTCAGGTCGGAGCGGTCGTCTCCGAGGTTCCGCTGGGCTGTGCCCCGCTGAAAGTGCGGTTCCTGGCCCGCAACCGTCTGATCGCGGCACTCACCCGGGGCACCGTCCTGATCGAGGCGGCGATCCGCAGTGGTGCGCTCAACACCGCCGGCTGGGCCGAGAGCCTGTCCCGACCGGTGATGGGGGTGCCAGGCCCTGTCACCAGCGCCCAGTCGCAGGGCGTCCACCTCTGGATCCGCCGGGGTGCCGCCAGTCTCGTGACCGGTCCCGAAGACGTCCTGGAGGTGATCGGCGGCATGGGCGAGCACCTCCTCGAACCTCCGCGCGAGCCTGAGCGAGCACGTGACCGGCTCAACCGCCGCCACCATCGGGTGCTGGAGGCGGTGCCGGTCCACCGGCCCGCGCCCCTGGACGCGATCGCCGCGACGGCAGGTGTGGGACTGCTGGAGGTGCAGGGAGCACTGACCTATCTGGCCACCCGGGGATTCGTGGTCAGGGCCGGATCAGGCTGGCGGCTCGCCGAGGCGGCGCGGCCATGATCCCCGTAGAGGGGAGGTGGGACTCCTAGACTCGCCGCCATGACCGAGCAGGACGCGGAGCAGGCCGAGACCGGACTGCCGGAATCGTTTGCGCGCGTGCTCGGAGACTACGAACGTCACCTGTCCGCCGAGCGCGACCTGACCGCTCACACGGTTCGCGCCTACGTCGCCGACGTGGCCGGGCTGCTCGAGCACACCCGCCGCCTCGGCCACGACGACGTGTCCGAACTCGACCTGCGAACCCTGCGCAGCTGGCTCGCCAACCAGCAGACCAGGGGCAAGTCCCGCACCACCCTTGCCCGCCGTGCCACCGCCGCCCGGGTCTTCACCGCCTGGCTGGTCCGGACCGGCCGGGTCGAGCTCGACGCCGGCGCGAGCCTGGCCTCGCCGAAGGCCCACCGGTCGTTGCCCCCGGTCCTGCGCTCCGACGAGGCGCGCGACCTGATCAAGGCGGCCGCGGAGCTCGCCGACGACGGCAGTCCGACCGGGCTCCGCGACGTGGCCATGCTGGAGCTGCTGTATGCCACCGGGATCCGGGTCGGCGAGCTCGTGGGCCTCGATGTCGACGACGTGGACCGTGAACGCCTCGTCGTTCGGGTCCTCGGCAAGGGCCGCAAGGAGCGGTCGGTGCCCTATGGACATCCCGCCGCCCAGGCCCTGGATCGCTGGCTGGCCCTGGGGCGACCCCACCTGCGGGTGGAGGGTGCTGGCGGGGCATTGTTCCTGGGAGCCCGGGGGAGGCGCATCGACCAGCGCGCGGTCCGCACCCTCGTCCACCGACGCATCGCCGAGGTTCCCGGCGCGCCCGACATCGGGCCGCACGGGCTGAGGCACACCGCGGCGACCCATCTGCTGGAGGGAGGAGCCGACCTGCGGTCGGTTCAGGAACTCCTGGGCCACGCCTCTCTGGCGACGACACAGCTCTACACCCATGTCACGACCGACCGGTTGCGCAAGGCCTACCGGCAGGCGCACCCGCGCGCCTGAGCAAGAGGCACGCCCCTAGACCGGGGAGATCGACGTCAGCCCGACGCTCGCGGCCGCCTCGATGAGCGGCCGGTCGTAGGCGATCAGCACGTCGGCCTCGGCGCGCATCGCGGTGATCAGGTGAAAAGCCTCGAGGCTGCGCAGCCCCCGCACCGGGAGCAGCCCAGCCATCGCGAAGTGGGACCGGACCGGGTCGATCAGGTTGACGCCCGCGAGGATGCTGGTCGCGAGGATCTGAGGCGCTCCGTGCTCGGCGGCAATCCGTCGCAGCTCGGTCTCGATCATGACGCTGGAGACGATGGTGGCGTGCTGGGACATCTCGTCCAGGTAGAACTGCAGCGTCCCGGTCTCGGGGTGCTCGAGGAGAAGTCGGAGCGCGGCCGAGGTGTCGAGGTAGAGGATCACACGCGGGGCTCGCGGAACTCGTCGAGCAGCTCGGGAGCAGCCTTGATCGGCGTGACCTCGGTCCATCCCCCATGCCGGGTCGCGGGGCGGATCCGGAGAGTCGTCGCGACGGGC
>JBJMIQ010000148.1:0-14804 GCA_045806805.1 Nocardioides sp. | reverse complement strand
CGAGCGCTCGGTCAAGGGCGAGGTCGTCTCCTCGACGTTCGACCGACCGGCCAGTGACCACACCACGGTCTCGGAGCTCGCGATCGAGCGCGCCAAGCGGCTCGTCGAGCTCGGGCACGACGTCGTGGTGCTGCTCGACGGCATCACCCGCCTCGGACGCGCCTACAACCTGGCGGCGCCGGCCAGCGGCCGGATCCTCTCCGGTGGCGTCGACTCCGCCGCGCTCTACCCGCCCAAGAAGTTCTTCGGCGCCGCGCGCAACATCGAGAACGGCGGCTCGCTCACCATCCTGGCCACCGCGCTGATCGAGAGCGGCTCGAAGATGGACGAGGTGATCTTCGAGGAGTTCAAGGGCACCGGCAACATGGAGATCCGGTTGCGTCGCGACTTCGCCGACAAGCGACTGTTCCCCGCGATCGACGCCGTGCAGTCGGGCACCCGCCGCGAGGAGCTGCTGATGACCAAGGAGGAGCTCCAGATCGTGTGGAAGCTCCGCCGCGTGCTGTCGGGCCTCGACGGGCAGCAGGCCCTCGAGCTGCTGCTCGAGCGGCTGAAGAAGACGCAGACCAACATCGAGTTCCTGATGCAGGTCCAGAAGACGACGCCGACCCCGCCGGGCAAGGACAGCTGATCCATCCGGGAGGGGCGAGCGGGCCGCGAGCGGCTCGCCTCCCACCGGGCCACGGGCGTGCCCGCTAGTCTTCGAGCACGTTCCACCCGTTCGGGAAGGTGTGACTGTGGCGAGGATCCTTGTCGCGGACGACGACGTCGACATCCGCGAGCTGGTCGAGTTCAAGCTGTCGACCCTCGGCCACGAGATCGTGGCGGTCAACGACGGCGCCGCCGCCATCGACGCGTGTCGCGAGCACAAGCCCGACCTGGCCGTGCTCGACGTGATGATGCCCGGCATGTCCGGGCTGGACGCGATCCGCGTGATCCGGGGCGACGAGGCTCTGGCCGGCATCCCCGTCATCCTGCTGACCGCCCGCGCCCAGGAGACCGACGTCGAGACCGGATTCGACTCCGGCGCCGACGACTACATCACCAAGCCCTTCAGCCCCCGCGAGCTCGCCTCCCGGGTCCAGGCCCTGCTCGCCCGCTCTCGATGAACGTCGAGCGGATCGCGCTCGTCGCGGCCCTGCTCCTCGTGGCGGGATGTCTCGCCATCACGCTCTGCCTGGTCCTGGCGCGGCTCGTCAAGGACCACGCCGAGCGCCGACGACAGCACGTCCGGTCCTCGGTGTGGCGGGTCGTCCTCACCCTCGGCAGCGGCGAGGACGAGGAGATCGACGAGGCGTACGCCGTCCTGCTCAACGCCACGCCAGCTCAGCGCAGGGCCGTCGAGAGCGGTGCCTTCGCCCTCCTGCCCAAGCTGCGCGGCGACTCCCGCCAGCGCCTCAGCGAAGTGCTGCTGGCCTGGGGCGCCCTCGGCCGGGCGACGCACTCCACGACGAGCCGCTCCGCCGTACGACGCTGCCGTGGCTACTACCGCCTCGGTGTGCTGGCCGAGCCTGGGCGACGCGACGAGCTCCTGCGGGGGCTCGACGACCGCGACTTCATCGCGCGGCGTACCGCCATGCTGGCCCTGGGATCGTTCCCGGACCCCAGGGTCGTCGAGAAGATGCTCGACGCCGCGGCGGCGGAGCCGAGGCTGCGCGGCGACTTCCTGGCGGCGATCGACCGCATCGGCCTGGTGTCAGCTCCCGGGCTGCGGCACCAGCTCACGCAGGCCCTCGAGAGCCGGGACGAACAGGATGCGCGCCGTGGTCGGCTGGCAGCCGAGGCCCTGGGCCTGGTCGGCGCGACGGACTCCGTCGAGGTGCTCGAGGCGGGACTGGCCGACACCCCGGACGAGTTCCGGATCGCCTGCATCGACGCGCTGGGCTCCTTGGGCCTGCCGACCTCGATCATCGTGCTCGGTGACCAGCTCGACCACCCGAACCCCGACGTACGCCGGGCCAGCGCCCAGGCGCTCGGCCTGATTGGCGCCGCCCACGCCGTGGAGCTGCTCACCGCCGTGCTGGAGGACGACAACGTGGAGGTGGCCCGGGCCGCGGCCAACGCGCTCCACCGCTGCGGTCGACCCGGTCAGCGGGTGATCCGGTTGAGCACCATCCCGGTGGCCCGCGAGGTGCAGGCCCTCACCAGCCTCCGAGCGCACTCATGAACACCGTCGTCTTCTGGGTGGCGATGGGGTTTGCGATCTACTCCGTGCTCATCAACCTCAGCTACCTCGCGCTGACCGGTCTCGCCCTCGCGGACCTCACCGGCTACCGCCGCCGGCTCGAGTACGCCGGCTACGACGAGTGGTTCCTCCACCCCAACAGCCGTGGCGTCTCGGTGCTGATGCCGGCCTACAACGAGGCGGCCAACATCGTGCAGTCCGTGCACGCGATGACCTCCCTGCGCTACCCCGACCTGGAGGTCGTCGTCATCGACGACGGTTCGGCGGACAGCACCTCCGAGGTCCTCATCGCCGAGTTCGACATGGTCGAGGTTCCCCTGGTGCCGGGTGGTCACATCCCCACCAAGGGGAGCGTGCTCAGCACGTGGGTGAGCCGGCGCGGTGCCCACAACCTGGCCCTCGTGCGCAAGGAGAACGGCGGCAAGGCCGACGCCCTCAACGCAGGCATCAACCACGCCCGCAAGGAGCTGGTCTGCATGGTCGACGCGGACTCGCTGCTCGATCCCCACGCCCTGCTCAATGTCGCCCGGCCGTTCGCCGACGACCCCGGGCGGGTGGTCGCGGCCGGTGGTGTCGTCCGGGTCGCCAACGGTTCCCGGGTCGACCGCGGACGAGTCACCAACCTGCGGATGCCACGGCGCTGGCTGGCGAGGGTCCAGGTCGTCGAGTACCTCCGTGCCTTCCTGATCGGCCGCGCGGGCTGGTCCCGCCTCGGCGGGCTGCTGATCATCTCCGGCGCCTTCGGCATCTTCCGCAAGGACCTCCTGCTCGAGGCGGGCGGCATGGCCACGGACTGCATCGGCGAGGACGCCGAGCTCGTGGTGCGCCTCCACCGCACCCTCGCCGAGTCGCGCACGAGGTCCGAGGTCGTCTTCGTGCCCGAGCCCGTGGCCTGGACCGAGGTGCCTTCGACCCGCCGGGTCCTACGGGTCCAGCGACGGCGCTGGCACCGCGGACTGGCCGAGATCTTCGTGCGTCACCGGCGGATGCTCTTCCGCCCGCGGTACGGCGTCATCGGCATGGTCACCATGCCCTGGTTCCTCTTCTTCGAGCTCCTCTCGCCCGTCGTCGAGGTCGTCGGCCTCGCGTACTTCTTCCTGCTCCTGGTGTTCCTCGGGGTGGAGCAGTGGGTCGACACCGGCGTCGACCTGGTCAATCCTCCGGTGCTGCTGATCATGCTCACCGCCTCGGTGCTGTTCTCGGTGTTCGTGACCCTGGTCGCGCTGCTGGCCGAGGAGGTCTCGTTCCGCCGCTACCGCGGGTTGCCCGACCTGTTCCGGGCCATCTACGCCGCGGTCGAGGAGAACATCGGCTATCGCCAGCTCAACGCCTGGTGGCGCTTCGGGGGGATCGTCGAGGTGCTCCGGCGCAGCGCCCACCACTGGGGTGACATGCAGCGAGCGGGGTTCGACCAGACGTGACCCGCGGACAACCGGTCGCCCGCGTCCTGTCGCCGGTGATCGTACGAATCCTGGCGCTGACCGTCGCGATGACGGTCATCGCGATGCTGGGTGTCCTCTTCACCACCCGTTCGGTGCAGTACCTCGGCGAAGAGCTCCAGCCGGCCGCGTCGGCCAACCAGGAGATCTTCGCCGACCTCAGTGACATGCGTTCCGCGACACGTGAGTGGGTCGTCGGCGGGCGGAAGTCGGCCCGCGCCGACTACCAGCAGGCCCAGGAGCTGCTCATCGCTGACCTGCAGTCCGTGGAGGATCTCGCCAGCGACGACGACGACCTGGCGCAGCTCCTGACCCGGCAGGAGAAGGCCGCGCAGACGTGGATCGACGACTACGGCTCCGTCGTCATCGCCAGACCCGGCGGTTCCGGCAACTTCGACGAGACGCTGTTCCAGACCGGCGTGACCCGCTTCGCGGACTTCCGGCGGGCTCACGAGGCGACCACAGCAGCCTTCGAGTCTCGGGTCGATGAGGCCAACGCGGACTCCTCGCGGCGACTGATGGGCACCGTGCTGGCCGTGGTCCTGATCGGCCTCCTCGCCGCGCTGGTGACCGTACGGTCGCGTCGGCGGCTCACCGAGGAGATCGCGGAACCCTTGCGTGACCTCGAGGTCGTGGTGCAGCAGATGGCCCGGGACCACGACGTACGGGCGGTGGCCGCCGGACCGCGCGAGGTGCGGGCGGTCGCCGCGGCACTCAACGACCTCGCCGAGGCGCAGACCCGGGCCCGACAGGTGGAGGACCACATCCAGCAGGAGCAGCGGGCACTCGATGTCGCCCAGGACGACTTCGTGTCCAACGTCTCCCACGAGCTGCGGACGCCGCTCACCACGATCAACGGCTACCTCGAGCTGGTGGCCGACGAGTTCGAAGGTGTGATGGAACCCCACCACCTGCGCATGCTGTCGGCCGGGCGGCGCAACGTCGCCCGCCTCCAGCTGCTCGTCGACGACCTGCTCACGCTGTCCAAGGCGGAAGGGAGCTCTACGTCCCTCGAGCAGGTCGACCTGATGACGGTCCTCCGTCCGGTCGTCACCGACGTACACCTCGGCGCCACCCGGCGCGGCATCCAGCTCGAGGTGTCCAAGCCCGAGGAGGACCTGCTGGTCCTCGGGGACCGGGTCATGTTGCACCGCGCGCTGCTCAACGTGCTGAGCAACGCGGTCAAGTTCAGCCCCGAGGGCACCGCTGTGGAAGTGGCCCTGTTCGCCGAGGGCAAGGAGGCGGTCATCGCGGTGCGCGACCACGGCATCGGCATCCCTCAGGAGGAGATCGACATGCTCGGGACACGCTTCTTCCGGGCGTCGAACGCAGTGAGCAAGGACATCGGAGGCTCCGGTCTGGGGATCCGGATCGTGCAGACGATCATGGAGAAGCACGCGGGCTCGATGCTGATCGAGTCCACGCTCGGCGAGGGCACGACCGTCACCCTGCGGCTTCCCCTGCAGGCCCGCCCGGCTGACGCCGGCGAGGCTGGCTCTGCCGAGGAATTCTGAAGATTTCCGGAGCGTTGTCACAGGTGGCACACTTGACCGCTGGTTCCGGTTCACGCCCCCGCAGGTTGCGGACGGCGACCCGGCGACCCCGAGAGGACACCATGCAGAAGAACATCCACCCTGACTACGTCGTGACCGAGGTGACCTGCACCTGCGGCGCGAAGTTCACCACCCGCAGTACCGCCACCTCCGGCGTCATCCACGCCGACGTGTGCTCGAACTGCCACCCCTTCTACACCGGCAAGCAGAAGATCCTCGACACCGGAGGCCGCGTGGCCCGCTTCGAGGCCCGCTACGCGAAGAAGAAGGCCGACCAGAAGTAACGCCTCCAGGCGCCGGTCCCGAGAGCTCGGGACCGGCGCCTGTTCTGCGCCACGCTCGGGTCTGACGAAAGAGGGTCCATGTTCGAGGCAGTCGAGGGACTGACGTCCGAACACGCCGCCCTCGAGCAGCAACTGGCCCAGCCCGAGACGCACGCCGACGCACGGACGGCCAAGCGCCTCAACCAGCGCTACGCCGAGCTGTCCCGCATCATCTCCACCTGGCAGGAGTGGGGCCGCCTGGGTGGAGACATCGAGGCCGCACGCGAGCTGGCCGGCGAGGACCCGGCGTTCGCCCGCGAGGCCGAGGTACTGGCCGAGCGACGAGCCGCGACGGAGGAACGCCTGCGGCGGCTCCTGGTCCCGCGCGACCCGGCCGACAGCAAGGACGCGATCCTCGAGGTGAAATCGGGGGAGGGGGGCGAGGAGTCGGCTCTCTTCGCCGGCGACCTCCTGCGCATGTACACCCGGTACGCCGAGGCGCGCGGCTGGTCGGTCGAGGTGCTGGATGCGACCGAGTCCGACCTCGGTGGCTACAAGTCGGTGACCGTCGCGGTCAAGGCGCGGGGAAACCGGGAGCCCGGCGAGGCCCCCTACGGGCTGCTCAAGTTCGAGGGCGGTGTCCATCGCGTGCAGCGGGTCCCGGTGACGGAGTCCCAGGGCCGGGTGCACACCAGCGCCGCGGGCGTACTGGTCCTGCCCGAGGCCGAGCCGCTCGAGGTGAGCATCGACGAGCACGACCTGCGAATCGACGTCTTCCGCAGCAGCGGGCCGGGTGGCCAGAGCGTCAACACCACCGACTCCGCCGTACGGATCACCCACGTCCCGACCGGCATCGTGGTCAGCTGCCAGAACGAGAAGAGCCAGCTGCAGAACCGGGAGCAGGCACTGCGGATCCTCCGCGCCCGGCTGCTCGCGGCCGCCCAGGAAGAGGCCGACGTCGAGGCCAGCGAGGCCCGCCGCAGCCAGGTTCGCACCGTCGACCGCTCCGAGCGGATCCGCACCTACAACTTCGCCGAGAACCGGATCTCCGACCACCGCACCGGCTACAAGTCCTACAACCTCGACCAGGTGCTCAACGGCGACCTCCAGCCCGTCCTGGACTCCTGCGTCGACGCCGACCTGGCCTCTCGGCTGGCCGCGCTCGAGGGATGAACACCCCCCGAGGCATCGACCGGCGCTCGGTGCTGGCCGCCGCCACCCGACTCCTTGCCGAGGCGGGCGTGCCCAGCCCCGAGTACGACGCGGCCGAGCTCCTGGCGCACGTCCTGGGCACCTCACGAGCACAGCTGTTCGGCATCGAGACCGTGCCACCCGGGCAGCTGTCCGAGTACGACGTGCTGGTCGAACGACGGGCCCACCGCGAGCCGCTCCAGCACCTCACCGGCGTCGCCCACTTCCGCCACGTGACGCTGGCCGTGGGGCCGGGGGTCTTCGTGCCGCGTCCGGAGACCGAGCTTCTGGCCGGATGGGCGGTCGAGGCTGCTTCCACCCGCGACCGACCCGTGGTGCTCGACCTCGGCACCGGCTCGGGGGCGATCGCCGCCGCCGTGGCCCACGAGGTCCCCGCCGCCCGGGTCCACGCTCTGGAGCTCGATGTGCGCGCGCACCAGTGGGCCGAGCGCAACCTGGCCGGAACCGGGGTCGATCTGCGGCAGGGGGACCTGGCCACGGCGTTCGACGACCTGACGGGGAAGGTCGACGTGATCGTCTCCAACCCGCCGTACATCCCCCTCGAGGCCTGGGAGTCGGTGGCGCCGGAGGCCCGCGACCACGACCCGGAGCTGGCCCTGTGGTCCGGCGGGGACGGGCTGGAGGCGATCCGGGTCATCGAGGTCCGGGCCGCGGTCCTCCTGCGCCCCGGCGGTGTCATCGGGGTCGAGCACGCCGACGTGCAGGGCGAGACGGCTCCCGGTGTCTTTGCCGGGTCCGGCCGGTGGGCCGACGTGAAGGACCACCACGACCTGGCCGACCGTCCGCGGTTCCTGACGGCGCGGCTGGCACCATAACCTCGTGCGCTACGCCACCGAGACCGACGCCGAGCGCGACATTGCCCTCAATGCCGCGAGCCTGGCCGTGCAGCGGGGGCAGCTCATCGTCATCCCCACGGACACCGTCTACGGCATCGCGGCCGACGCCTTCGACGCCGACGCGGTGAAGGCCCTCCTGGCGGCCAAGGGCCGCGGCCGCGAGATGCCGCCCCCGGTCCTCATCAGCGCCGCCACGACGCTCGACGCGCTCGCCGTCGACGTCCCCGACTACGCGCGGGCGCTCGTCAAGGAGTTCTGGCCCGGCCCGCTGACCGTGGTCTGCAAGCAGCAGGCGTCTCTGCGCTGGGACCTCGGCGATGCCCGGGGCACGGTCGCCATCCGGATGCCCGACCACGAGGTCGCGCTCGAGCTGCTGGAACGGACGGGTCCCCTCGCCGTCAGCTCGGCCAACAAGCACGGCCAGCTGCCCGCGCGGGACATCGACGCGGCCGAGGAGATGCTGGGGGAGGACGTGGCCCTCCTCGTCGACGCCGGGCCGACCCTCGACCTGGACCCCTCCACGATCGTCGACGTGACCACCTCCCCGGGCCGCGTCCTGCGGCGAGGCGTGCTGTCCGTCAAGCAGCTCAACGCGGTGCTCGAACCCCTGGGCGTCACCCTGACGGACGACGACGCCTGATGCGGGAGTACCTGCTCGTCTTCCTCGTGGCGGCCGCGGTCACCTACCTCCTCACGGTCGTCGCCCGCGAGATCGCCCTCCGCACCGGTGCCATCGCCGAGGTCCGGGATCGCGACGTGCATGCCGAGCCCATCCCCTACCTCGGCGGACTGGCCATGCTCGGCGGTCTTGCCGCGGCCTACCTCGTCGGCCGGGAGCTGCCGTTCCTGTCCAGCCAGGGACCGTTCGTGTTCCGCGACGCCGGCATCGTGCTGATCGCCGGAGCGATGATCTGCGCGGTCGGCGTGCTCGACGACCTGTTCGAGCTCGACGCGCTCTCCAAGCTCGGCGGGCAGGTGCTCGCGGCGGGGTTCCTGATCGTCTCCGGCATCCAGTTCGTGTTCTTCCCCCAGCCTGATGGCAGCCAGTTCTCGCTCGACGCGGCCCAGGGGGCGCTGCTGACCGCGGTCGTGGTCGTCGCGACGGTCAACGCGGTGAACTTCGTCGACGGGCTGGACGGCCTCGCAGCCGGCGTGGTCGGCATCGGCGCGGCGGCGTTCTTCCTGTTCAGCTACCAGCTCGCCAATCTCAACCAGGTGACCCTGGCGATGACCGGTGCCTTCCTCAGCGCTGCGCTGGCGGGTGTCTGCGCGGGGTTCCTGCCCCACAACTTCCATCCCGCCCGGTTGTTCATGGGCGACAGCGGGTCGATGCTGATCGGCCTGGTGCTGTCCGCCAGTGCGCTCACGCTCACCACCCAGTTCTCCGGGACCGAGATCAGCCGGGGTGGCCTCGGTTCCCAGGCGAGCCTGCTGCCCACGCTGCTCCCGCTCGTCCTGCCGATCTCGATTCTGATCGTGCCCATGGTCGACCTGCTCCTCGCCGTCGTACGGCGCACGAGGGCCGGCCGCTCTCCGTTCGCCGCCGACAAGCAGCACCTCCACCACCGGTTGCTGGAGATCGGCCACTCCCAGAGGCGCGCGGTCTTCATCATGTGGCTGTGGGCCGCCCTGGTGGCCTTCGGTACGGTCGTCGTCAGCCTCTACACCGGTCCCTTGATGTGGACCTCACTGATCGCCGCGACGGTGATCACGGTCGCCCTGACCTTCGTGCTGCCGATCGTCAACAAGCCACATCTGCCCCTCACCGAGGACGCCTGACCCGCATATCCACGGCGTCTCGGGGAACGGGCCCCGCAGGCCCGGAAGGGGTCGGTTGTCGGCCCGTCCGGACTTTGTGCTAGTTTTCACAAGCACCGACCAGACCCACGACAGGACGGCCGCCAACCATGACGACCGCACGCCGCAGGCCCCGTGCCGGGAGCCTCTGCAACGGGGTCGCGAGCGGCCGGATCCCCGGATTCGTGAGCCGCGCTCGCTGTGGTAGTTTCGCCGCGTCGTCGGAGATCGCCTGGTCGCCCTTCCACTCGATGGTGGCCCCGAGGCACCGGAGCGCCGACGTCTCCTGTGATCGACTCGACCGCGACGCCAATGAAAGCGACCCGGGTGAATGGCCGATGAGTCTTCGGACAACTCCTTGCGGGGTCGCGACCTCGTCGGGCTCGGAGGCCTGCTCGCGGGCGCGGTCGTGGCCGGCACCCTCCTCGGGCTGCTCATCGACTCGTTGGCCGGCACGGAGCCCGTCTTCACCGTCATCGGCGTCGGCCTCGGGATCGTCACCGGTGCGATCGGGTTCTGGCTCCGGGTCCGCTCCGCGCTCCGGGGGTGAGCGGCCATGACCGATCCAGTGGCCACACCTACGAGCCCACCCTCCAGCTCTGCCGAGGTCGCCCCGGGCGACCGACCCTCGGTCCTGCGGGTCCTGCGTGACCAGCGCAAGATCCTCATCCTCGCCGCGGCCTTGATGGCCGCCACCTACTGGGTGGCCGGACAGCTCGGCGAATGGCGCCTCGCCGCCTGCATCGCCGGCGGCATCGCCCTGGGCCTGGCCAACCACCTCGCGACCGAGTACTGGCTGATGCGCATCATCACCTCCGGTGAGCAGCCCACGCGCAACAAGATGATCGCCTCCACCATGACCCGGCTGCTCGTCCTCACCGTCGTCGCCGTCGGCATCGCCGTGATGTTCTGGCCGGACGGGATCGGGCTGCTGCTCGGGCTCGCCTTGTTCCGGCTCATCGCCCTGGTGATGACCGGACTCCCGCTGCTGAAGGAGCTGAAGAACCCATGACCGGTCCGGTTCCCCTTCAAGTCGAGATCGGCGAACACGTCCAGAAGGAATTCCTCGGGATGACCTTCAACATGGACACGATCTGGACCACACTGATCGCCGGCGCCATCGTTCTCATCCTCGGCTTCTGGGCCCGGTCGGCCCTGACGAAGGACTCCGAGGACCACGTTCCCAGCAAGATCCAGGTCCTCTGGGAGACGATCGTCGGCGAGGTCAACCGCCAGGTCCTCGACAACCTGGGTCGGGTACACCCCTTCGTCGTTCCGTTGGCCGTTGCGCTGTTCTTCTTCATCCTGATCGCCAACTGGCTGGAGCTGATCCCGAGCCAGCTCAACGAGACGAGTGGCCACCTGTTGCCCGCGCCGACGGCGGACACGAACCTCACGTACGCGCTCGCGGCCGTCACGATCGTCAGCGTCTGGATCTACGGCATCCGGACCAAGGGCGCGAAGGGCTACTTCAAGCACTTCCTGGAGCCCTACCCCGTCCTGCTCCCGCTCAACATCCTCGAGGAGCTCACCAAGCCGATCACCCTCGCGCTGCGGCTCTTCGGCAACATCTTCGCCGGCGGCATCATGCTCGCGCTGATCGGTCTCATCCCGGCGTTCGCCATGTGGGCGCCCAACCTGATCTGGAAGCTGTTCGACATGTTCATCGGCGGCATCCAGGCGTTCATCTTCGCGCTGCTGACCGTCCTCTACTTCGGCATGGCCGGAGCCGGGCACGACGACCACGCCGAAGAGTCCGACGAGGAGGACGACGCTCCCGCGACTCCTGGTCCCGTTGCCGAGCACGAAGACGACCACCAGGAGACCCCCGCACTTGCGCACTGACCGGCATCCGCCGGCCGGTGCGTGAACCAGAAGCAGGACCCGCACAACCGAAAGAGACGGCACCTCCCCGGTGCCCAACCAAGGAGAGAAATGGCTGCAACAGAAACTGCCGATGCCGTCAAGCTGGCCGGTGCCTTCGTCGGCGGCGGGCTCGCCCTCGCCGGTGGCGCGATCGGTGCCGGTGTCGGTGACGGCCTGGCCGGTTCGTCGTACATCCAGGGCGTGGCTCGCCAGCCCGAGGCGCAGGGTCGCCTCCAGACCATCTTCTTCCTGACGGTGGGTCTGGTTGAGGCGATGTTCTTCATCAACCTCGCCTTCATGGCCCTGTTCGTCTTCGTCCTCGCGGCCTGACGCGCGGATAGAGACGCAGCACTGAGGCAGCACCGAGGCAAAGGATCCGATTGATGGCAAGCGTCACGAGTCAGCTCGTCCCGCTCGAGAGCAACTTCCTGATACCGAACGGCACGTTCCTCGTCGAGCTCGCCGCGTTCGCGCTCATGCTGTTCATCCTCGGCAAGTGGATCGTCCCGCCGATCAACCGGGCGATGACCGCTCGCCAGGACGCGATCCGCCAGCAGTTCGCGGATCTCGACCAGGCCACCCAGGAGGCGCGCGAGGCCGAGGAGGAGTTCAAGGCCCAGATCGCGGACGCCCGCCACGAGGCGGCGAAGATCCGCGAGGACGCCCGCGAACAGGGTGCGCAGATCATCGCCGAGATGCGCGAGCAGGCCCAGGTCGAGGCCGGTCGCATCGTCGAGCACGCCCATGCGCAGATCTCGGCCGAGCGGCAGCACGCGGTCGCCTCGCTGCGGGCGGAAGTCGGGGCCCTGGCCACGGCGCTCGCCGGGCGGATCGTGGGCGAGAGCCTGGAGGACGACGAGCGCAGCGGACGCGTGGTCGACCGATTCCTGGCCGACCTCGAAACGCTGGAGACCTCCGAGGCAGCCGCTCAGAACGGAGCCCAGTAGATGGGTGCTGCGATGCTGCGAGGTGCCTCGGCCGAGGCGATGGCCGGACTGAGCGACAAGCTCGGGAAGTCCGACACGCTGGCCGACCAGGCGAAGACCGGTGAGGAGCTGTTCGGCGTGGCCCGGATCCTGCGCTCCGACGCCGCGCTCCGCCGGGTCCTGACCGACAGTTCGGTGGACCCCGAGGCGCGCACCGGGGTGGCCGAGTCGATCTTCGGCTCGGCCGTCGGCGACCGCACCATGAAGATCCTCGCCGACGCGGCCACGCGACGGTGGACTGTGAGCGGCGACCTGCCCGACGTACTCGAGCGTCTGGCGGTGGTCAGCACCGTCCGTTCCGCCGGCAGGGACGGCGCCAAGGTCGGCGACGAGCTGTTCGCCGTCGGCAGGATCATCAACGGCAATCCCGAGCTGCGCTCCGCGCTCTCCGACCAGACCCGATCCGACGAGGACCGCAGCGCCCTGCTCGGCGGCCTGCTCGACGGCAAGACGCTCCCGTCGACCGCGCTGCTGGTCAGGGAGGCGGTCTCCCGCGGCCAGGGCACCGTCAGCGCCGTGCTCGAGAGCTACCTCGTACTGGGCGCCGAAGCCCTCGACGAGGCCGTCGCCACCGTCCACACCGCGCGCGAGCTCACCTCCTCCGAGAGGGAGCGGCTGCTCGCCGCGTTGACCAAGCAGTACGGCAGCGACGTTCAGCTGCACATCGTCGTCGACCCCAGCCTGGTCGGGGGGATGCGGATCCAGATCGGTGACGACGTCATCGACGGGACCGTGTCCGGCCGGCTCGACGAGGCCGGCCGGAAGCTGGCCAGCTGAGCCGCGACCCCGCGGCGAGATCGGCGCACGTTCACAGAACTTCGAGAAGGACCGACAGGGAAGAGGCAGGAACATGACGGAGCTTTCGATTCGTCCGGAAGAGATCCGCGACGCGCTCCAGAAGTACGTCGCCGACTACGAGCCGGCGGCTGCCAGCAAGGAAGAGGTCGGCACGGTCGCCACGGCCGGCGACGGCATCGCCCGGGTGTCCGGCCTCCCCTCGGCCATGGCAAACGAGCTGCTGGAGTTCGAGGACGGCACGCTGGGCCTCGCTCTGAACCTCGACACCCGCGAGATCGGCGTGGTCATCCTCGGTGACTTCGACAAGATCGAGGAGGGGCAGAGCGTCCGTCGTACCGGCGAGATCCTCTCGGTGCCGGTCGGCGACGGGTTTATGGGCCGGGTCATCGACCCGCTCGGCCACCCGATCGACGGCATGGGTGACATCGAGTCCGACGAGCGGCGCGCCCTCGAGCTCCAGGCTCCCGGCGTGATGCTCCGCAAGTCGGTGCACGAGCCCCTCGCCACCGGGATCAAGGCGATCGACGCGATGACCCCGATCGGCCGTGGCCAGCGCCAGCTGATCATCGGTGACCGGTCGACCGGCAAGACCACGATCGCGATCGACACGATCATCAACCAGAAGCAGAACTGGGACTCCGGCGACCCCGAGAAGCAGGTGCGCTGCATCTACGTCGCGATCGGCCAGAAGGGCTCCACCATCGCCTCCGTGCGCGGTGCCCTGGAGGAGGCCGGCGCCCTGGAGTACACCACGATCGTCGCCGCACCGGCCTCGGACAGCGCGGGCTTCAAGTACCTCGCCCCCTACACCGGCTCGGCCATCGGCCAGCACTGGATGTACGACGGCAAGCACGTCCTGATCATCTTCGACGACCTGACCAAGCAGGCCGAGGCCTACCGCGCAGTGTCGCTGCTGCTGCGCCGCCCGCCGGGCCGTGAGGCCTACCCCGGCGACGTGTTCTACCTGCACAGCCGCCTGCTGGAGCGCTGCGCCAAGCTCTCCGACGACATGGGGGCGGGCTCGATGACGGGTCTGCCGATCATCGAGACCAAGGCCAACGACGTGTCGGCCTACATCCCGACCAACGTCATCTCGATCACCGACGGCCAGATCTTCCTCCAGTCCGACCTGTTCGCGTCCAACCAGCGCCCGGCGATCGACGTCGGCATCTCGGTGTCGCGAGTCGGCGGAAACGCGATGACCAAGGCGATGAAGGCGGTCACCGGCTCGCTCAAGGTGGACCTCGCGCAGTTCCGCGCGATGGAGGCCTTCGCCATGTTCGCCTCCGACCTCGACGCCGCCTCGCGCCAGCAGCTCGACCGGGGCTCGCGGCTGATGGCGCTGCTCAAGCAGCCGCAGTACTCGCCGTACCCCCTCGAGGAGATGGTGGTGTCGCTCTGGACCGGCACGACCGGCCGCCTCGACAAGGTCCCGACCGACGACGTCCTGCGGTTCGAGAACGAGTTCATCGACTACCTGCGCCGCTCGCACGACGGCATCCTCTCCACCATCCGGGAGACGCAGAAGTTCGAGGACGACACCGAGAAGTCGCTGGAAGAGGCGTACGACAAGTTCCTCGACCAGTTCGAGACCTCCGAGGGCGAGTCGATCAAGGTGGGCCACGAGCCCGACGTCGAGCCGACGAGTGACGAGGAGCTCGAGCAGGAGCAGATCGTCTAGCTGAAGCGGGGCTGACGACAGATGGCCGTATCGCTGCGTGATTACCTCGCGCGGATCAAGTCGACGGAGTCGATGAAGAAGATCACGCGCGCCATGGAGCTCATCGCTGCGTCCCGCATCATCAAGGCGCAGCAGCGGGCCCGTGCGGCGGCGCCCTACGCCCGGGAGCTGACCCGTGCGGTGTCGGC
>JBJMIQ010000147.1:0-23950 GCA_045806805.1 Nocardioides sp. | reverse complement strand
CTGCCGGTCGTAGCCCTCCCAGTAGGGCTGGCGCAGCTTTAACTTCTGCAGCTTACCGGTGGCGGTGCGGGCCAGCTCCTCGCGGAACTCGATCGCGGTGGGCGCCTTGAAGCCCGCCGCCCGCTCCTTGCACCAGGCGATCAGCTCCTCCTCGGTCGCCTTCTCGTCCGGCGCCAGCACGACCAGCGCCTTGATGGTCTCGCCCCACCGCTCGCTCGGCACGCCGATGACGGCGACCTCGGCCACCGCCGGGTGCGAGAACAGGACGTCCTCGACCTCGATGGAGGAGACGTTCTCGCCGCCGGTGATGATCACGTCCTTCTTGCGGTCGCTGATCGTGAGGTAGCCGTCGTCGCCGATGACGCCGCCGTCGCCGGTGTGGAACCAGCCGTCCCGGAGCGCGCGCTCGGTCTCCTCGGGCTGCTCCCAGTAGCCCTCGAGCACGACGTTGGACCGGGCCAGCACCTCGCCCTCGTCGTCGACGGCGAGCCGGACGCCCAGCGCCGGCATTCCGGCGCGGCCGAGGTGCTCGGCCCGCTCGTGGACTGACAGGTCGTCCCACTCGGCACGCGTCCGGTTGACGGTCAGCAGCGGCGAGGTCTCGGTGAGGCCGTAGATCTGGATGAACTCCCAGCCCAGCTCCTCCTCGACCCGGGCGACGGTCCTGGTCGGCGGCGGTGCGCCGGCGACGATGATCCGGGTTCGGTCCCGGCCGGGGATCTCGCCCTCCCAGTGCTGCGCGGCCTCGAGTACGGCGGCGACGACGGCCGGTGCCGCGGCCATCACCGTGACGCCGTACCTCTCGACCCGCCGCAGGATCTCCGCGCCGTCGATCTTGCGGATCACGACCTGGGGCACGCCCATCCCGGTCATCGTGAAGGGCAGGCCCCAGCCGTTGGCGTGGAACATCGGCAGCGTGTGGAGGTAGACGTCGCGGTCGCTCACGCCCGCGTGCAGTCCGAACGTCACCGCGTTGACCCAGATGTTGCGGTGGGTGATCTGCACACCCTTGGGCCGGGCGGTGGTGCCGGAGGTGTAGTTGATGCACGCGGTGGCGTTCTCGTCAGGCTCCCAGGGCTTCGGCTCGGTGCCCTCGGGCGCGAACAGGTTGTCGTCGTCGCCCAGGACGAAGCGGAACTCGGCCTTGATGTCCGCCAGCGCATCCTCGAGCTCGGGGTCGACCAGCAGCACCCTGGCTCCGGAGTGCTCGACGATGTAGGCCACCTCATCGGGCCTCAGCCGGAAGTTGACCGGCACCAGCACCCGCCCGGTCCCGGCCACGCCGAAGAAGGAGGTGAGCAGCCGGGCGCTGTTGTGGCTCACGACCGCGACCCGGTCGCCGACGCCGATGCCGAGCTCGTCGAGCTTCGCGGCCTGCCGCCTGGCCAGTGCGCCGATCTCGGCGTAGCTGAGCTCGCCCAGGGACGGGGCCGGTTGGTCGGGCTCGTCGATGACTCCGGTGCGCTCGCCGTAGACCTCGACGGCACGGTCGATGAAGTCGGAGATGCTGAACGGAACGATCATGCGTGCCTCCTCGTGACTCGTTCGCCACTCTAGTAACCACGACCCCGGATGAGAGAGCTCTCATCAAACTCTCACCGCATTCCCACGCTGAGGAGGATCATGGGGTTCATGGGTATTGCTGTGAAGGTCCTGGTCGGCCTCGTCCTGCTGCTCCCGATGACGGCGTACGTTGTCGGGTCGCTCGTCGCGGCCGCCGACCCGCCCAGGGAGCACGACCCGATCATCGTCGAGCAGCAGACGCAGAAACCCGACAACCCCGGCAACGCCCCGTCGCAGAAACACACCCACAAGCCGGACAACCACGGCAAGAACAAGGGTCACGGCGGCGATGACGACCCCACGGTCGTCCAGCCCTCCCCGAGTGTGATGGACGATGACGGCGACGTCTTCGACGACCACGGCGGTCTCGACAACAGCGGCAAGGGAAGCAGCGGCAACGACGACAGCAGTAGCGGCAAGGGGAGCGGCAACGACTGAGCCCACGACCCCCCAGGACGCCCGACCTCACCGGTCGGGCGTCTCTGTGCGTACCCGGATCACGGTCGTCGTTGCCCTGCTCGTGGCTCTGGCCCTCATGGGGGCGGGCCTGATCATCTACTTCCTGGGTTCGGCGGGGATCGAGAGCGATGCCCAGGATCGGGCCGATCAGGAGATCCAGGAGCTCATCAAGCTCCAAAAGGGAGATGACCCCACGACGGGGCGGCCCTTCACCTCGGCCAATCGTCTGCTGGAGGCGTACTTCTTGCAGAACATCGCCGCCGACGACGAGATGCTGGTGGCGTGGCGGGCAGGAGCAGACAACCTGGTTTCCTCGGCGTCGCACCAAGGGCTTACGAAGGACCCGGCCTTTCAGGCGACGGTCGAGGACAATCTCGAGCAGGGAGGCACGTTCCATATCAATTCTGAGTCCGGCGAGCTGATGGTCACCGTCCAGCCGGTCCGCGGGTCAAAGTCCTCCAGCGCGCTCGTGATCGTCACGTTCCTCGACGACGCACAGCGGGGCCTGAACGAGCTCATCCGCACCTACGCGATCACGGCCCTCCTTGCGCTAATCGTGATCACCGGGCTCGCTGCCTGGCAGGCCGGTCGACTGCTCGCCCCGCTGGGCCGGCTTTCGGACACCGCGGAGGAGATCAGCGCCACCGACCTCTCCCGGCGACTCCCCGAGACCGGCAACGACGACATCACCGCGCTGACCCGCACCGTCAACGGCATGCTGGTCAGGCTCGAGGACGCCTTCGTCGGGCAGCGGCAGTTCCTCGACGACGCCGGACACGAGCTCCGGACCCCGCTCACCGTGCTGCGCGGACACCTCGAGGTGCTGGACCAGGGCGACCCGGAGGACGTCGCGGAGACCCGGGCCCTGCTGCTCGACGAGCTGGACCGGATGTCCCGGCTGGTGGGTGACCTCATCCTGCTGGCCAAGACCGGGCGGCCCGACTTCATCGACGTCCGGCCCGTCAGCCTGGAGCGCCTCACCCACACCGTCTTCGCAAAGGCGCGAGGGCTCGGGGACCGGGCCTGGGTCCTCGACGGCACCGGCGACGCGATCCTGCCGATGGACGAGCAGCGGATCACCCAAGCGGTGCTGGCGCTCGCGGACAACGCGGTGAAGCACACCCAGTCCGGTGACGAAGTGGCGATAGGTTCGAGCCGTGACGACGGCTGGGTCCGGATCTGGGTGCGCGACACCGGGCCCGGAGTGCCCGCGGAGGACCGGCAGCGGATCTTCGAACGATTCGCCCGCAGCGAGGTCGCCGAGGGTGACGAAGGGTTCGGGCTCGGCCTCTCGATCGTCAGCGCCATCGTCGAGGCCCACGACGGGACGATCCGCGTCGAGGACGCCGTACCGACGGGGGCGTGCTTCGTGATCGCCCTCCGGATCGAACCCGACCTGCCGACCATCACCGCGGAGGGTGAATGGCCAGCATCCTGATCATCGAGGACGAGGCCCGGATCGCGTCCTTCGTGGCCAAGGGACTGCGCGCGGAGGGCCACCAGACCACGATCGCCAGCGACGGGGAGGAGGGTCTCGACCACGCGCTGAGCGGCACCTTCGACCTCGTGGTGCTCGACATCGGGCTCCCCCGGCTCGACGGCTTCGAGCTCCTGGAGGCACTCCGCGCCCAGGGATCGCGGGTACCGGTCATCGTGCTGACGGCACGGGACTCGGTGACCGACACGGTTTCGGCGCTGGAGGGCGGCGCCGACGACTACATGCCCAAACCGTTCCGGTTCGCAGAGCTGCTGGCCCGTGTACGGCTGAGGCTGCGGCAGGCGAGTGACCAGCCGGCAACGCGCGACGACGTGCTGGAGGCCGGCAAGGTCCGGCTCGACCTGCGGACGCGCAGGGTCACCGTCGACGAACGCGAGGTCGAGCTCTCGGCCCGGGAGTTCGCACTGGCCGAGATGTTCATCATGAACGCGGGACAGGTGCTCTCGCGCGAACAGCTCCTCGACCAGGTCTGGGGTTACGACTTCGATCCCGGATCCAACGTGGTTGACGTGTACGTCGGCTACCTGCGCCGCAAGTTCGGGGCCGGCAAGATCGTCACCGTGCGTGGCATGGGATACCGCTTCACCGCCTGAGCGTCCGATCGGGGTCAGGTCTCCCGCTCCCTGATCAGGACCGTCAGCCGCTCGACGTCCTCCCGGGCCAGCCATGTCTCCTCCAGTGCCGTTCCGCCCGACCTCTGGATCGCCTCGCGCAGCGGGGTCGCCCAGAGATGCTCGATGAGCGCGACCGCCGCGGTGCCACCCGTCGGGATGGCATCGGCCAGTGACCACCCAGAGCCATCCGGCGGCTCGGTCGCATCCACCACAGGGCCTGCGCCGCCCAGCATCTCGGCCGCCAGCGTGCCCAGTCCCGGTGGTGCCGGCGTGGGGAGGGGCAGGGTCTCGAACGTGCCGTCTTCGGCTCGCGCAAGCAGCAGGACGTCGAGCAGCCGGACCGTGCCGGCGCGCCCGAGCCGGTCGAGCTCCGCCACGACCTCGCCCGAGAAGGCCGGCTGCTCGAAGCCGACGACCACCACCTGGACCGGTCCTGTCATCGGCGGGCCCGCGCCATCAGCTCGTCGTACTCCTCGGCGGTGAGCACGCCTGACTCGCGCAGGTGGCGGAGTGCTTCCTCGGTATCGGTGCCGTCCGGTTTCGGTCGCACAGGCGGGCCGGAGGGATGGGAAGCCGCCCAGGCCTGGGCGGGCGTGAACCGGCCACCGTAGTAGGGCACGCTTCCGGTCATCCCGGAGCGTCGCAGCTGACGCGGGACCAGCAGCATCGGAGCCTCCTCGATGGGCTGAGGTGACTCATCGTGACTGCTGTCGCAGCTGCCCGGGTCACCCGCGGCGGGTGAGGAAGCTCAGCCGCGGACCTTGAAGGTGAGCTTGCCGACGGGCTGGCGGGCCAGCACCGGCTCAAGCGCAGTGGCGATCTCGTGCGGGAGCGGACGGTCGGCGGGATCGGCCTCGAGGGCGCCGTACAACACCTTGGCGACCTCGCCGGGGACCCGGTCAGGCAGTTCGTACGGCGGCTCGAGGAGCTGGGGGAAACGGACCGTCGGGTCCTCGGAGTGAGGATCGCCGTCGTCGAAGGGCCGGTAGCCGGCGACGGCCTCGAAGAGCGTGGCACCCAGGCCCCACACGTCGCTCTCGACACCGGGCCGGCCGACCTGCTGCGGGGCGGCCTGCTCCGGGCTCATGTAGAGGTCGGTGCCGATGTAGCGCGTCAGCTCGGCGGCCCTCGTCGCGGGACGCGCGACCGAGAGGTCGATCAGCCGGGCCGGGGCGCCCATGATGATGTTGCTGGGCTTGATGTCGAGGTGCACGTAGCCGATGTGTCGTAGGTAGTGCAGCGCCGAGGCGATGTCGATCGCCAGCGCCAGGTACTGCTGTTCCTGCAGCGGCCCGTGCCGCCGGATCAGGGAGGACAGCCGGGGGCCGTCAATGTGCTCGAGGACCACGTGAGGCCGTTCGCCCTGCAGCTCGTGGCGCAGGCAGCGGACCACCACCGGGTGGTTGATCGCGGTGAGTGCCGCCACCTCGTGGCGCAGCCCGCGGAGGCTCGACTCGTCCTCCACCCCGGCGGGACGGATCACCTTCACCACCACCGGGGAGAAGGTGATGTCGTCGAAGGCGAGGTAGGCCTCATAGGACGAGCCCCCGCCCAGGAACCGCATCGCGGTCAGCTCGGGGGTGAGCTGGTCGCCCTCGGCGAAGTTCCAGCTGTCGTGCCTGCTGGTCATGGTCGACCTTCCTGGTCCGCCGGTGAGCCCGGCCGTGGGTGGGGGCGAGGGGCCGGGCTGACCCGACGCCACCGCTCGACCTGCTTGGGGGACGGTCAAGGTCCGAACGGTGGGTGGATCAGCCCGGCTAACTCGCGGGTGGGCGTCAGCCCCGGCCGGAGTTTCCGCCGCCGGAGTCGTCGCCGCTTTCGCCGCCGCCACCGTGGTCGTCGCCGGCCTCGACCTCGCCGCTGCCGCCGTTGTCGTCGCCGAACTCCTGGCCGCTGCCGCCGTTGTCGTCGCCGAACTCAGCGCCGCCGCCGTGGTCGTCGCGGCCGCTGTTCATCGCGTTGTGGCCGGACCGGGCGCTGGGCCCGGAGTTGTCCACGCCGCCGTGACCGGTACCGGTGTTGGTGCCGGCCGTGTTGTCCGCGTTGGTGCCGGCCGTGTTGTCCAGGTTGGTGTTGACCCGGTTGTCCAGGCCGTGTCCGGCCGTCCGGGCGCCGAAGCGGTCGTCGGCGTTGTCATCGTTGTTGTCGTCACCCGCCGCCAGTACGACGGACGGCACGTCGTCATCGCGCTTGACGACGGGCTTCTCGGCGACGTTGTCTCCCACCATTGGGACCACGAACAGCGCCGTGGTCACCATCCCCGCGAGGCTGAGCGTTCCGATCTGCAGGATGTTGGTGTTCATCGTTTCTCCTCACGAAGGGGCTTCTTGAGAGGAGACGTTGTCAGCGGGGGGTGAGGACCCGATGAGTCCCGGATGAGAGTGCTCTTATCCGCGTGAGGTGCTGCTCAGTCGCCGCGGCGCTCGGCCGGATCATCCTCCCGGATGCGCGGAGCCAACGAGTCGAGGTCGAAGTCGTCGAGGTCACTGACCGGCAGTCCGTAGTGGCGCCGGAAGCCCTCCATGGCCTCCTCGAGCCGCTCCAGGGCCAGGGCCAGGGCGTTGCGCTGGGCGTCGCTCAGCTCCCCGCTCTCGTCACGCGCGACCTGCTTCTCCATCAGCTGCCCCGACAGGTCGACCACGGTGAGGACCAGTCGGAACAGGTCTCGCTCCCCGGTCTCCGGCTCGGCTGCCAGCCCCGGGATCGCCTCCGGCCGCTCTTCGTTCACGTGACACTCTTTCCTGCCCAAGGCACCCGAGACGGGTGCTTCACAATCTGGTTGCGAAACTCAACCATTGTTCTACTCGATTGCCCAAACGGCGGCGTATTTGTCTGGACCGGCACAAGTCACACACGGCCGTCTACGGGAGCGGTTCGAGGTCGATTCGCACCGACAGCAGGTCAGTACCCAGCGAGCGTACGGCCACGTCATTGAGCCGCCGTCCCATTCGCTGACGACCCAGGATCCGCTGCCGCTCGCGGGTGTCGTCGTCGGGCATCGGCACCGCCGTCCCGGCGCGCCAGCGGCCACGCACCAGCACCCGCACCCTGGGGTTGGCCTCGATGTTGCGGACGTAGTCGGCGCGGCGGCCGTGCTCGGCCACGATCCAGAACGTGTCCCCATCCAGGCCGTCGCCGACCGGCGTCCGCCGCGGCAGTCCACTGGAACGGCCCGTGGTCTCCAGCAGGGAGTAGCCGGGGATCCGCAAGCCTCGGGACAACGCGCCGCGCACGATCGGGTTCATCAGTCGGCGCTGGGTGAAGCGCACGACGTGGAACTTGTCCAGTGCCACCGGGACTCCCGGGATCAGCGACGCCAGGCGGCGAGCCGCGGCGACGTGGGGTCGGGGTCGGGCGACTCGGTCTGGGCCCAGACCCGCCGCCACTGCGCCACCTGCGGACCGGAGGGGTCGGGCGTCTCCCCGGAGGCCGCACGTCGGCGGGCCTCCCACCAGGTCGACCGGTCCTCGTCGAGCAGCGCGGCCACGGCGTCCCTGACCCGCGGCGCGAAGTCGCGCGCCGACTCCCCCTCCGCCGGTCGCAGGGGCTCCCCGAACCGCACCGTCAGCTGACGTCGGCCGCGGCTCGGCCAGCCCTGCCCGCGCGGCATCGCGGCGAACGTGCCGCGGTGGGCGATGGGGACGACGGGTACGTCGTACTCACAGGCGAGGAAGGCCGCACCCATGCGGAACCGACCGACCCAGCCGTCCTTCGAGCGCGTGCCCTCGGGGAAGATCACCAGGCTCCAGCCGTCGGCCAGGACCTCCCCGGGCGTGGCCGACATCGAGCCGCCACGCCGGTCGATCGGGAAGGTGTTGAACAGCAGGACCGAACCGACCGCCCGCCACCAGGTGTCGAAGAAGTAGTCGGCGGCCGCGGCCACCGCGGTACGGCGTCGCCACTCGTCGGGCAGCGACAGCAGGATCAACGGCGTGTCGAGGTGAGAGGCATGGTTGGCCACGAAGATCACCGGGCCGTCGATGCGGGACAGGACGTCGACTCCCTCCACCCGGGTTCGCACCTGTGAGCGGAACACCGGTTCCAGGCCCGCCTTCTGGGCCACCTCGCGGGCCACCTGCGCGGGACGCCGTCGCGACCAGTCGGTCGGGAACACCGTGGACCTCGCGGGGGGGACCCACGGCTCGGCCGAGCGGGGGACCTGCGGGCGGCGGCCCCAACGCCAGCCCCGGGCCACCTTGCGGAGGTCCTCGACCCCGTCCTTGACGATGGCCATGGGTCAGTCACCGCCTCGCACGTCGGCGAGCAGGTGCGGCGGGTTGTGCAAGTAGGTGATCGACGGGCTGGTGCCGACGGTTCCCGACGCCATCTCGAGCGCGTCGGCCAGCGTCGAGGCGGCCCGGAACCCCAGCCTGGACGCGACCCGGCGGTCACCGCCGACCCAGATCACCTCGTCGACGTGATCCATCGCGTGGGCGGCCCAGTACCACATGTAGAACGGGTGGACGCCGTGGTAGGCGTGCGAGGTTCGGTAGAGGTGGATGTACCACGGGTCGTGGGCGAACTGCTCCTCGTACTTCTCCCCCACGACCACCGGGTCGGTCGACTCCGCGAGGACCTCCTCGTAGAAGTCGACGTACGACGGGTGGTGGAGCTGGTTGAACCCTTCGTTGAGGGGGTGGTAGAGGATCACCGCTCCCCCGCGGCGGACGACGGGCTGACCGCGATAGGAGTTGAAGAGGTAGCCCAGACCCATGCAGGTCGCGAGGATCGGGTTCATCGTGGAGCTCACGTTGTAGGGGCCGAGGTAGGGCACCCCCATCACCAGCACGTCGGACTGGCCCTGCACCTCGACCAGCTGCTGCTGATGCACCGCGGCAATGGTTCGGTCGTGGACGGCCTCGGTGTCGCCGGCGTTGATCCCGGTGAGGCCGTACGGCGCCCGGATGTCGTGGAACATCTTGTGGCGCAGCCGGCCCGGGGCCATCGCCAACCCGCGGCGGGCGGCGAGCATCGAAGCCTGGTCCTTGACCGACCACTCCCACTCCCGCTTCATCAGGAAGTCGTAGGGCGCCGGGAACACGTTGTTGTCCAGGGTGGTCTCGATCTGGAAGACCTTGAGGTGGTCCTTCAGCAGCCGGCCCATCCGCCACGCCGAGTGGTGCAGGTGGGAGGCCTTGTGGTCCATGAACGAGTGGGACCGGACCATCGTCCGCGCGTTGTGGTGGTGGCGCAGGGACTTGTACGACGCCAGCCCGATGGGCACCGACTTGTGCCCGCCGTCCATCGAGACCAGGTTGACGTTGACGTAGACCAGCAGGTCGGACTCGGCGGCCCGCCGGTTGATCTCGACATCCTCGCCCTTGTCGGTCAGGCCGACGTGGAGCAGGTTGTCGCGGTCCTCGGCGTCGTGGTTGGTGAGCAGGCCCTGCGGGTGGAACGACCGGAACACCCGCTCACCGACGATGTGCTTGAGCTCGGCGTCGGTCATTCGGCGGTGCAGCGCGTTGGCGGCAATCAGCTCGACGTCGTCGACGCCCGCCTCGGCGGCCAGCGTCAGCACCTGCTCGATGATCCGCTGGCGGATGTCGGGCTTGCGCATGCTCGGCAGCGGCAGGGACAGGTCGTCGAACGCGATGGTCAGCCGCATGCCCGGCCGCAGCAGTGCCGGCAGCGGCTCGGAGTCGACCGGGTGGAGCAGGGCGTCGCGGATCGCTGCCTCGACGTCGGGCACCGTCGGCACCGACTCCGGCGGGTAGATCACCCGGGTCCCGAGTGGGAACTCCTCGAGCCGGAACCCCTGGCCCTCGTGGACCACGAGGGGCGGGGTGCGGTCGTCGACCTCGAGGACGAAACCGGGACGACTCATTCGGGGCCCCCGTCCGAAGCGGAGCGAAGCGAGCATTCGGATGGGGTGTTCATCTTGAACTCCTTGGGTCGAAGGCCACCTTGACCGTGCCGAGCCGGCCGGCGGAGTGCGCGTGGTCCAGCGCCTCCCGCCACCGGTGCAGTGGATAGCTGGCCACGGTCTTGGCCAGCTGGACGACGGGATCCGCGGCGACCAGCTCGGTCGCCAGGTCGAACGCGCTCCGGTCACCGGCACGTGGCTCACGCTGCGCCGAGGCGTAGGAGCCGACGACCTCGAGCTCCCGGAACCACGCGGCGGAGAGGTCGGCACCGGCCGGCATACCGGACAGTACGACGCGTGCCCCGGCCCGGGTGGCATGCAGCGCGGTCTCCAGCGACTGCTTGCTGCCGACCGCGTCGATGGCCACGTCGACACCACCGAGCAGGTAGGGCGACCCGTACTCCGGTTTCACCTGGAACGCGCCGGTGGTCCGGCGGACCCGCCGCAGTACCTCTCCGGGCGCGACCACCTCGGTGGCGCCGAGCTCCAGCGCAAGCTCGCGCTGGTGGGCGTGCTTGGCGACCACGGTGATCTCGCCGGCCGGGGTCAGGTTGCGCAAGGCCAGAGTGGTGAACAGCCCGACCGAACCGGCTCCGCTCACCAGCACCCGGTCGTTCTCCCCCACCCTGGCCGCGAGCGCTGTGTGCACCGCACAGGCCACCGGCTCGATCAGGATCGCCTGCTCATCGGAGAAGCCCTCGGGCACCACGTGCAGCTGACTGCGGTGGGCGGCGAGCTGCTGGCCCCACCCGCCGCCAGTGTCCTTGCAGAAGCCGGTCTGCAGCCCGGGAGCGAGGTGACCGACGGTGATCCGGCTGCACCGGTTGGTGGCGCCCGTGGCGCACGCCTCGCAGGGATCGACGCCGCGGGCGGCGCAGGTCAGCACGGGGTCCACGACGACGCGGGTGCCGGCCGGGAGGTCCTCACAGTCGTCGACCAGCTCGGCGACCACCTCGTGGCCGGGGACGAACGGCATGGAGACGACCGCGGAGAAGTACAGGCTGGTGCGTCCCGACAACGCGCCCAGGTCGGAGCCGCAGATGCCCGACAGCCGGGTCCGCAGCCGGGCCCAGCCGGGCCGGTCGACCCGTGGCTCGTCGATGGTCATCAACCGGAGCGGTGCCGCGAAGCCCGAGAGGACTCCGGGCATCCGGCCGCCGACCACGCGGCCGGCGGCGTGGCGTGGCAGGGAGCGGAACATCTCCAGGGCGAGCATCATGCGCGGACACCCGCCGGGTTCAGGGAACGGGCGGTGGCGTCCGAGCTGGTCCAGTCGACGATCGGCCAACGATGCCGTCGGGCGTGGCGGAACAGCGGTACGTCGGGCCGCACCGACACCGGCTGGCCGACCGCTTCCAGGAGGGGCAGGTCGGAATGGGAGTCGGCGTACCCGTAGGACTTCGCCAGGTCTATGCCGTTGTCGACTGCCCACTGCCGCATCCACGCCGCGCGGGACTCCCCCACCAGCGGGGACGCCTCGAGGTGGCCGGTGCACACGCCCCGGTCGTCGACGGCCAGGTCGGCGGCCTCGATGTGGTCGAACAACGGGAGCAGCGGCCGGGTGAGCGGGCGGATGGCTCCGGTGATCAGGACCGTCCGGTGCCCGGCGGCGCGGTGCTCGCGGATCCGGCGCACGGCGGCGGGTGCGAGGCGCGAGAGCACGTGGTCGGAGAGCTCGGCGTCCGCCACCGCGTCGAGGTCGGCAAGGCGGGCGCCGGCGTACTCCCGGTAGACCGAGCGCAGGAACGCGCTGCGCTCCTTCCGCTCGGCGCGCACCAGGCCCGGCACCCGGGCCGCGATCCGGCTGACCTCGGCGAACCGCTGCCCGCCCGAGAGCTCTCGCAGCCGCATCCAGAGGTAGGTCTCGATCACGTTGGACGACAGCAGGGTGCCGTCCATGTCGAAGAACGCGGCGACCCGATCCTCGGCGGGCTCCACCTTCTTCAGCACTCCCGCCGCCGGCCGCTTGCGGGCGCGCCGCAACTCGTCCATCTGCCGGATCGGCTCGGTGACCGCGGGACAGTGCACCTCCTGCAGGTAGTGCACCCAGTCGATGACCGAGGTGTCGAACGGGAACCGCTCCTGGTCGTCCGCGTCGAGGGACCGGAAGAGCGCGAGGGTGTTGGCGTCGGAGAACCGCAGCTCCGCCGTGGCGTACTCGTGGTAGAGGTCAAGGTAGCGGCGTAGGAACTCCAGGCGCCGTCCCTGCTGGTCGAGTTTGCGGGCCAGGTCGCGGGTCCGGTCGCTGCGCGGCGCGTGGCCGATCGCCCAGTCAGCCACCTTGTGGGCCCGTTCGCTCGTCGTCAGCAACCGCTCCACCGCCTGCGCGCCCGGGAACCGCCAGTCCGGGAGCCGGGCCGCGCCGCGCTCTCCCGAGATGAAGGGATGCTCGTCGAAGTAGCCGCGCACACTGTCGTAGAGCACATGGAAGGTGAGCGGGTTGCGGTCGCCCGAGGAGACGTGGAAGTAGGCCGGCTCGCCTGCGGGCGGCGGGCTGGCGAGGACCGCCACGATCGCGGAGACCACGTGGTCGACGGGCACGATGTCGACGATCGTGTCGGGGGACGACGGGAACTCCGGCAGCTCGCCGCGGCCGTAGGCCAGGATCACCGGCTCGGCCATCTTGAAGCCCTCGATCCAGCCCGCGTGGGGGCGCTCGAGAGCGGATTCGATGATGCTTGGACGCACGATGGACACCGCGTTGTCGCGGGCGTGCTGCTCCACCACGCGCTCGCCCAAGGCCTTCGTGAATGTGTAGCAGTCGGTCCAGCCGAGGCTGCGCGCCCGCTCCGTGCCGATGCGCACCAGCTCGTCCTTCACCCACTCCTTGCGCGCGGACTCGGTCGCAGCGGCCGCGGTCAGCAGTCCGGCTCGGCCGTGCTGCTTCTCCGCGCGCTTGCGCTCAGGCACGAGTACGTCGGCGCTCCGCGAGCGGTGTTCGACGGCTTCCCGCTGGGCCAGCCCCCACGACAGCTCGGACTCGAGGTCGGCGTCGTGCGGCACCGGGCCCTCGGGGATGCTGCCGCGGCGGCGCCCGGCGACGTACGCGGTGGAGATGTGGACGTAGTGGACGTGCGGGCCGACCTCGCGTACCCGCGCCAAGAGCTCGCGGGTTCCGACGACGTTGGTGCGGAACCCTTCGTCGACGGGCGGGTCGAAGCTGACGTCGCCCGCGCAGTGCACCACCGCGTCCAGGTCGCCGGGCAGGGCCGGGAGGTCGGACAGGTCGCCCTCGAGCACCCGCACCCGGCTCTCCATCAGCTCGTCCAGCCCGCCGCCCGCCTCCACGCACCCGGTGAAGACCGGCTTCTCCAGCAGCGAGCGGACGCGCTGCTCGGCCGAGGTGGACCCCTTGGCACGCACCAGCAGTGTGACGTGGAGGCCCGGCACCTCACTGAGCAGCAGGTGGAGCAATGCCTCTCCGACGAATCCGGTGGCACCCGTGAGCAGGATCCGCTGCCCGTCCAGCCGCTGTGCTATCGGCTGGGCGATGCTGGCGCCGTCCGTCATGTGCTGTCCTCCCGATCGGTGCCCCACCATGGCGATTCTGCACGGTGCTTGGCAAGGGCCGTCCACGGGGGCGAGGGCGGCGGGAACGGTCCGGTCGTGGGCGCAACAGGGATCGAACCTGTGACATCTTCCTTGTAAGGGAAGCGCTCTACCGCTGAGCTATGCGCCCGCCGCCGTGAGTCGGCGAGAATGGCGGGCCAAAGACTACGCGAGCGGGAGTCGAAGGCCGGACGGACGCGGGGCGTCGGCGCTCACCAGGGACCAAATGAAAGAAGTCGAGCCGCTGGCGTCTCGGGTCACCAGCGGCTCGACATAGAAACCATAGACAACGCCGTCGGCACCACGGAAGGTTCTTGAGAAAACCTTAGGAAAAAAGTCTAGGCAGCGGCCCATTCGGGCCAGATGTCCCCACTGGGATGCACTAGGCCAAGGCCTCCAGCTGGGCCAGGTGCTCCCCCAGATCCCTCTCCTGGGACCCCTCGTTGTGCACCGCCCACCGCACGAGGCCCTCCTTGTCGAGGATGTACGACGACCGGAACGGGCACCCCCTGGCCTCGTCGAACACCGCGTAGGCGCGGGTCACCTCGCCGTGGGGCCAGAAGTCCGAGAGGAGGGGGAAGTTGAGCCCGTCGGAGTCGGCGAACGCGCGCAATGCGTAGACCGGGTCGCAGGAGACGGCGAGCACCTCGGTGTCGAAGGTCAGGAAGGCCTCCAGCCGGTCCCGGATGCCGGCCATCTCGCCGGTGCAGACTCCGGAGAACGCATAGGGGTAGAAGACCAGGGTGACGGCCTTGGACCCGCGGAACGACGACAGGCTGACGTCCTGCCCGAACTGGTCGCGCAGGGTGAAGTCGGGAGCCGGGCTGCCCACGGCCAGACCCAGGGGGGTCATGCGTCCGTGTCCGCCGAATCCTTGTCCGCCGACTCCTTGTCCGCCGACTCCTTGTCCGCCGAGTCCTCGTCGGCCGAGTCATCTCCGGCTGAGTCCTCCTCGACCAGCTCGCGCTTGAGGATCTTGCCCGTGGAGTTGCGCGGCAGCTCGTCGAGGAACACGATCTCCCGCGGCACCTTGTAGCGGGCGAGGTTCTGCTTGACCCAGTCCTTGAGCTCGTCCTCGTCCCCCTTGGCGCCGTCACCGACGACCACGAACGCCTTCAGCCGCTTGCCGAACTCCTCGTCGTCCACCCCGATGGCCGCGACCTCCGAGACGGAGTCGTGACGTGCCAGACAGTCCTCCACCTCCTTGGGGAAGACGTTCTCGCCTCCGGAGACGATCATCTCGTCGTCACGGCCCTCGATGTAGAGGCGTCCGTCGTCACCGATGCGGCCCACGTCGCCTGAGGACATCAGTCCGTCGACGACCTCCTTGTGGCCACCACCGGTGTAGCCCTCGAAGAGCAGGCTGTTGCCCACGAAGATGCGGCCGGTCTCGCCGTCGGGCACCGGCTTGCCGTCGTCGTCGAGGATCTTCACGACCGTGCCGTAGGGCGGCGAGCCGGCGGAGTCGGGCGCTTCCCGGAGGTCGACCGGGTCGGCGACGGAGGCGTAGGCCACCTCCGTCGAGCCGTAGATGTTGTAGAGAGTGTCGCCGAAGGTGTCCATCCAGGTGGTGGCCAGGTCACCGGAGAGGGCCGAGCCCGACGCAGCCACACACTTGATCGTCGACAGTTCGTGCTTGTCGAGGATCTCCTGGTCCAGGCGCATGATCCGCTGGAGCATCACGGGGATCACGACCAGCGAGTCGCACTTCTCGTCCTCGACGGTCTGCAGGCAGCCCTCGGGGTCGAACTTGCGGCGGAGCACGATCGTCGAGCCGAGCAGCATGCCCAGGGCGAGGTGGGCGAACCCCCACGTGTGGAACAGCGGGGCCGCGATGTGGGTGCGCCAGCCGTAGCGCAGCGGCAGGCGGGACAGCATCGACACGGCCGCCTCGATGCCGGCCTCGTTGCGCGGCGCGCCCTTGGGCGTGCCGGTGGTGCCCGAGGTGAGGATCACGATCCGGGTGTGGTTGTCGGGCGGGCTGAGGTCCTCCACCGGGTACGACGAGATCAGCGACTCGACTGTCTCGTCGTGGTCGTCGGAGTCGGCCCAGGCCACGAGACGGTTCTCGACCGAGGCCTCGCCCAGCAGCTCGGTGAACTCCTCGTCGTGGATCACGACCACCGGGTCCTCGCGCTCGAGCACGTCGACCAGCTGGGGCCCGGCGAAGGCGGTGTTGAGGTAGAGCAGGTCGGCGCCGAGCTTCGAGACCGCGATCGTGGCGTCGACGAAGCCGCGGTGGTTGCGGCACATCAGTGCCACGGCGTCGCCCTCCCCGACCCCCCGCTCGGAGAGTGCGTGGGCCAGGGCGTTGGAGCGCTCGTGCATCTCCTGGAAGGTCAGGGAACCGATCTCGTCGATCAGGCCGACCTGGTCGGGGGCGCGGACGGCCAGGGCGATGAACCCGCCCGCAGGGCCGGTGCCCCACTCGGCGAGGGACTTGGCGATCCGGGCGAGGGTGATCGGGGAGTAGGGGCGGATGATGCCGGCTCGCGCGAGCACCTTGAGGCTGGTCCCGGCGGCCGCGGCCCGGCCCAGGATGGTCTCGATCACTGGGTGGTCTCGATCAAAGGGAGCTCCTCGGCAGGGTCAGGCAGGGGTCTTGGGGGCGATCAGACGGGTGGCGGACCAGTCCTTGCTCACGGCGGCGGTGGTGGTCTGGGAGAGCCCGGCGATGGGGGCAGCTTCGGCGATGTCGGCCGCATCGACGGCATTGGGGCGGCCGATCTTGGGGGTCAGCAGCCAGATCGCACCACCACCCACCAGGTCGGTCAGCGCGTCCACGAGACCGTCGACCAGGTCGCCGTCCTCGTCGCGCCACCAGAGGAGCACCGCATCGACCACGTTTCCGTAGTCGGAGTCGACCATGTCGGCGTCGATGGCGTCCTCGATGGCGATCCGGAGCTGGTCGTCGGTGTCAGAGTCCCAGCCGAGCTCCTGGATCACCATGCCGCGCTTGATGCCCAGCCGGTCGGCTGGCCCGGTCGCAGGTCCGTCTGTCTGGGTGGACCCGCCACCCGCGGTCGCGCTCACTGACTCCTCCAGGTTCGTAGATTCCCCTCGCCCGACACGCCGGGCGAACGGTGGGGAGTAGTCCAGCGGAGATGGGGGCACCTGCGCAACCCCGCCACTCGTGGGTCCGGTGCGCGGACGCCTGCCCCCGCCCCCTCACCAGCGGGCTTCGCTGAGGTTCGGTTGCGTGCGACGATGGCGGGGTGAGCGCTGACGCATCCACCACAGGGAGCAAGACCAAGGGGACCAACGGGACCGCCGGACAGGACGGCGGCGGAGAGGCCACGCGGCCGAGCCCGATCCCGTCGGTCATCCACGAGGGTCTTCCCACCCAGCTCCCCGACATCGACCCGGAGGAGACCAGCGACTGGATCGCCTCGTTCGACGGGATGGTCGAGGAGCGAGGCCGCGAACGGGCGCGCTACGTCATGTTGCGGCTGCTCGAGCGGGCCCGCGAGAAGGCCGTCGGTGTGCCGGCGCTGCGGAGCACCGACTACATCAACACCATCCCGCCCGAGCGGGAACCGTGGTTCCCCGGTGACGAGGACGTCGAGCGCCGGATCCGCGCGTTCATCCGCTGGAACGCCGCCGTGATGGTGTCCAGCGCCAACCGCAAGGGCCTCGAGGTCGGCGGCCACATCGCGACCTACCAGTCGGCGGCGAGCCTCTATGAGGTCGGCTTCAACCACTTCTTCCGCGGCAAGGACCATCCCGGCGGCGGAGACCAGATCTACATCCAGGGCCACGGCTCCCCCGGCATCTACGCCCGGGCGTTCCTCGAGGGTCGGCTCAACGAGGCGCAGCTCTCCCGGTTCCGGCAGGAGGTCCAGCACGGCAAGGGTGCCGGCCTCCCGTCGTACCCCCACCCGCGGCTGATGCCGGACTTCTGGGAGTTCCCGACCGTGTCGATGGGCCTGACCGCCCTCAACGCGATCTACCAGGCCCGGTTCAACCGGTACCTCGACAACCGCGGGATCAAGGAGACCGGCGACCAGCACGTGTGGGCGTTCCTGGGAGACGGCGAGATGGGTGAGCCCGAGTCGCTCGGCGCGATCGGTCTCGCCGCGCGCGAGGAGCTCGACAACCTGACCTTCGTGGTCAACTGCAACCTGCAGCAGCTCGACGGTCCGGTGCGCGGCAACGGCAAGATCATCCAGGAGCTGGAGTCGTTCTTCCGCGGCGCCGGCTGGAACGTCATCAAGGTCGTGTGGGGCCGCGAGTGGGACCAGCTGCTCGCCCGCGACGTCGACGGTGTGCTGGTGAACCGGATGAACAACACTCCAGACGGCCAGTTCCAGACCTACTCGACCGAGACCGGCGACTACATCCGCGAGCACTTCTTCGGAACCGACCCGCGGCTGCGGAAGATGGTCGAGCACATGAGCGACGAGCAGATCGTCAAGCTGCCCCGCGGCGGCCACGACTACCGCAAGGTCTACGCCGCGTTCGACGCCGCCACCCGCCACACCGGCCAGCCCACGGTGATCCTCGCCAAGACGATCAAGGGTTGGACGATCGACGCGCTGGAGGGCAAGAACGCCACCCACCAGATGAAGAAGCTGACCCCTGCGGACCTCAAGAAGTTCCGGGACCGCCTCTACCTGCCGATCTCGGACAACGACCTCGAACGGTCCTACGAGGAGACCGGCGCGGCGCCGTTCTTCCACCCCGGCAAGAACGCCCCCGAGATCGAGTACATGATGGAGCGCCGCAAGGCGCTCGGCGGCTCGCTGCCCAAGCGGGTGGTCCGAGCGGAGCCGCTCAAGCTCCCCGGCAACGAGATGTACGACGAGCTCAAGCAGGGATCCGGCAAGAACGCCATCGCCACCACCATGGCGCTGGTCCGGTTGGTCAAGGACTGGATGAAGGACCCAGAGATCGGCAAGCGGATCGTGCCGATCGCCCCCGACGAGTACCGCACCTTCGGCATGGACTCGATGTTCCCGAGTGCCAAGGTCTACAACCCCGGCGGCCAGCAGTACGAAGCCGTCGACCGGAAGTTGTTGCTGTCCTACAAGGAGTCGGCGCAGGGGCAGATGCTCCACGAGGGGATCTCGGAGGCCGGGGCGATGGCGTCCGCGACCGCCGCCGGATCGTCGTACTCCACCCACGGGGAGCACATGATCCCGTTCTACATCTTCTACTCGATGTTCGGCTTCCAGCGCACCGGCGACTCGATCTGGGCGATGGCAGACCAGCTCGCTCGCGGCTTCCTGATCGGCGCCACCGCCGGGCGGACGACTCTCACCGGCGAAGGGCTCCAGCACGCCGACGGCCACTCCCCTCTGCTGGCGAGCACCAATCCCGCGGTCGTCCACTACGACCCGGCCTACGCCTACGAGATCAGCCACATCATGCAGTCGGGTCTCCAGCGGATGTACGGCGCCGACAACGAGTCCGCCGGCGAAGACGTCATCTTCTACCTCACCGTCTACAACGAGCCGATCGTGCAGCCGAAGGAGCCCGACGACGTGGACGCCGAGGGCATTCTCCGCGGCATCCACTCGGTGTCCCGGGGCGAGGGTGACGGTCCCCGCGTGCAGCTGCTGGGCTCCGGGGTGGGTTTCCCGTGGGTTGCCGATGCTGCCCGGATCCTGCGGGAGGACTGGGGGGTCGCGGCCGACACCTGGTCGGTCACGTCATGGAACGAGCTGGCCCGCGATGCGGTCTCTGCCGAGAACTGGAACCTGCTCAACCCCAGTGAGAAGCCGCGGACGGCCTACGTCACCGACAAGCTCGCCGATGCTCCTGGGCCGGTGGTCGCGGTGTCCGACTACATGTGCGCCGTGCCCCTCCAGATCGCGCGCTGGGTGCCGGCCGACTACCGGGTCCTCGGCACCGACGGCTTCGGTTTCGCCGACACCCGACCGGCCGCCAGGCGCTACTTCCAGGTCGACGCCCAGTCGGTGGTCGTCCAGGCCCTCCAGGCCCTCGCCGACGCCGGAGAGATCGACCGGTCCAAGGTGCAGGAGGCGTTCGACAAGTACCGCATCGACGACCCGACTGCCGTCGCCGACGTGAAGCAGGAGGGTGGGGATGCCTGAGCACCCCGCACCTGCGCAGGGCGGTGACCACCGCGGTCCGCGCCCTGCCCACAGTTGCGGGGTTTCGAGGCTCGCTACGCTCGCACCTCAACCACCGGGGGCACCGGCGTGGGCGAAGGCAGATTGAGCAAGCGGCGCGACTGAGTCCTGCATCAGCTGCGGGGTTTCGAGGCTCGCTTCGCTCGCACCTCAACCACCGGGGGCACGCGGCTGCTCAGGCACTGCTGATGTCGGTCACCGGTGCAACCTGGGCTGCGTCGAGCTGACCGTTGCGCAGCAGTCGACGCCACCGGGCGCGGGAGTACGTCGCCGGCTGGGTTGAGCGGACGAAGTCGTTGAGGATCTTCACGAACCGTTGTGGGTGGTCCTTGTGCGGGAAGTGGCCGGCGTTGGGGATCACCTCGACCTGCGCCAGGGGCGCCAGCATGGCGGCGTTGCTCGCGTGCCGGACCGGGATCACCTTGTCGTCACGGCCCCAGACCACGCACATCGGCATGGCTGCGGTCAGGTAGGCACGGTCGGCCATGCAGATGATCTGTCCCCGCCAGTCCACGACGGCCTTGACCACGTGGCGGATGGCGTGCCGGGCCCGGGGATCCTTGAAGGAGTCGTAGATCTCCGCCACCTCGCCGAGGTCGCGAGCATGCTTCAACGGCGTACGGGACAGCGCCTGAAGTCCCAGCTTCCCGACGTGCCGCACGCCCGGGAGAGTCAGCGCCCCCATCACCTGGTGGAATCCCGGGGTGGAGACCGCGCGGATCGCCGTGCTGACCTCTGGCCCAAGGCCCCCCGGTGCCACCAGAAGCATGCGCTCGGTCCGCTCGGGGAACTGGTAGGCGAACTGCATCGCGATGCCGCCACCGAAGCTGTGCCCGACGACTGTCACCTTGTCGATCCCGAGGACGGTCAGCAGGTCGCGCATGCCGTTGGCGTAGCCGCCCACGCTGTAGTCGGCGCGCGGCTTGTCGGAGCGGCCGTGGCCGAGAAGGTCGGGCGCGATCACGGTGTAGCGCCGGGCCAGGGAGTCGATCACCGGCGCCCAGGTGGTGTGGTCACAGC
This sequence comes from Nocardioides sp., assembly GCA_045806805.1. GTDB lineage: Bacteria > Actinomycetota > Actinomycetes > Propionibacteriales > Nocardioidaceae > Nocardioides. Next base: position 3,286 of record JBJMIQ010000147.1, on the reverse strand, counting down.
CGAGACCATGGAGGAGCAGCAGAACCGGCCCCTTGCCCGCCTTCACGAACGCGCGGCGGTGACCGTGGATCGTGACGAACTGAAGATCGTGCGGGACTTCGGGCACGGGGCCTCCCAGATCGGTCGGGTGGTTCGGGATTCAACCAGAACCGGTTTCACTCCGGGACCCGGGGCCCGTTGTGTGAGAGAGATATACCCCGGGCCTGCGGGCCCTAATCCCGAATTGCCCTGCACTAATCTCGAAATTGTGACTTCCGTGCCCGGCCGCCCTCCCGACCGGGCGGCCGACGCCCTTCAGCGCTCCACCGGCACGCTGAGCACCGCCGCAACCGCGCGCATGGAGACCGACCTTCCCTGGTTCGGCGAGCTCAGCGCCGAGGATCGATCGTGGGTGGGGTTGATCGTCCAGGCCGGTATCCGGGGTTTCGTGGACTGGTACCGCCACGCCGGCCAGCCCGTCCCCGGCGGCAGCGTGCTCGCCTCCTCGGTCTTCGGGGCCGCCCCCCGCACGCTGGCAGGGGTGATCAACCTCCAGCAGACCGTCGACCTGGTGCGCCTGTCGATCGAGGTCATGGAGAGCAAGATCGACGACATCGTCGAACCCGAGGACGCACCCGACGTCCACGCCGCGGTGTTGCGCTACGCGCGCGAGGTCGCCTTCGCCACCGCGGAGGTCTACGCCCGCGCCGCCGAGGTGCGCGGCGCCTGGGATGCCCGGTTGGAGGCGCTGGTGGTCGACGCGATCCTGCGCGCCGAGACCGACGAGGCGGTTCTCTCGCGCGCCAGCGCGCTGGGTTGGTCTGCGCCCGGCGAGGTGGCGGTCGTACTCGGCGCCGTACCTGCCGAACGGAACCACACCGACGTCTTCGACGAGGTACGACGCCAGGCACGGGCGGCGGGGATGGATGCCCTCTGCGCCACCCAGGGCGAGCGCCTGGTGGTGGTTCTCGGTGGCGTGTCCGACGCCCATCAGGCGGCGAAGACCGTCGTAGACCTCTTCGGCACGGGGCCGGTCGTCGTCGGCCCGGTCCAGGAGGGGCTCAGCCGGGCCCACCTCTCGGTGCGTGCGGCTCTGTCGGCCTACCGCTCGGCGGCGGGGTGGCCCGAAGCGCCGCGCCCGGTCAGCAGCGAGGAGCTGCTCCCCGAACGGGCGCTGGCCGGCGACGGCCATGCCCGACGCCACCTGGTCGAAGAGGTCTATCTGCCGCTGCTCCGGGCGAAGGGCACCCTGATCGCGACGCTGGCCGCCTACTTCCAGCACGGCTCATCGCTCGAGGGAGCGGCCCGCGCACTCTTCGTGCACCCCAACACCGTGCGCTACCGGCTCCGTCAGGCCGCCGACCTGACCGGCTACACGCCCACCATGCCCCGCCACGCCTTCACCCTCGAGATCGCCCTCGTGCTCGGCCGACAATCGGGCCGTACCGACGCTGACCCGTCCTGAGTAACGACGGGTCGGCGCGGACCTTTGTAGGAACCCTACAAAGAACGCGGGGACAGTTTCGTGCACGCCGGAGGTGAGGGGGACCCTACTCACCCGGCAGAGTTGACCTCGTGCTCGTCATCGTCGCTCCCGGCCAGGGGGCCCAGTCCCCCGGTTTCCTCAAGCCGTGGCTGGAGGACCGCACCTTCGCCTCACGCTTCGACTGGCTCTCGACCGTGTCCGGCATCGACCTGGCCCGGCACGGGACCGAGTCCGACGCGGAGACGATCCGCGACACCCAGGTGGCCCAGCCGTTGCTTGTCGCCACAGGGCTGATCGCGGCCCTGGAGCTGTTCCCGCACCCCGCGGACGCGTTCTCCATGATCGGAGCCGTCTCCGGACACAGCGTCGGGGAGCTCACGGCCGCCGCCGGAGCCCGGGTGATCACCGCTGAGCAGGCGATGGTCCTGGTCCGGGAGAGGGGCCGGGCGATGGCCGAGGCCTCCGCCAGGACACCCACCGGGATGACCGCTGTGCTCGGTGGTGACCGCGACGAAGTACTGGCCGCCCTGGAAAAGCACGGACTCACCGCCGCCAACGACAACGGTCCTGGCCAGGTGGTGGCCGCCGGCACGCTGGAGCAGCTCGAGGCGCTCAAGTCCGACCCACCGGCCAAGGCCCGGCTGACGCCGCTCAGCGTCGCCGGCGCCTTCCACACCGAGCACATGTCCCCGGCGGTCGGCCACCTCGGCGGCCTGGCTCGTTCCGTGTCGGTCCATGACCCTCGCGCGCCGCTGATCTCCAACAAGGACGGCCAGGTGATCCACGACGGTCAAGAGGTGCTGGCCAGGATCGTCGGACAGATCGCCAACCCGGTCCGCTGGGACCTGTGCATGGAGACCATGCTCGACCTCGGCGTGACCGGCATGCTCGAGATGCCTCCCGCCGGCACCTTGGCCGGAATCGCCAAGCGGGCCATGAAGGGCGTCGAGACCTTCGCCCTGAAGACCCCCGACCAGCTGGACGACGCGCGGGCCTTCTGCGACAAGCACGGCGAGGGCTCGCTCATCAACGTCACCCCGACCTGGCGGATGGTCGTCTCCCCCTCCAAGGGCACCTTCCACCGCGACGGCGCGGCCGCCGAGGTCGACGTGCTGGCCCCGGGCGCGCCGATCGGCGACGTCGCCAGCACCCGCGACCGCACGACGATCACCGCCCCGCACGGTGGCCAGGTCGTGGAGTGGCTCGTCGAGGACGGCGACCTGGTCTCCCCCGGCCAGCCGCTGGTCCGCCTGCACCCCGAAGGAGCCTTCTGATGGCAGCCCTCCAGTCCTCGACCGGTGCCCCGCACGCCGCGATCCTCGGCCTCGGCGCCTACCGGCCCTCCCGGGTCATCCCCAACTCCGAGGTGGTCGAGGCGATCGACTCCAGCGACGAGTGGATCCAGCAGCGCTCCGGCATCAAGCAGCGCCGCTGGGCGACGCCCGAGGAGACCGTCCAGATGATGTCGGTCGCCGCCTCGCGCCAGGCGCTCGAGCGCGCCGGCGTGGACGCCCGGCAGATCGACTGCGTCGTCGTCGCCACCGTCAGCCACATGCTGCAGACGCCCGCCGTCGCGACGGCGATCGCCCACGAGCTCGGCACCGACCGCCCGGTGGCCTTCGACATCTCGGCGGCGTGCGCGGGGTTCTGCCACGGCGTCTCGCTGGCCAGCGACATGATCCGAGGAGGCAGCGCCAAGCACGTCCTGGTCATCGGCGTGGAGCGCCTCTCCGACATCACCGATCCGCACGACCGGGGCACCGCCTTCATCTTCGCCGACGGGGCCGGCGCGGTGGTGGTCGGACCGAGCAACACCCGTGG
>JBJMIQ010000146.1:0-16446 GCA_045806805.1 Nocardioides sp. | reverse complement strand
CGCGCACAAGGACGTGCTGGTGATGACGCTCGCCAGCTCGGCCGGGATCATGGCCGCGATGCTCACCCGTGGCGCGCAGTACGGCGCGATCTTCGGCGGCGGGGACCGGCGTGGAGGCAATAACAACAACAACAACGGCGTCCCGGTGTGGCTGATCGTCCTGGTGGTCAGCCTGGTGGTGTACGCCGTGAGCTTCTTCCTGACCCGCCTGCTGTCGCGCTACCGCGAGCTGTGCGCCGACCGGGCCGGGGCCTTCCTCACCCAGAAGCCGTCGGCGCTCGCGAGCGCGCTGACCAAGATCAGCGGTGAGATCGCCTCCATCCCGAACAAGGACCTGCGGTCGTCGCAGCCCTTGAACGCGTTCTTCATCGCCCCGGCCGTCAGCGGCATGACGCTGAAGACCCTCACCTCGACGCACCCGTCGCTCGAGCAGCGGCTCGAGCAGCTGGCGAAGATCTCCGCCGAGCTCGGCAAGCCGATGGACGGCGGGTTCCCGGCCCCAGGCCTCGGCAGCTGACCGATGGGTCTCTGGAGCACCCTGACCGGACGGAGCAAGCCCGTCCAGGCCAACCTCGACGCGCTGTTCGCGCTGCCGGCCGCGGCCATCACGCTGCAGACGGCCGCCGGCCTCACGCCGACGGGCCTGGGGTCGGTCTGCTACCGGGCCGCCGAGGGCGCCGCTTTCGCCCAGACCCAGGCCGACGTCGTCGAGCTGCTCGACAACGACGACGACCCGGACGTCGAGCGGAGCACGGACTCCTTCGGCTTCACCTGGCTGCTGGCCCGACAGAGCCCCGACAACCTGTCGGCGCTGGTCACCGACCTGCACACCGTGAACACCTCGCTGGAGGCCCAGGGCTTCGGGCCGAGCCTGCTGTGCTCCCTGGTCGGCTTCACCGACCCGGCGGTGCGCCGGCTGGGCCTGGTCTACCTCTACCAGCAGGGGACGTTCTACCCGTTCGCCCCGCAGGGGCCGCAGCAGCGCGACAACCTGCTGGAGATCCAGGTCCGCGACCTGCTCAAGAACGACCTGCGCATCGAGCCCGAGTTCGGCCGGTGGATGCCGGTGTGGGGCGCCCCCGGCCTCTGAGGGGCTTTCTGCGGGGCCGGGCGGTGGCGCCAGGCCTGATTACCAGGGGATGCAGACAAACCTGCACTCCCCACGGAAAACTCCGGCGGCTCCCGTCATCCCATGGAGAACTTCATCTCCCCATGGCAAGTCACCCGTGGGAAGGGGCAGAAAACCCGCATCCCCTGGTAATCAGAGAGCCGGATCCGACCTAGTCCTTCGCCGGGCTGCGCGCCGGCAGGTCCAGCATCCGCTGCAGCGCGACCTTGGCCCACCGCTCGGTGTCGGGGTCGACCTCGATCCGGTTGACGACCGTGCCGGCGGCCAGGTTCTCCATCGCCCACACGAAGTGCGGCAGGTCGATCCGGTTCATCGTCGAGCAGTAGCAGACCGTCTTGTCGAGGAAGGTGATGTTCTGCTCGGGGTGGGCGTTGGCCAGCCGCTGCACGAGGTTGAGCTCGGTGCCGATGGCCCACGACGAGCCCGGGGGAGCCGCCTCGACGGTCTTGATGATGAACTCCGTCGAGCCGACCAAGTCGGCCTTCGTCACCACCTCGTGGGTGCACTCGGGGTGCACCAGGATCTGGACGCCGGGGATGGTGGCGCGGAGCTCGTCGACCACGTCGGCGGAGAAGCGGCCGTGCACCGAGCAGTGGCCCTTCCAGAGGATCATCCGGGCGTCGCGCAGCTGCTCGACCGTGAGCCCACCATGGGGCCGGTGCGGGTCCCAGACCACGCAGTCCTCGAGGGTCAGCCCCATCTTGAGGACCGCGGTGTTGCGCCCGAGGTGCTGGTCGGGGAGGAAGAGAACCTTGCCGCCCCCCACCGCGTCCGGCTTCTGGGCGAAGGCCCACTCCAGCGCCGTCTCGGCGTTGCTCGAGGTGCAGACCGCACCGCCGTTGCGGCCGCAGAACGCCTTGATGTCGGCGGAGGAGTTCATGTAGGTGACGGGTACGACGCTGTCGGCGATGCCGGCGTCGGTCAGGGCGTCCCAGGCGTCCTCGACCTGGCCGAGCCGGGCCATGTCGGCCATCGAGCAGCCCGCCGCCAGATCGGGGAGAACCACCTTCTGCTCCGGCGAGGTGAGGATGTCGGCCGACTCCGCCATGAAGTGGACCCCGCAGAAGACAATGAACTCCGCCTCCGGCCGGGCCGCGGCGTCCCGCGCGAGCTTGAACGAGTCGCCGGTGACGTCGGCGAACTGGATGACCTCGTCGCGCTGGTAGTGGTGGCCGAGCACGAACACGCGCCCGCCGAGGGACTCCTTCGCCGCCGTGGCCCGGGCCACGAGGTCCGGGTCGGAGGCCGCCGGCAGGTCGCCGGGGCACTCGACACCGCGCTCGGAGGAGGGGTCGTGGTCCCGGCCGAGCGGGAGCAGCGGGAGATCGACCGTCGTCATGCCGCTCAGTTTAGGCGTCGGGGGGTCAGAGGAACGATCCGTGGTGGAGGTAGGGCAGGGGCGGCTTCATCCGGCGCAGGGCCAGGTAACCGCGCTGGTGCACCTCCATCCGCGCGGCGATGCCCACATCGATGATCCACTCGTTGTCCGCGGTGACGTGGGCGATGTCCACCTGCACGTCGGGGTCGCTGCCGGCCAGGGCAGCCCAGGCGAGGTCCGTGGCCGTGCGACGGTTGGTCGCGGCCAGCAGGACGGGTGACCCCGCCTCGTTGACGTAGACGTAGCCCGAACCGGTGTTCCGGTCGACCACCAGCAGGCGGAACTCCCGGAACAGCAGCTCATGGTCCGACCCGTGGGCCGCGCCGCGGGTCTGCCGGTCGATCGAGTCCATCAGGTCGACGTCGGCCAGCGACCCGTCCCGCACGTGCTCGACGACGGGGATCGCCGAACGGGGGACCCGTCCCCACAGCAGCATCTGCGGGTGCAGCGTGAACCCGGCGAGCCGGTAACGGCGTACGGCCTTGGGATCCGAGGAGGCGGCCAGCATGCCGCGCAGGCAGCCGCGGCCGTGGTGCAACGCGGCCGCCAGCAGCTGGAGTCCGATGCCCTGTCCCTGCAGACCCGGCCGGACGGCGTACGACGCGAGGATCCACATCAGCTCGCGGTTGAGCGAGGTCGCGAACCCGACGATCCCGTCGTCCCCCTCGGCCACCCAGCACCCGCCCGGGTCGGTGTCCAGGAAGTGGAGGGTGCGCGCCTCCCAGGCTCGCGCCCGTTCCGGCGGCCGCAGGCTGGGCTCGGGCCAGTCGCGCTGGTAGGTCCGAACGTCGAGCTCGTGGAAGCCCTCGGCGCTGAGCCGCTCGACCACCGGCACGTCGTCGGCCCGCATCGGCCGGATGGTCACATCGGTCATGGACGCAACCTATTCGGGGTACGGCCCCGGTTCGACGAGGAGGGGAGACTCCATGCGCATCGGCTACACCCTGATGACCGAGCAGTCTGCGCCGCGGGACCTGGTTCGCTACGCGACCCGCGCCGAGCAGTCAGGATTCGACTTCGCGGTCATGAGCGACCACTACTTTCCCTGGCTCGACGAGCAGGGTCACTCCGGCTACGCGTGGGCCATGCTCGGGGCGGTCGCCCAGGCGACCGAGCGACTGGACCTGATGACCTACGTGACCTGCCCGATCCTCCGCTACCACCCGGCGGTGGTGGCGCAGAAGGCCGCCACGGTGCAGATCCTCTCGGAGGGGCGGTTCACGCTCGGGCTCGGCGCCGGTGAGAACCTCAACGAACACGTGGTGGGCCAGGGCTGGCCTCCCGTCAACGTGCGTCACGAGATGTTGTCCGAGGCCATCGAGATCATCGACGGCCTCTTCGACGGTGGCTACCACAACCACGCGGGGTCCCACTACCGCGTCGACTCGGCCAAGCTGTGGGACCTTCCTGACACCCGGGTCCCGATCGCCGTGGCCGTGTCGGGCAAACAGTCGGTGCAGCGGTTCGCACCCGTCGTCGACCACCTGGTCGCCGTCGAGCCCGACGCCGACCTCGTCGCGGGGTGGCGTGACGCCGGCCCCCGCGGTGACCGGGCGATCGGGCAGCTTCCGGTGTGCTGGGCTCCCAGCCGGGACGAGGCGGTGGAGACGGCCCACCGGCAGTTCCGGTGGTTCGCCGGGGGATGGAAGGTCAACGCCGAGCTACCCGGACCTGCCGGCTTCGCCGGAGCGACTCAGTTCGTCCGCCCCGAGGACGTGGCCGACAACATCCCGTGCGGACCGGACCTCGAGCCGGTGCTCAAGGCGGCCGACGAGTTCCGGACGGCCGGGTTCACCGATCTCGCGTTCGTGCAGGTCGGTGACGAGCGGCAGGAGGAGTTCGTCGACTGGGCGGAGAAGGAGCTGCTCCCGGCACTGCGGTCCTGACCGCAGCATTCGGGACAGAGGGACTGACCGTCTCGCGCCCTCGGGCGTCGGCCAGACTGTGCGCATGCGCGTCCTGATCGCGCCGGACAAGTTCGCCGGCACCCTCACGGCACTGGAGGCGGCCGACGCGATCGCCGCCGGGTGGCGCCGGCAGCGACCCGACGACGAGCTCGACCTGGCGCCGATGGCCGACGGCGGCCCCGGTTTCGTCGACGTGCTGCACGCCGCCCTCGATGGCGAGCTGCTGGCCATCACGGTGACCGGGCCGACGGGCCGATCCGTCCCGGCGACGATCCTGCTCGTCGGCGACAGGGCCTACGTCGAGGGCGCCCAGGCCTGCGGCCTCCACCTGACCCGAGGCGAGGGAGCAGAGTCCGCCACCACCGTCGGGGTCGGGGAGCTGGTGGCCGCGGCCCTGGACGCACGGGCCCGGACGATCGTGGTCGGGCTCGGCGGCAGCGGTACCAACGACGGCGGCGCCGGGCTCCTGGCCGCCCTCGGGGCGAGGGCCGACGTACCGCTCGACGGTGGCGCGACCGCACTCGACGGCATCGGATCGGTCGACCTCGGCCCGCCCCGGACCAGGCTCGGCAAGGTCCGGCTGGTCGCCGCCACCGACGTCGACAACCCACTCACCGGCCTGTTCGGAGCCACCAAGGTCTTCGGTCCCCAGAAGGGCATCCCCGACGAGCGGTTGCCGGTGGTGGACGGCTGGCTCGAGCAGCTCGCGGCCGCGACCGACCGCCGTACCTCCCGGGAGCCGGGAGCCGGCGCGGCCGGAGGTCTGGGCTTCGCGCTGCTCGCCCTCGGGGCCACCCGTGAGCCGGGGATCGGCCTGGTGGCCGAGGCCGTACGGCTGGGGGAGCGAGCCAGGCAGGCGGACCTGGTGGTCACTGGGGAGGGCGCCTTCGACTTCTCCTCGCGCTCCGGCAAGGTGCCCTACGGCGTCGCGGAGATCGCCGCCGAGACCCTGCGACCATGCGTCGTGATCGCCGGCCAGGTGCTCGTCGGCGCCCGGGAGATGCGTGCCCTCGGCGTCGAGTCCGCCTACTCGCTGGTCGACCTCGTCGGCGAGGAGCGGGCCTTTGCCGACCCCGCCGACGCCCTCGCCGAGGTCGCCGGCCGGGTCGCCCGCACCTGGTCGCGCTAGCGCGATTGAGTATGTCGACGCATGCCCGGGACGGCGCCGGGCAACATGGTGGAGACATGACTCTCCTGACCGCGGCGCCATTCGAGAACTTCGGCGCCTCCCACCTCGCGATGCTCGCCGTGTTCGTCCTGGGCATCTGGCCGGTCGTCGCGCTCGGCCGTCGCGTCCGCGGCACCCCGTCCGAGATGAGGGTCAGCCGCGTCTACGCGCTGCTCATCCCGTGCTTCACGATCCCGCTGCAGGTGATCGACTTCCTTCCCGGCAACTACGACCTCCAGACCACGCTCCCGCTGCAGCTGTGCGACTTCGCGTGGATCGCCGCGGTGGTCGCGCTGTGGACCCATCGGCGCACCCCGGTCGCGCTGACCTACTTCTGGGGGCTCGCCCTCACCACCCAGGCCCTGATCACGCCGGCGCTCGTCAACGATCTCCCGGACCCGAAGTTCATCGCCTACTGGGCCATGCACCTGCTCATCGTCTGGGCCGCCATCTTCCTGACCTGGGGTCTGGGGTTGCACCCGACCTGGCGCGACTACGGGCGGACGGTGGCCATCACGACGGGTTGGGCGGTGGCGGTGTTCTGCTTCAACGTCGTGGTCGGCACGAACTACGGGTTTCTCAACCACAAGCCGGAGACCTCCATTCTCGACCTGCTGGGTCCGTGGCCCACCTACGTGGTGGTGGAGATCGCGCTGGTCTGTGCGGTCTGGGCGCTGATGACGTGGCCCTGGGAGCGCTCACGCGTCGCCGAGGTTGAGCCCGCGGTTGCGGGGGAATAACCCCTGATGTGAGACGATTGGACCCTGTGACACACCCCATCGATCCCTGGGAGCCAGCACCATGACCGAGCAGGTCGAGACCACCGAAGAGCGCCGCACCGACCAGATCAACCTGAGCTCGGTCGCGGCAACGAAGGTGAAGAGCCTCCTCGAGCAGGAGGGCCGAGACGACCTCGCGCTGCGGATCTCCGTCCAGCCGGGCGGATGCTCCGGACTGCGCTACCAGCTGTTCTTCGACGAGCGCACCCTCGACGGCGATGTCACCACCGACTTCGACGGCGTGACCGTCGTGGTCGACCGGATGAGCGTTCCCTACCTGAACGGCGCGATGATCGACTTCGTCGACTCCATCGAGAAGCAGGGCTTCACGATCGACAACCCCAACGCCACGGGTTCGTGCGCTTGCGGCGACAGCTTCCACTGACGAAGTCAGTGAAAGCTGTCAATGGTGGTTGAGCGAGCCGCACGACCGAGCTCGCGAGGTCGCGACCGGCGTGTCGAAACCCGGTGAGACGACAGCCCACCTCAGCCACGCCACCTGACACACGAGAGCCCCCGCCGATCGGCGGGGGCTTTCGTCGTGTGTGGGTATGGACTAATCGAGATGCAGGTGCAGCGCGTTCGCCAGACGGGCGGTGGCGTCGTCGATCTTGATCTCCTTCTTGCGGACCTCTCGCGGGTAGTCCTCGAAGTGCAGCGACGGGACGGCCTGCTCGACCGCGGCGCGGGCCGCACGTTCGAGGCGCGGGTTGTTGCGCTCGAGGGCCTGGCAGTCGGCGTGCATCTGCTGCGGGCTGTCGGAGTCGTCGTACGGGCGGCGGTGGTCCATGTCTCGAGGCTATTGGCTACTGATGGGTACTCCAACGCCTCGTGCGGGTAGTGTCTCGCCGCATGTCGCTGCTGATCACGGGGTCGATTGCCACTGACCACCTGATGACCTTCGCCGGCCGGTTCTCCGACTCTCTCGTTGTCGACCAGCTCGACAAGCTGTCGGTCTCGTTCCTGGTCGACGACCTCGACGTACGCCGCGGCGGTTGCGCGGCCAACATCTGCTTCGGGCTCGGCAACCTGGGCCTGACCCCGGTGCTGGTCGGAGCGGTCGGTGAGGACTTCGTCGAGTACCGCGCGTGGCTGGAGCGGCACCGCGTCGACTGCGGCTCGGTCCACGTCTCCGGGACCCGGCACACCGCACGGTTCGTCTGCACCAACGACTCGTCCCACGCCCAGATAGCGTCCTTCTACCCTGGCGCTATGACCGAGGCCCGGGAGATCGAGCTCAAGCCGATCGCCGACCGGGTCGGCGATCCCGACTACGTCCTGATCGGGCCGAACGACCCGGAGGCGATGCTGCGGCACACCGACGAGTCACGGCAGCGTGGCTACCGCTTCGTCGCAGACCCGTCCCAGCAGCTGGCGTTCAGCGACGGCGACCTGATCCGGCCGCTGATCGACGGCGCCGACATCCTCTTCTCCAACGAGTACGAAGCCGCGCTGATCACCCAGAAGACCGGATGGTCGGTCGACGACGTCCTCGCCCGGGTCGGCACCTGGGTGGTGACGCTCGGCCCGGCCGGAGTGCGGATCGACCGCAAGGGTGAGCAGTCGATCACGGTGCCGGCGGTTCCGGAGGTCCGCAAGGTCGAGCCGACGGGAGTCGGCGACGCCTTCCGGGCCGGCTTCCTGGCCGCGCTGACCTGGGGCCTCGGACACGAGCGGGCGGCCCAGCTGGGGTGCCTGCTCGCGGTCTACGTCGTCGAACAGGTCGGGACCCAGGAGTACACCCTCTCCCGGTCGGCGTTCCTGCAGCGATGCGAGACGACGTACGGCGCCGAGGCGGTGGCCGACCTCGAGCCGCACCTGCGCACCATCCGGGCCTAGGCGCTTCTAAAAGAGAGTCTGGTTGACGAAACCCGGTCGGGCGGTCAAGAATCGGGCCCATGAGAGTTGTGGTGGTCGGAGGAGGGCTCGCCGCGGCGTCCGCGGTCGACGAGCTGAGGAGCAACGGGCACGACGGGGACATCGAGGTCTTCTGCGCCGAGCCGCACCTGCCCTACGAGCGACCGCCCCTGTCCAAGGAGGTCCTGCTCGGCTCGGCCGAGGAGGAGAAGGTGTTCGTCCACGACCAGGCGTGGTACGACGAGCGTGACGTCACGCTGCACCTCGAAACGCCGGTGACCGGCCTCGACCTCGACCGGCGCGAAGTCGTCGCCGACGGCCGCTCTGCGGGCTTCGACCACGTCCTGCTCGCCACCGGAGCATCCCCGCGGCGGCTGGCCATGGCCGACGAGAGCGGCGCCCAGGTCGCCTATCTGCGCACCATCGAGGACAACCGGCGGCTTCGCGAGACCTTCGGCTCGGCCGGCCGGGTCGTGATCATCGGCGGCGGCTGGATCGGGCTGGAGGTGGCCGCTGCCGCCCGGAGTGCCGGCGTCGACGTCACCGTGGTCGAGATGCAGGATCTGCCGCTGCGCGGCGTGCTCGGACCCGAGGTGGCCCGGGTCTTCGCCGACCTCCACCGCGAACACGGCGTCGACCTGCGGCTGGGCGTGGGAGTCGACGGCATCGAAGCCCGCAACGGTGGCGGGAGCGAGGTCCGGCTGACGGACGGGGCCTCCCTCCCGGCCGACCTGGTCGTGGTCGGGATCGGCGTGCAGCCGGAGGTTGGCCTGGCCCGGGAGGCCGGCCTTGCGATCGGTGACGGCGTCCTGGTCGACGGGTGCCTGCGCACCTCGGACCCCGACGTCTTCGCCGTGGGCGACATCGCCGAGCACGACCACCCGGTCCTGGGCCGGCGGATCCGGGTGGAGCACTGGGACAACGCCATCCACCAGGCTCGCGCGGCAGCGCGGGTGATGCTGGGCGGGGACCAGCCCTACGACCGGCTGCCGTACTTCTTCACCGCCCAGTACGACCTGGGGATGGAGTACGTCGGCAGCGTCGGACCCGACGGCTACGACGAGGTGGTCATCCGGGGCGACGCGTCGACCCGCGTCTTCACCGCGCTGTGGCTGCGGGGCCGGCGGGTGGTCGCCGCCATGCACGCCAACGACTGGGACCAGATCGACCCGATCCGCGGCATCGTCGGCCGCGAGGTCGACCGCGAGCGGCTCGCCGACGCGTCCGTGCCGCTCGAAGAGGTCAGCTGAGGCGTCGGACCAGGTAGGCCGGGGTCCCGTCGTCGGCCGTCTGCTCACCGACGTACTCCTGGCCGCGCATGCGGCACCACGCGGCCACGTCGACCCGGGCAGCGGAGTCGTCCGCCACGACGGCGACGACCTGGCCGCGCTCGACCTCGCCGATCCGCCGGGCCAGCTCGATCACCGGCTGGGGGCAGAGCTGGTCGCGGCAGTCGAGCTCCAGGTCCACGTGTTTCATCTGATGCCCTCCCTCAGCCGTTCGACCACCTCGGGCAGGACCGCCACCAGCTCCTCGACCTGGGACTCCGTGGTGTCGCGGGTGAGCGAGACCCGGACGTTGCCGTGCGTGAGCGCCCCCATGGCGGCCAGCACGTGGCTGGGCTCGAGCGTGGAGGCGGTGCAGGCGGACCCACTGGCGACGCCGAAGCCGCGTCGGTCCAGCTCGGTGACCAGTGCCTCCCCGTCGACGTAGAGGCAGGAGAAGGTCACCAGGTGGGGTAGCCGGTCCACAGGGTCCCCGACGACCTCGGTGTCCGGGATCGACTCGGCCGCCGAGCGGATCCGCTCGACGAGCCCGAAGTGCCGGGCGTTGACCTCGTCCCGCTCGGCCATCACGGCCTGCAACACCGCGGCGGCGGCAAGGGCGGCCGGCACGTTCTCGAATCCGGCCGTCCGCTCGTCCACCCGGTCGTCACCAGGGAACGGATTGCGCCACCGGGTCCCCTTGCGGACCACGAGGACCCCGACCCCCGCCGGCCCGCCCCACTTGTGCGCGGAGCCGGCTACCGCGTCCCAGCCGCCGGGCAGCGGAAGCCGCCCCATCGACGCGCAGGCGTCGACGAAGAGGGGTACCTCGCCGGGCAGCGCGGCAGCAACCTCGCCGACCGGCTGAACCGTGCCGACCTCGTGGTTGGCCGACTGGACCGCCACCAGGGCGGTGCCCGCGCCTGCCGCCGCCGCCACCGCGGCTGGGTCGACCCGTCCGGCCGGATCCACAGGGACACCCGTCGTCCTCCCTCCGCCCCACCGGAGGGCGTGAAGCACCGCCGAGTGCTCGACGGCGGAGTGCACGGTGGAGGAGCCGACCCGGCTGCGGGCCTCTCGCAGGCCGAGCAGGCCGCGGTGCACCGCGTCGGTGCCGGAGGCTGTGAAGGTGACCTCGTCGGCGCGCACCTCCAGGCAGGAGGCGACGACCTCGCGGGCGTTGTCGAGCAGCAGCCGAGCCGATCGGGCGGCCCGGTGCAGCCGTCGCGGGTCGGCGTACCCCTGGTCCAGCGCGGCGAGCAGCGTGTCCCGCGCGGCCGGGTGGAGCGGTTCGGACGACGCGGCGTCGAGGTAGACGCCTGTGGTCTCCCTCGGGTCCGGTACGGCGGGTGTCACGCGTCGAACCTAGTCCACGGCCCGGGTCGCGGCGCCCTCCGCCGAACGGGCGACCCACCGGGTGATCCGCGGCCGGATTCGGCTAGGGTTTGAGTCGCCATGATCGCTGAACAGAGAGGCTCGTTCGTGGGTCCGCAACTCCAACGGCGGGCGGCCGGGTTCGTGCGCCGCGGGGCGCTTGTTGCCGCGGTTGGCGCCCTCCTGTTCCTGACTGGCTGTTCCGCCGAGCAGAAGCACGAGTGGACGAACTTTGCGATGCCGGACCCGGCGACCAAGCAGGCCGACTACATCTTCAACCTGTGGCACTGGGCCTGGGTCGCCGCCCTGCTCACCGGTGCCGTCGTGTGGGGCCTGATCTTCTGGTCGATCTTCCGCTACCGCCGGCGCAGTGACGACGAGGTCCCGATCCAGACGCGTTACAACCTCCCGCTCGAGATCTTCTACACGATCGCCCCGGTGATCATGGTGGTCGTGTTCTTCTACTGGACCGTCAACACCCAGAACGCCGTCCTGCAGGACACCAAGCAGGACCACACGGTCACCGTCGTGGGCCAGCAGTGGTCGTGGACGTTCAACTACACCGACGAGGAGGCGACCGGGGGCGAGGGCACCAATGTCTACACCTCTGGCAACGGAAGCAACATCCCGACGCTGGTGCTGCCGGTCGATGAGACGACCCAGTTCAACCTTCGCTCGCCGGACGTCATCCACTCCTTCGGCATCCCCGCGTTCCTGATGAGGATGGACGTCATCCCCGGCCGCGAGAACTTCTACGAGGTCACGCCTACGACCGTTGGCACGTTCCGGGGCAAGTGTTACGAGCTCTGCGGCGTCTACCACTCGCGAATGCTCTTCAACGTCGAGGTCGTCAGCCGAGAGGACTTCGACGCCCACCTACGCGAGCTGCAGGATGCTGGGTTCGAGTCGGAGAAGCCCGTCATCGGCGGCGAGAACTCCAGGACGCCCGCGGGCCTCGAACATCTGAGCCTCGACGAGGACGACAGCGAGGAGGGGTCCCAGTGACCGCGACAGCAGCACGTCCGACGACCGTCAGCGACCGCAAGCCACTGGGTCAGCAGGTCGTCCGGATCCTGACCACGACCGACCACAAGCTGATCGGCAAGCTCTACCTCGGCACCTCCTTCGCCTGGTTCCTCATCGCCGGGATCATGGCGATGCTGATGCGGTCCGAGCTGGCCTTCCCCGGACAACAGGTCGTCAACGAGGAGACCTACAACCAGCTGTTCACGATGCACGGCACGATCATGTTGCTGCTGTTCGCGACCCCGCTGTTCTTCGGTTTCGGCAACGCGATCATGCCGCTCCAGATCGGCTCGCCCGACGTGGCGTTCCCGCGGCTCAACATGTTCAGCTACTGGCTCTTCCTGTTCGGCGGGATCATCGCCGCCTCCGGCTTCCTCACTCCGATGGGCGCTGCCGATTTCGGCTGGTTCGCCTACACCCCGCTCTCCGACGCCGTGCGTTCCCCTGGAGTCGGGGGAGACCTGTGGGTGATGGGACTCTGGATGGCGGGTCTCGGCACGATCCTGGGCGCGGTGAACTTCATCACCACGATCATCTGCATGCGCGCGCCTGGCATGACCATGTTCCGGATGCCCATCTTCGTCTGGAACACCATGGTCACCAGCCTGCTCGTGCTGATCGCCTTCCCGGTGCTCGCCGGCGCCCTGTTGTCGCTGGAGGCCGACCGGCTGCTCGGCGCCCACGTGTTCGACACCGCCCACGGCGGCGCGGTCCTGTGGCAGCACCTCTTCTGGTTCTTCGGCCATCCGGAGGTCTACATCATCGCGTTGCCGTTCTTCGGCATCGTCACCGAGATCCTCCCGGTCTTCAGCCGCAAGCCGATCTTCGGTTACGTCGGCCTGGTCGGTGCCACGCTCGGCATCGCCATCCTGTCAGTGGCCGTGTGGGCTCACCACATGTTCGTGACCGGCGCGGTGGACCTGCCGTTCTTCTCGGGCATGACGTTCCTGATCGCCGTACCGACGGGCGTGAAGTTCTTCAACTGGATCGGGACGATGTGGGGGGGATCTCTGTCCTTCGACACCCCGATGCTGTGGTCGCTCGGCTTCCTCACCACGTTCCTGTTCGGCGGCCTGACCGGCATCATCCTGGCCAGCCCGCCGCTGGACTTCCACGTCTCCGACTCCTACTTCGTGGTGGCCCACTTCCACTACGTGGTGTTCGGCACCGTCGTGTTCGCGATGTTCGCCGGCTTCTACTTCTGGTGGCCCAAGATGACCGGCCGGATGCTCGACGAGCGCCTCGGGAAGGTCCACTTCTGGCTGCTGTTCGTGGGCTTCCACACCACGTTCCTCGTCCAGCACTGGCTCGGCGTCGAGGGCATGCCCCGGCGCATCGCCGACTACCTGCCCCAGGACGGCTTCACGTTCCTCAACCAGGTCTCGACGGTGGGCGCATTCGTGCTCGGCGCCTCGACGCTGCCGTTCCTCTACAACGTCTACATCTCGCGCCGGGGACCGCTCGTAGAGCTCGACGACCCATGGGGCTGGGGTCGTTCGCTCGAATGGGCGACGTCTTCACCTCCGCCACGCCACAACTTCGAGATGATCCCGCGGATCCGCTCCGAGTCGCCAGCCTTCGACCTGCACCACCCAGAGGTGGCCGCGCTGGAGCTGGCAGAGAACCCGGCCGAGCGCGATGACACCGGCAGCCCGGCCGACGCGCCTGACGTGGAGGGTCGCCAGGAGGCGATCGGCCACCGTCCGGAGGACACCGAGCGGGAGGATGGCCGATGAGGTCGGAAGCCTGGATCTTCGCCATGACGACGACGTTCTTCGTGATCGTCAGTCCGCTCTACTGGTTCCTCACCTACGACTGGACCGGTACCTCCGCGCTCACCATGACGACCCTCCTGGCCGGAATGGTGACGGTCTTCCTCGGCTTCCACGCCCGTCGGATGGACCCTCGTCCAGAGGACCGCAAGGACGGCGAGATCGCCGACGGTGCCGGCGAGCTCGGCTTCTTCCCTCCCTATTCCTGGTGGCCCATGTGGTGCGGCTTGACCCTGGCCGTGTGCGTCTATGCGATCGCCCTGGGTGCCTGGTGGCTGTTCATCATCGGCGTCGGACTCGGGGCGGTGGCGCTGAGCGGCTGGATCTTCGAGTACTACCGTGGGGAGCACGCTCACTGAGCCGCGTCTGACCGCTCCCTCCGGCGCGACGTGACCTGCCCCACGCCGCGTGGAGTCTTGGAGCGCGCCGGGTAGCAGTTACCCTTGGACCGTTCACATCTGTCCAGACGGGGGAGTCCTGCATGTCCATGCGTCGGTTCAGCACCACCGTGCGGAGGCCGCGAGCGGTCCGCGCCCTGGTGGCTGCTGCCTCCCTCGCACTGTTGGGGCCGGCGCTCGTGGCATGCGACAGCGGCTCGGTCGCCGACACGGTGACGCCCGACGGCGACGAGGAGACCACCCCCGCGGTCGCTCCACTGCGGATCCGCACCAACGTCGCGCGCACCGACGTACCCATCACCCGTGAGGTCCGACTGACCGCCTCCGGCGGCACGCTCCGCGCGGTCAGGGTCACCTCGCCTGAGGGCCCGCTGGCCGGCGAGCTGAGCAAGGACCAGAAGACCTGGGTGTCCAGCGGTCGGCTCGAGCCCGGGGTTGCCTACCGGATCCACTCCACCGGGATGCGCAGCGACGGCAAGAAGGTCGTCAAGAACCAGCAGTTCCGTACCCATGACCTCACCCTCGACGAGCAGACCTATCCCTCCGTCGCCCCGCTCGAGGGCGAGACGGTGGGCGTCGGTATGCCGGTGATCGTCACCTTCGACATCCCGGTCACCAACAAGGCCTCGATCGAGAAGCACATGTCGGTCACTTCGTCTCCGCGTCAGCCGGGATCCTGGCACTGGATGAGTGACCAGGAGGTCCACTGGCGGCCCAGGCACTATTGGCAGGCCGGCACCGACGTCGCAGTCGACGTCGACATCAACAGCATTCCGGCCGGCGGGGGCATCTTCGGCCAGGAGAGCCGGCACGTCGACTTCAACGTCGGCGATGCCCACGTCTACAAGGTCAACATGGACACTCACCAGATGCGGGTGTTCAGCAACGGCGGGCTGCTGCGGACCATCCCGATCACCACCGGCGAGGAACCCAAGTTCACGACCCGCTCGGGAGTGAAGGTCATCCTCGAGAAGTTCCGCACGAAGCGGATGAACTCCGAGACGATCGGCATCGACCGCAACAGCCCCGACGGCTACGACATCGACGACGTCGAGTACGCCATGCGTGTCACCTACTCCGGCGAGTTCGTCCACGCCGCCCCCTGGTCAGTGGGCGACCAGGGCTCCGCCAACGTCAGCCACGGCTGCACGGGCATGAGCACCGCCAACGCGGGCTGGCTCTACAACATGAGCAGGCGCGGCGACGTGGTCGAGTACACCGGCACCGACCGCCCGATGGAGCTCACCAACGGGTACGGCGACTGGAACCTGGACTTCGCCGACTGGTCCTCCGGCTCTGCCCTCAGCTGACCCGCCCGAAACTGACACGTCATCACGCTGACCCGCCCGAAACTTTCGGGCGGGTCAGCGTTTTCCACAGGGGTAAATCGTCGCCGGGTAGGCCCGCGAGATCGGGGGAAGCCTTCGATCCGTGGTCACCAGTGATGTCATCAGGCAGGTCGAGCTTCTGCGCCTGTTGGAGAAGCTCCCCCGTGAGCGACCCTTCACCTCCGCAGAGGCACGAGACCTCGGGTGTTCGGCGAGATCGCTCCGGGAGGAGGCCCAAGCGGGACTGCTGAGGCATCCGATGCGCGGTGTCTATTACGCGGCGTCGATGGAAGACACGCTGCAGTTGCGGGTCGAGTGCCTCAGACTCCTGGTTCCCGAGGCCTGTGTGGTCACCGACCGGACCGCCGCCTGGCTCTGGGGAGCAGCGATGGTCCTGAACCCCGGCGCTCACCTGCAGGTGCCGGCCGTCAGTGTCTTCTGCCCGCCTGGGCACCGGTTGCGCAACGGACTTGTCGACAGCGGAGAGCGTCGCTTCGCGCCCGATGACGTCACGTTGCTGGACGGACTCAGCGTGACCACCCCGATCCGCACGGCGTGCGATCTGGGTCGTCTGCTGCATCGGGACCAGGCCTTCGCGGCGATGGACTCGCTCGCGGCGCTGAGGGCCTTCACCGTCGACGAGCTGGTGGCGTCGACTCGTCGGTTCGCCGGCTACCGCGGAGTGGTCCAGCTCCGGGCGCTGGCACCCTTCGTCGATCCCGACTCCCAGTCACCGGGGGAGAGCATCCTCAGGTTGCGCTGGCTCGACCTCGGGTTCCCGCGGCCGAAGTGCCAGGTGGAGGTTCCTGCGCCGGGCGGCGGCCGCTACTGGATCGACATCGGGCTGGAGGAGCAACGTTTCGGAGCCGAGTACGACGGCGAGGAGTTCCACACCGAGGACGACGCGGAGCACGACCAAGGACGTCGCGACTGGATGCGGCGCACCGAGACCTGGACGATCGTCGTCGCACGCAAGGCCAACATCCACGGTCCGCACCAGGACATCGACCAGATGCTGATCCAGGCGGCGGTCCAAGCCGGCCTGAAATTGCGCTGACCCGCCCG
>JBJMIQ010000145.1:0-15106 GCA_045806805.1 Nocardioides sp. | reverse complement strand
GATGGGGCACGCGGTCCGTCAGATCGCCGCCCCGCCGCAGGCGGTCGACGCCATGTTCCGGCAGGCCGGGGTGATCCAGGTCGACACCCTGGAGGAGATGTTCGACGTCGCCCAGCTGCTCGCCCATCAGCCGCTCCCGCGTGGGCGCCGGGTGGCGATCGTGGGCAACTCCGACGCGCTTGGACTCCTGGCCGCGGACGCGGCCTCCGCGGTCGGACTGGTCGTCAACAAGTCGCTGGCGCTCGGCGCCGAGGCCACCGCCGAGGACTTCGAGGACGCCCTGGACGCGGCGATCGACGATCCCGACGTGGACTCGGTGGTCGCGGTCTACATCCCGCCGCTGAACGTGTCCGGGGAGGACGTCGCCAACGTGCTGGCGGCCGTCGGCGAGCAGTCCGACAAGCCACTGGTGTCCTCCTTCCTGGGCGCCGAGGGCGTCCCCGAGCTGCTTCGGGTCCCCGACGTCACCGGCCACACGGCCGGCCGCGGCTCCGTGCCGTCGTACCCCGCGGTGGAGGCGGCGGTGCGGGCGCTGGCCCGCGTCGTCGGGTACGCCGTGTGGTTGCGCACCCCGGACGGGCGCACCGACGAGGCCCTGGGCGACCTCGACCCGGCCGCGGCCAAGCAGGTCGTCGGCGACGTGCTGGCCAAGCACGGCGACGGCGCCGTGCTGGAGCAGGACGAGCTGACCGCGCTCCTGGCCGCCTACGGGATCGAGCTCTGGGAGTCGCGGCCCGTCACCAGCCTGCGCCAGGCCCAGGCGGCCGGCCGCGCCCTGGGCTGGGACGTCGTCCTCAAGGCGACCGCCGATCACCTCCGGGAGCGGCCCGACCTGGCCCACGTGTGGCGCAACATCGACAGCTCCGCGGAGATGCGCGGTGCGTGGGAGGCCCTCAATACGCTGATCACCGAGCCCGAGAAGGCCGGCTTCGTGGTCCAGAAGAACTCCCCGCCCGGGGTGCCGGTCGCCGTCCGCAGCATCGAGGACCCTCTCTTCGGTCCTGTCGTCTCGTTCGGCATCTCGGGGCCGGTCATCGACCTCCTGGAGGACAAGGCCTACCGCATCCCGCCGCTGGTGGCCGGCGACGCGGCGGCGATGGTCAGGGAGATCAAGTCCTCACCGATGCTGTTCGGCTACCGGGGCAGCGAAGTCGTCGACATCGCCGCGGTCGAGCGGCTCATACTGCGGGTCGCCCAGCTGCAGCACGACCTGCCCCAGGTCAGCTCGCTGGACCTCTCCCTGGTCCTCGCCGGCGCCGACGGCGTCAAGGTCCTCACCGCGGGAGCACGGGTCGACCCGGTGCTCGACCCGCGCTCCGACTGGTTCGTCCGCCGCCTGCCGCGCTCCCCGGGTGACACGCTGCCGGGCTGACGGGGCACGGGCGCGTGACACACTGCCCACATGCGCACACGCACGACCGATGACCAGGACCGCACGCTGGAGCTGCGGGAGGCCATCGAACACACCGGCTACTACCCGGAGGTCGTCCGCAACGGCGTGCAGGCAGCGGTGGCGGGGGAGCAGGTGGTGTCGTTCTACGTCCACCACGAGCCGACGTTCGAGCGCGACGAGGTGCGTCGCCACCTGACGGTCGTCGTGCTCACCCCGAGCCGGCTGATCCTTGCCCACACCGACGAGCACGCGCCCGACGACCTGTTGCCCGAGCCCTACACGTCGACCTCGACCGAGGCGATCACCCTGTCGTCGGTGCGGTCGGTCGTCGTGACGAGGATGACCGCGAACCCCTCCGACGGACCGTCCCGGCCGGCGGAGGCCGTGATGACGGTGGGCTGGGGAGGGGTGAGCCGGATCGACCTCGAGCCGGCCGGTTGCACCGACCCCCAGTGCGACGCCGACCACGGCTACACCGGCGTCTTCGCCTCGGACGACTTCTCCCTGCGGGTCTCTGCGGCCGCCGACGGCGGAGACGCCGTGGGCGGCCTGCTGTCCTTCGCGGAGTCGCTCTCCGCCAGGACGCACGGGGCGTGAACGACGAAGGATTCGTTCAGCCGGCGTACCAGGAGCGGTCCCTGGCCGACGTCGTCCCGGCGGTCGCCGAGGCCCTCGGCTGCTCGCTCGGTGAGGCTCCGGCGCGCCTGGTGCTGCCCGAGGCGGGGTCGTACGTCGTCTTCCTGGTCGACGGGCTCGGGGCCGAGCAGCTGCGCCGGCACGCGCACGCCGCGCCGTACCTCTCCTCGCTGCTCGCCGGCCAGGAGGTGGCCACGGCCGGGGTCCCGTCGACGACCGCGACCAGCCTGACCTCGCTCGGCACCGGGCTGCCGCCGGGGACGCACGGGATGGTCGGCTTCACCTCCCGGATCCCCGGTACCGACCAGCTCCTGAACGCCTTGCGCTGGAACAAGTCGGTCGACCCGACCCAGTGGCAACCCCATCCGACGGCCTTCGCCCGGCTGGCCGGGATGGGGGTCAGCGTGACCAGCGTCAACAAGCGCGAGTTCCGGGGCAGCGGGCTGACCGTGGCCTCCCAGCGGGGCGCGGAGTTCGTCGGCGCAGACCGGGTGGGGGAGCGGATCGCTGCCGTGGCTGCCGCCTCGGCCGCCCGTCCGTCGCTGACCTACATGTATGACGGCGACCTCGACTGGACCGGGCACCGCTACGGTGTGAGGTCCAGCCAGTGGCTCCAGCAGCTGGCGATGGTCGACGCCGAGGCGGAGCAGCTGCGCGAGACCCTGCCGTCCTCGACTCGTCTGGTCGTGGTGGCCGACCACGGCATGCTCGACAGCCCGACGGAGCGCCGGGTCGACGTCGACGAGGTCACCGAGCTGCGCGAGGGCGTCGCGCTGATCGGCGGGGAGGCACGCTTCCGGCACCTCTACTGCCGCGGCGGTGCGGTCGACGACGTGGTGGCGACCTGGTGCTCAGTACTCGGTGACCGGGCCGAGGTGTTGACCCGCGAGGAGGCGGCCGGACGCGGCTGGTTCGGGACCCTGCTGCCGGCCGTACGTCCGCGGATCGGGGACGTGGTGGTGGCCTGCCGCGCTGACCACGCGATCGTCTCCACCGCCGACTTCTCCTACGAGGCGACGCTGGTGGGGTTGCACGGGTCGCTCACTCCCGAGGAGATGCTGATCCCGCTCCTGGTGTCCTGAGCGGGCGGTCAGCCGAACGGCAGCGGCTCGGGAGCCAGGCTGACCGCCTTGGCCCGGGCGGCGGTGAGGCGCCGCCGGTGGTGCTGGCGGCAGAGCACCTCGTACGCCACCTCAGCCGGTTGCTCGTCGGGGCTCTCGACGTCTCCGACCACGATCACGTCGCCCTCGGTCACCATCACGCCGTTCTCGGTGCGGGCGTTGTGGGTCGCGCGCTTGCCGCACCAGCAGAGCGCCTCGACCTGGAGCACGTTCATCCGGTCGGCGAGCTCGACGAGCCGGCCGCTGCCCGGGAACAGCAGGCTGCGGAAGTCGGTGAGGATGCCGAAGGCAAACACGTCGATCTGGAGCTCATCGACGATCCGGGCCAGCTGGTCGATCTGGTCGGGTGAGTAGAACTGCGCCTCGTCGCAGATCAGGTAGTCGATCCGTCCGCCCTGGGTGAGGTTCTCGACGACGTACCTCCAGAAGTCGAAATCGGGCTCGACCTCGATCGCGTCGTGGGTGAGCCCGAGACGGCTGGACAGGGTCGCCTCACCCGCCCGGTCGTGGGTGGTGAAGATGCGCCCGACCCGCCCTCGTGCGGCGTGGTTGTGGTTGGTCTGCAGGGCGAGGGTGCTCTTGCCCGAGTCCATGGTTCCGGTGAAGAAGTGCAGTTCAGCCACGGGGCGTGATCCTGTCACAACCGCAGATCGCCGCTGGTCAGGTCATTGCGCCAGCCGCGGTCGAGTCGTCGCGGGCGGCCAACAGGTAGGCGAGCCAGAGCACGAACACCGCGTCCTCGGCCGGCAGGTCCTCCGTCGTCGTCAGCTCGGGACGGTTCGCCCACAGCGAGGAGCGGCGCACCTCGCCGATCTCCGAATGGTGGCGAGTGAGGATGAGTCGGTGGCTCCACATGCTCTTCGCGCCGAGCGAGTACGAGTGGGCACGTCGACGTCGTATCGATGCGACCAGATGCTGCGCTGGCGCGCCCGGATCCGCACCTGTCCCTGGCTCTCTCCGACGCGGTCACGTCCGTCCGCGCGGAACAACCACTCGACGCCACCGATGGTGACCTCGGCCCGCTCCCGGACCCAGGACCGGTGGGCGGATGCGATCTGTTCCTCGTCGGCGAGGACGACGTCGCCCTTGCCCCACGTGTAGCGCATGGGGCGAGCCTAGGGTCTGCGGCAGGATGAGGCGCGTGACCGGCCCGCTGATCTCCACCGCGCGACTCTCCGGACGCCTGGATCGCGTGACGGTTCTGGACGTCCGCTACCGGATCGGTGGCCCGCCGGGGCTCGAGGCGTTCGTCGACGGCCACATCCCCGGTGCGGCGTACGTCGACCTCGACACGGCGCTGGCCGCCCCACCCGGATCTGGTGGACGACACCCGCTGCCGGACACCGACGTCTTCGTCAGGGCGATGCGCGCCGCAGGCGTCTCCGGGTCTCGTCCGGTCGTGGTCTACGACGACTGGGGCGGCCGAGCGGCGGCCCGGGCGTGGTGGCTGCTGCGTTACCACGGGCATCCGGAGGTGCAGGTGCTCGACGGTGGGTGGTCCGGGTGGCGGAAGAGCGGCGGCGAGGTCGAGTCCGGCATCCGCGCCCCGATGGAGGGTGACTTCAACTCACGACCGGGCGGGATGGCGGTGGTCAGGGCCGACGGCGTCCTGTCCGTCGACGTGCTGGTCGACGCGCGAGCGCCCGAGCGATACCGCGGTGAGGTGGAGCCGATCGACGCCGTGGCAGGGCACATCCCGGGCGCGGTCAACGTGCCGACGGAGTCGAACCTCGCCCTCGAGGGGCGGTTTCGGCGGCCAAACGGGCTGCGGGCGACCTATGCGGAGGTCGGCGCGACTGCCGGCACCGATGTGGCGGTGTACTGCGGCTCGGGCGTGACCGCTGCCCACGACGTCCTGGCCCTGGAGATCGCCGGGATCCGGGCCGCGCTCTACCCCGGCAGCTGGAGCGAGTGGATTACGGACCCTGACCGGCCTGTCGAACGGGGCTCCGGTCGTTGAGGCGCGTCACGAGCTGCGCCTCTGGCACTACCGTTGGCCCGAGTGACCCTGCCAGGAGGTTCCCATGTCCTACGTCGTCGACTTCGAGGAAGTTTCCACCGTCGGGCTGGAGTCGTCACCTCACGCAGAGGCGCTCGCCGGACTGAGAGCCAACGAGGCCCGGTACTTCAGGAACAAGTACTCCCACGTCTTCACCCTCGAACCGGCCAGTGCGGCGGCCGAGGTTGTCGACTGGGTGCATCGCATCCTGAAGGAGGAGCGCGACATCGTGATCGCGTCTCGACCGCTGGAGACGACGGCGTTCGAGGTCGACGGGATCCGGATGGCGTACGTGTTCTACGAGTCCGGCTTGTCGATCAACGTGATGTACACGATCGAAGAGGGAGGAAAGCGCGCAGTCGGGTTCAAGCTCTCGGAAGGGATGGAGGTCCCCGAAGAGCTCGAAACCAGGTTCAAGTTCGCGCCGCAGAAGTCGAAGCTGGCCGGTACGATCCGCGGCTCCTACTTCGTCATCAAGGGTGTGTACTGAGCGGACGGTGAGCGAGGAGGCCGCCTGCTGGTGGACGCCTCCCGACTACCAGTGAACGCCCTTGAAGATCCGGGCGAGCATGATCTGCTCGGACTCGCGGCCTCCGGAGTCGCCCTTGGCGGCGGAGGAGTCCGGGAACACGTGATAGGCCATGTTGAGGATCCGGAACGCCGTCTTGGGGGCCATCGTGTGCGCGACCGCACCCGCGTTGCCCAGCAGCGTGTTGATCTCGTGCGGACGCTCGACCATCGCCTTGATGACCAGGTCCGCCGCCTGCGCCGGCGAGATCGTGGGGAACCGGTCGTAGAGCTTGGTCGGCGCGATCATGGGCGTGCGCACCAGCGGCATGTGGATGCCGGTGAACGTGACGCCGTCGCCGACCACCTCGGACGCCACGACGTTGCTCCAGGCGTCGAGAGCGGCCTTGGAGGCGACGTAGGCAGAGAAGCGCGGTGGGTTGGTCTGCACGCCGATCGAGGAGACGTTGACGACGTGGCCACGGCGCTGCTCCTGCATCTTCGGCAACAGGCCCATCACCAGCCTGATCGCGCCGAAGTAGTTGAGCTGCATGGTCCGCTCGAAGTCGTGGAACCGGTCCTGCGAGAGGCGCAGTGATCGCCGGATGGACCGGCCCGCGTTGTTGACGACGAAGTCGACGCTCGGGAGGTCGCCGGAGATCTGTTCGCAGAGGCGGTCGATGGCCTCGAGGTCGGAGAGGTCGCACGGGTAGACGTAGGCCTGACCGCCGCGCATCTCGATCGCCGACCGGGTGTCCTCGAGCTTGTCCTTGCCGCGGGCCACGAGGACCGGGATGCCGCCGGCCTGGGCGACCTTCAGCGCAGTGACCTGCCCGATGCCGGAGGAGGCGCCGGTGATCACGACGTACTTGCCGGTGAGCGCCTCCCGGACCTCGGGGTCGCGCCCGGTGGAGGTGTCGAGGTTGTCCTCCCAGTAGGCCCACAGGGTGCGGGCGTAGGTTTCGAGGTCGGGGACCGCGATGCCGGAGCCGGAGAGCGCCTTCTCGGTCGCGCGGGAGTCGAAGACCGCGGTGAAGCTGGAGTGCGCGAGCACCTCCGGCGGCACGCCGAGCCGCCCCAGCGTCTGGTCGAGGACCGCCTGGACCGGCGCCGACTTCACCACGCCGTTGAAGATGGACAAGGGCCGCAGCCGCGGGGGCACCAGGGCGAGCGGCCCGGCGCTGGTGACGTTCCGGTCGATCGGTGTGGCAAACTGCGGGGCGCCGGCCGCCGCGCAGAAGATGTTGATCATCTCGGCCACGGGCTGGGGCTCGGGGTTGACCAGGTGGAACGCCTCACCGTCGTGCCCGGGCAGGTGGGCCAGGTGGTCCATGGCCTTGGCGACGTAGTCGACCGGCACCACGTTGGTGTCGCCCAGATCGACGCCCAGCAGCGGCAACCACGCCGGCAACCGGTCGCGCATCATCTTCAGCGCCGGGAAGAAGTAGTAGGGGCCGTCGACCTTGTCCATCTCACCGGTCTGGCTGTCTCCGACCACGATGGCCGGGCGGTAGACCCGCCACGGCACGGCGCCCTCCTCCCGCACGATCCGCTCGGACTCGAACTTGGTGCGGTGGTACGACGACGTCAGGGCCTGGCCCTCGTCGAACATGGTCTCGTCGAACGTGCCGCGGTACTCGCCTGCGGCGGCCACCGACGACACCTGGTGGAAGCAGCCGACCGCGAGGGCGTCGGCGAGCTGGACGGCGTTGCGCGTGCCGCCCACGTTCATCGTCTCGTTGGTCTCGTCGTCGGCGGTCATGTCGTAGATGGCGGCGAGGTGAAAGAAGTGGTCGATCCCACCCTTGTGCTCGGTGATCCACTTCTTGGCCACCCCGAGGTTCGGCTTGGAGAGGTCGCCGGTGACCGGGATGACCCGGTTGGTGTCCCACCGGCGGATCAGCTGCTCCATCCGCGGCAGCGACCCCTTGCGGACGAGGACGAAGATGTCCCCCTCGCGGTGCTCGAGCAGCTCGGGTACGAGATGTCGGCCGATGAACCCGGTGGCGCCGGTGACGAAGTACGACATGGTCGGACACTACCGCTGGGTAGCGGATCCCGGCAGTGGCGCTCACCCCCGCGGTCGAGGCCCTGCGTACGTCACGGGGTTTCGACCCGGCCGTCGCGCGGGCTGCCGCCCGCGCGGGCCTCGTTCAACCTCCTCGCCGGACGGAGCCAGCGCTACGCGCGGCCTCCGTCGCTCGGACCGCCGAACATGATCTCGTCCCAGCTCGGGACCGAGGCGCGGCCCTTGCGCTTGGCGGCCTTGCGCGGGGCAGGTTCCTCCTCGGCTACCGGCTCGGGCTCCGGGTCGGCGGGCGCGACCGGCTCGTCCGTGACGCTGGGCGTCTCCCGGGTGGGCGGCTCGTCGTCGAGGTAGGCCTCGACCGGCTGCTCCGCTCCCAGGCTCCCGGACTCCTGGGTGACCAACTCGATCGCGTCGTCGCCCAGGGTCGACGAGCCAGGGGTTGCGGAGTCGGAGGACGAGGAGTCCAGCGGCAGCTCCTCGTGAGGCTGCGTTGATTCAGCCACGGCGGACAGCCGGCGTCCGCGGGCCGCCTTCAGGTCGTCTCGGGCCGGTGGTCGAGGACCGGCGATCTGCTCGCCCAGGAGCCAGCGGGCGTCCTCGTCCTCGACGGTGACGTAGTTGCCCGGGGGGTCGTAGATGAACGTGGCCGAACCCTGGCGTTTCGGGGCGGCGTAGTCGCCGGTCAGCGTCCACCGGCCGTCCTCGCGGCGGCGGGCGTCCCAGGCGACCGTGTCCGGATCGACGTTGAGGGAGCGGAGGTGGCCGGCGACGGCGTCGCCGAGCGTTCTGGCGGCGGAGGACGCGGACTCACCGGGCTTCCGTCGGACCGAGGAGCGCTGGGCGCGTTCGGCGACGTGCTGTCGCTCGGCGAGCACCGGTGCGGCGAAGGCCATGATCCGGTCGACCGTGGTCTGGGCGGCCTGGGCGACCGCCTCGGGCGTGTCCCCGGCCCGGATCCTGGCCTGGATGTCGCGGGGTCGCAGTGCGCTGTCCATCTGAATCTCCAAGGTGCCGAGGCGGGCGTGATCGCCGCGAAGGGCGGCCCGGAGCCGAGCGTCGATGTCGAGGGTGAACTCCACCCCCTTGTCGCTGACCAGGAGCAGGCGCTTGCCATCATCGCTCAGGCCCGCGAGCGTGAGGTGCGCCATGGGTGGTCGTGCTCCCTGCCAGTTTCATCGTTCCGGTTTGGGGTGAGACTACGCCAGCGCACGCTCAGCACAGCGCCTTCGACTGCGGCGCGCCCCGGTAACCTCGCGACCCGTGCCGACCGAACCTTCCGTGACCTTTGTCGTGCTGGACCTCGTCGGCATCTTCGTCTTCGCGATCTCCGGGGCGGTGGTCGCGGTCCGCAAGGGCCTCGATGTCTTCGGCGTCCTCGTGCTTGCCGGCGTGACCGGTCTCGGTGGCGGCTTCCTGCGGGACCTCCTGATCGGGGCCATCCCGCCGGCGGCCCTGGCGGACTGGCGCTACCTGCTGGTGCCGGTTGCGGGAGGAGTGCTGACGTTCTACTTCCACCCCGCGCTGGGCCGGATGGAACGCCAGGTCAACGTCTTCGACGCCTGCGGCCTCGCACTCTTCTGCGTCACCGGCGCGCTCAAGTCGCTGGAGTTCGGCCTGGGTCCGGTGCCGGCCGCGCTGATGGGCATGGTCACCGGCATCGGCGGCGGGATGGCCCGGGACGTGCTCGCGGGCCGGGTGCCGGCGGTCTTCCGGGGCGACCTGTACGCCACCCCCGCCCTCGCCGGCGCCGGCATCACGGTCGTCGGCACCGGCCTGGGCTTCCCCGTCGGCGTGGTCGCGGTCCTCGGCGGCGGCGTGTGCCTGTCGTGGCGGTTGCTCGCCATGTGGCGACACTGGGGGGCGCCGATGCCGACCGGGTCCGCCAGCGTCTGATTCAGGCACCTCGGTCCGTGACGTTTGGGTTGCCGATCCGCGCCGATCCGCAACCCAAGCGTCACGGACAACGGGATCAGTCGCCCCAGTGCGCCCTAGTGGGCCGTGGTGCCGACCGGTTCGGTCGACGGCGATCGGGGGATCGCCTGGGCCGCGAGGGCCGAGACCAGGCCGGCTCCGGCGGCGACGAGGTACGCCGGCGACGCGCCGTAGGCGTCGATGACCACACCGGCGATGGTCGCACCGGGGGCGACGCCGGCCACGATGCCGGTGTGCATGATCGCCATCCCCTCCGTGAGCCGGGCGTGCGGGACGGTCTTCTCGGTGAGCGACATCGTCGCGATCAGCGTGGGTGCGATGGCGAAGCCGGCGACGAACAGGGCGAGACCCATCACCGGCACCGAGCCGATCAGCGCCAGCGGAAGCATCGCCGCCATCATTGCCGCCGACCCCCACCGGACCCGGTGGCCGGCGTCGCGCCGCCAGTGCACCGCGCCGGTCACCAGCCCGGCGATCAGGCTGCCGAGGGCCCACAGTGCGAGCAGCGGACCCGCGTAGCCCTTGCTGCCGAGCTCGCCCGCGAACGCCACGGTGGTCACCTCGGCCGCACCGAACAGCGTGCCCAGGGCCGCGGAGACCAGCGCCAGTGGCGCCACCGTCGCCCACGGCATCGCGGGGCGCCGTCCGGTGGACGCGGTGTGCCGGTGGGCCGGAGGTTCGGTCGCACGCTGAGCGGAGAACAGCAGGGTGCCGCTCACGCCCGCGACCAGGGCCGCGGTGAGGCCGGCGACCGGGTGCCAGGCCGTGGCCAGCACGGTGACCACGATCGGCCCCAGCATGAACACCGACTCGTCGACGACCGCTTCGAGTGCGAACGCCGTCTGGATCTGGTCGCGCGAGTTCAGGACGTGGGACCACCGGGCCCGGACGCACGAACCGATGGACGGCAAGGCCGCGCCGCTGACGGCTGCCATCAGGTAGGAGATCGCCACGGGCCACTCGGCCTCCACCGACCACATCAGCAACGCCAGTGCCACACCGAACACGGCGACGATCACCGGCAGTACCCGCGACTGCCCCAGCCGGTCCAGGAGGCGGCCCTGCACGATCGCGAAACCGCCGTTGGCGATCAGGTACGCCGCCGACACCGAGCCGGCCAGCCCGTAGGACCCGGTCGCCGCGGACACCAGGAGCACGATGCCCAGGCTGGCCATCGACATGGGCAGCCGGGCCACCATCCCGGTCGCGCTGAACAGCAGCGTGCCGGGGAGCGCGAGGATCCGGCGGTACGACGTCAACATCTCACCCGGAGACTAGATCTGCCCCGGGAGTGCCAACCAATCCTCACGGTCCCCGGTGCGTCTCTACGATGGGCCGCATGGTCCTCGACGTCACGCCGTACGACGCCGTACTGCTGGTGTCGTTCGGTGGGCCGGAAGGTCCCGACGACGTGCTTCCGTTCCTCGAGAACGTCACTCGTGGCCGCGGCATCCCGCCCGAGCGGCTCGAGGAGGTCGGCGAGCACTACCACCTCTTCGGAGGCCGGTCGCCGATCAACGACCAGAACCGCGAGCTGCTCACCGCGGTGCGCGAGGACCTGTCCGGGGCCGGGATCGACCTTCCCGTCTACTGGGGGAACCGCAACTGGCACCCGTTTCTGACCGACGCGGTGCAGCAGATGACCGACGACGGCATCACCCGGGCCGCCTGCTTCGTCACCAGTGCCTACTCCTCCTACTCCAGCTGCCGGCAGTACCGCGAGGACCTCGCCGCGGCCGTCGCCGCCGTCCCGGGTGCTCCCCGGCTGGACCGGCTACGGCAGTACTTCAACCACCCCGGCTTCGTCGAGCCGGTCGTCGACGCCACCCTGGCCGCCCTGGCCGAGCTGCCGGAGGTGGTCCGCGACGGCGCCCACCTCACCTTCGTCACCCACTCGATCCCGGAGTCGATGAACGAGGGCAGCGGTCGCCAGGGCAACGCCTACGTCAACCAGCACCGCAGCGTCGTCGCGGCCGTCGTCGACAGGGTGCGCCAGGAGACCGGACGCCGCAACCCCCACGAGCTCGTCTACTGCTCCCGCTCCGGCCCGCCCCACGTCCCGTGGCTCGAACCCGACGTCAACGACCACCTCGAGGCACTGTCCCGCAAGGAGGCGCCCGGGGTGGTGCTCGTCCCGATCGGCTTCGTCTCCGACCACATGGAGGTCGTCTACGACCTCGACACCGAGGCCCTCACCACCGCCGCCAAGCTCGACCTCCCGGCCGTGCGGGCGGCGACGCCCGGCATCGACCCCCGCTTCGTCGCCGTCGTCCGCGACCTGTTGCTCGAGCGTGCCGCCACGGAGCGAGGCGAGAAGCCGCGGCGCCGCGCGGTCGGCAGCTTGCAGGCATGGTGGGACCTCTGTGGCGTCGGATGCTGCCCCAATCCCTTCGGCGACCGCCCCGCCCTGGGCGGCGTCGAGGCATGAGCGAGGACCTCGCGGGGCTGGCGCTCGGCGTCGCCCGGGAAGCGGGCCGGCTGATCCGCGAACGTGGCGACCGAGGTGTCGCGGTCGCCGCCACGAAGTCGAGCGAGACCGACATCGTCACCGAGACCGATCGGGAGGTCGAGGCGCTGATCCGGTCGCGGCTCCGGGAGGTACGCCCCCACGACGGTGTGGTGGGGGAGGAGGGCGATGACCTCCCCGGTGACAGTGGGGTGCGCTGGATCGTCGACCCGATCGACGGGACGGTCAACTTCCTCTATGGCATCCCCCAGTACGCCGTGTCGATCGCCGCCGAGCTGGACGGGGTCGTCGTCGCCGGAGTGGTGCTCCACGTCGCCAGGGACGCGGCATACGTCGGGCGGCGAGAGGCTGGTCCCGATGGCAGGGGCACGGTGAGCGCGCGACGTGACGGCACCCCGATCTCGGTGCGCGGTCCGGCACCGCTCTCGCAGCGCCTGATCGGGACCGGCTTCAACTACGAGGCCCGGATCCGGGCGGTGCAGGCGGAGGCCGTCGGCCGGCTGCTGCCGCAGGTGAGGGACATCCGTCGCTTCGGGTCCTGCGCCCTGGACCTGTGCCATGTGGCCGAGGGCACGCTCGACGGCTACGTCGAGGAAGGCGTCAACCTCTGGGACCACGCCGCCGGAGCGCTGATCGCCGAGGGCGCGGGGGCGCGCTGCGAGCTGGCCCCGGGCGCCGGGGGGCAGCAGCTCCTTCTCTGCGCGCCGGAGCACGGCTTCGACGAGTTCCGGACGGCCGTGGTGGAGGCCGGTTTTCTGTCCAGATCGGGGGAATAGCGGCCCGAACTCGCGTGTTCTCGGGACACATCGCCAACCGATGTGCACCATTGCACCGGCATGGTGCACAATCTGGCGCCGAACCACTGGAGCTAGCTACGACCACCGCAAACCGCGTGAGGGGAGTTGAGGACTGATGGCCACCGATTACGACGCCCCGCGCAAGACCGAGGAAGAGTCCGAGGAGAGCATCGAGGAGCTCAAGGCTCGGCGCCACGACAAGAACTCCGGGAAGGTCGACGAGGACGAGGCCGAAGCGGCCGAGTCGTTCGAGCTGCCCGGCGCCGACCTCTCCCACGAGGAGCTGGCGGTGGAGGTGAAGCCGAAGCAGAGTGACGAGTTCACCTGCATGAGCTGCTTCCTGGTCCACCACCGCTCACAGCTCGCGGACGAGAAGAAGCTGATCTGCAAGGACTGCGCCTGAGGCTCAGGTCTGCGTCGCGCCCGCCTTGTCGGCGTCCTGGTCGTCCTTGACCAGGTCTGGCGGCAGGTGGCCGGTCGACTTCGTGTAGTAGTCGGCCGCCTTGCGACTGGCCAGCATCCGGGCGATGCCCACGAACGTCCCGCTCACCGCGGCCCAGGTGATGGCCTCCCAGAGGTCGACGTCGGGGTCTGCGGGGTTGGCCGGCGGGTTCTTGCCCGTCGCGGCCCGCCACGACGTGTTGAGTCCCTTTTTCGCGATCGCTGCGGCACCGAGGGCGGCGGCGAGTGACATGACGGACCAGACCTTCGAAGATGCCATGTTTTGACCTTACCCAGCCGAGGACGATTCAGTCAGTTCGGCCAGAGCCCGCGCGAGCTCGTCCGGGTGACGGGTGCTGATCAGCCAGTACGGCGCCGGGTCGGCCGGATCGGTGATCTCCACCTGGACGGCCCGCTTCAGGTAGGGACGCAGCAGCAGGTAGGCGCGTGCGTCGGCCTCGGCCCCGGAGATTCGGCGGGTCGCCTCGGCGTCCAGCGCGCTGGAGTGGCCGAGGTGGAACCCGGCGATCCGGGCCCGGCCGGCACGCAGGAAGCCGCCGTCGACGCTCACGCGTGCGGCGCCGTACGCCAGCAGTGCGAGGGTCAGGCCGGCCATGGCGATCGCGGTGATCGTCCAGGCCGCCGTGGCCGGCAGCGCCACGATCATGGCCAGCCACAGACTGGCGACCAGCATCGTCCCCTGGACCCACCAGCGCAGGGGGACGCTGAGTCGCTCGTCGTATGCCACGGGGGTCAAGGGTATGGTCCGCCCGTGCCCGACTCTGGACCCGACCCCGCGCCCGACCTCGAGATCGCCGTCGTCCGCATCGATCCGGACCTCCCGCTGCCTGGCTACGCCCATCCCGGTGATGCCGGCGCCGACCTGGTCGCGGCCGAGGACGTGGTGCTGGCGCCGGGGGAGCGGACCCTGGTGAGGACCGGAGTCGCGCTGGCCCTGCCGGAGGGGCACGTCGGCCTGGTGCATCCCCGCTCGGGACTCGCGGCCCGGCACGGCCTCTCGATCGTCAACGCCCCCGGCACCATCGACTCCGGCTACCGCGGAGAGATCAAGGTGCTGTTGATCAACCACGATCCGGAACAGCCCATCAAGCTGCGACGGGGTGACCGGATCGCACAGCTCGTGGTGCAGCGATTCGAGCACGCCCGCTTCGTCGCGGTCGACGAACTCCCCCCATCGGCACGTGGAGCCGGGGGTTACGGTTCTACTGGAGGATTCGCCACTGGTGAGACACCAGTAGAGGAGAAGCAGTGAAGTTCCGCCGCAAGTCGGGGAAGTCCGAGGACCCAGCCGTCGAGGCCGGGGATCCGGGCGACGCCACCGACGCCGGGTTCGACGAGGAAGCCGGCCAGCTGGCCGTAGGCCCCTTCGACATCGAAGACCTTCCCGAGGACGGCGTGCAGCGGGTGGACCTCGGCTCCCTGCTGATCGCGCCGGAGGAGGGACGCGAGCTGCGGCTGCAGGTCGACGAGAGCAGTCAGGCCGTCCAGGCGGTCCTGCTCGCCGGAGCGGACGGCGCGCTGGAGCTGCGTGCGTTCGCCGCCCCTCGCAACGGCGACCTGTGGACCGAGGTGCGGCCTCAGCTGGCCGCGGACCTGGCGCGCCGGGGCGGGACCGCCACGGAGCGCGAAGGACGTTTCGGCACCGAGCTGGTCTGCCAGCTCTCAGTCCAGACGGCCGAGGGCCGGGCCGCGAACCAGTCCTCGCGGATCATCGGCATCAACGGGCCGAGATGGATGCTGCGCGGCACGTTCCTGGGCAGCCC
>JBJMIQ010000144.1:0-2594 GCA_045806805.1 Nocardioides sp. | reverse complement strand
GGTTTCGAGACGGTCGCTGCGCGACCTCCTCAACCACCGGAGGGACAGGAGGTAGACCTCGCAGCCGAGGCAGAGCCCGAGTACGGCGTTGAGCAGGGCCGCCACCAGGGCAAGGCCGGTGGCGACGAGCGCGAGGGTGGTGGCCCCGGCAAGGAAGCCGATGAGCGCCACCGCGGTGAACGCCAGACCGACGGCCTGGGCGAACCGCGGCGGAGCTGCATCCTCGAGCTCCGCGGGCGGCCCGAGCCGGGGCCGGATGAACTTCCGGAACACCCATGCGTGAGGGGTGCGCTGGACACCGAGCCCGGCTCCGACCGCGAACAGGGCGGTCTGCAGGGCGATCAGGGCGACCGCCATGGCCTGCGGCGACAGCAGCACGGCCGCGAGCACGACCGAGGTCACGCCGGCGGCGAACCGGGGGCCTCGTGGGTCGATCTGCGGCATCGGATGCTCCTGTCCTGGGTGGAGGTCGGCGGGCTCGACCACCGGGTGGTCGCGGCCACGGAGGAGGACGAGCAGGGCCATGCCCACGTTAGTCGACCATTCGACTAGACAAAGATGGAACGGGTGGGCGGCCCAGTCAGGGCATTCGACACAGTGCCGATCGGACGCGGCAGTGGTCCACCGCGCGGCGCCGGGTCAGCAGGGTCGAGCACATGGGCTTGACCCTAGAGGCGGGCGGAGGCGGCCCGGAAACGTCATCCCACATCGCGATACGACCATCCACATCATGGACTCGCCAGGGCGAGCGCGCCCAGCACCTGCTCCTTGCGTGGCGCTCCCGAGGCCCGGCTGACCTCGCGTCCATCGGCATCGAGGACCAGGGTTGTGGGGGTGCGCAGGATGCGGAGTCGGCGTACGAGCTCGAGGTGGTGCTCCGCGTCGATCTCCACGTGGGCGACGCCCGGGACCACCTCGGCGACCTCGGCCAGTGTGCGCCTGGTCGCGCGGCACGGCGCACAGAACGCCGTGGAGAACTGCAGCAGCGTGGCTCGCTCGCCCAGCCGCGTATCGGCCGGCAGGAACTCCGCGAGACAGCGGGATGCGGTGTCGGGAGCGGACTGCGTCCCCTTCTCCGCGGCCCCCCGGACGGTGTGGGTTCCCCGGAACCGTCCGTCGGTCAGCAGGCGCCACACGCCGAGCGCCACCACGGCGACGACAGCTGCGAGCAGCACCCAGGCTCCTACGGTCACGTGCGGGTCAACGGTGTCGCAGCCGGTCGCATTCCGCCCGGAGGCGATGGACCTCCGCCTCCAGCGCCAGCACCCGGGCGATGCCGGCGATGTTGAGGCCCTCGGCCAGCAGCTCCCGGATGCGGTGCAGTGTCTGGATGTCGTCCCGGCTGTAGAGGCGGGTGCCGCCGGGGGTGCGGTCGGGGTCGAGCAGGCCGCGGCGCTCGTAGACGCGCAGGTTCTGGATCTCCATGGAGACCATCTCGGCGGCCACGGAGATGGCGTAGACGCCCTGGTCTCGTGCGGCCATGGGGGACTTGACCTCCGAAGCGGAATATGTATCATCCATTACAGGTTTTCTACTACAAACATCACCCTACAAGCCAGAGGAGGATTCGTGATGTTGCTGCGTACCACCGACCCGTTCCGTGACCTCGACCGACTGACCCAGCAGTTCTTCGGCACCACGAACCGTCCGGCCGTCATGCCGATGGACGCCTGGCGCGAGGGCGACCGCTTCGTCATCGAGTTCGACCTGCCGGGTATCGCGCCCGAGAGCATCGACCTCGACGTCGAGCGCAACGTCCTGACCGTCCGCGCCGAGCGCGTGGCCCGCAACGGCGACTGGGAGATGCTGGCCTCCGAGCGGCCGCGCGGAGTCTTCAGCCGCCAGCTGGTTCTGGGCGACAACCTCGACCTCGACCGGATCGAGGCGAACTACGACGGCGGCGTGCTGCGCCTGGTCGTGCCCGTCGCCGAGAAGGCCAAGCCGCGCAAGATCGAGGTCAACACCTCTGACCGCACCGCGATCGAGGCCTGAGCACACTCGCAGCCGCTGCGCGCACGGCGGTTGCCAGCCGTGGCCCCGGGAGTCACCCAGACTTCCGGGGCCACGCCCTGTAAGGCGCCAGCGCTTCAGCCGCCGGCGAACGGCGGAAGGAACTCCACCTGCGACCCTGGCTCCACCGGTACGGCGTCCGGGTCACCGGTCGACACCGGGCGGTCGCCGACCAGCACGGAGCAGATGCGCAACACCGCCGGGAGCCGGGTGTCAGGGTGCAGCGCCGCGGCTCGTCGTACGACCTCGCCGAGCGAGATCGGGCCCTGGACCCTGATCCGGTCGGTGGCGACGCCGGCCGCAGACCGTGCCGCGGCCCAGTAACGGACCGTGATCTCACCGATCGCCGAGTCCCCGCTCGCGCTGCCCACGCTCCGATATCCTTCCCCATCGGCCCGAGCGGAGGAGGACCGGGGGATGAGCACCCTCTTGCTGCTGACCAGCGCCCTCCAGCCCTCGGCCGAGGTGCTGCCGGGTCTGGGGCTGCTGGGACACCACCAGGTCAGGATCCTCCCCTCCGAGGGCAGCGCGCTCCTGGACGCCCCCGACGCCGACCTGCTCCTGGTCGACGGACGTCAGGACCT
>JBJMIQ010000143.1:0-2756 GCA_045806805.1 Nocardioides sp. | reverse complement strand
GGACAAGCACGAGCTGAACGCGCGGGTTCCCGAGCACCGTGTCGACCGACGACGGCTGGTACTGCTCCTCGGTCGTGTTGCACGGCGGGTCCTCCTGCTTGCGCAGCCGCAGGATGGGCGCGTAGCGGTCGACGAGCTCCGGCTCGACCCCCAGCGCGGCACGGGCGGCCGACGACCCCGGACCCGCGAGCAGCCCCGCCGCGACCACCAGCGCGGCGCAGGCCCAGCACGCGAGGCGTCCCCGGCCGCCGCGGTCGGTGTCGGCCGATCCTGCGGAGGTGCGCATTCCACCCCAGAGCATGTCGTGCGCACGCGACGGCGCGCATCAAGTCACCGACGAGGCCCTAACCTCGCGGCTGGAGCGGCAGGGGTCTGGTGGCCCATCCGGTCTTCAAAACCGGCAGGCCCTGGCAGCCCCAGGGTTGGAAGGTTCGATTCCGTCGCCGCTCCGTGGCTGAGGACAACCCACCGGCGCGAGCCAGCGAGCCGCCAGGGGTCGCCGCCTGTGCAAGGCGGCGCGGATGATCGTCCCCGGCTACACACGCGAGCGGTCCCGAGAACGCTCCTTGAGCACATGACGCCGTGTTGCGAGCGTTTAGGTCATGCGCGACAGCCGGAGCGCGGCCGTCGTCTGCTCGAAGCGAGGGGAGCCCGGAGACCGCGGCTGCTGGCTTCGGGTCTCAACCCTCCCCCTCCGGCTGGACTCCGGTGTAGCTGGGAGCGAGGGCTTGGGCGGGCGTGAGCCCGAAGCCGATGTTGGGGCCGTAGACATCCATGGCGAGGGCCTGGAACATCCGCGTGGGCGTGATGGCATTGGTCTGCTTGGTGGACGCCACCACGATGGTCGTGTGGCGGGAAGGCGAGTACATGGTGATCGACTCGTAGCCGGGGATGCTGCCTTCCTTGCCGATGAACCCACCGGATTCGACGAAGCCAAGTCCTTGCAGCCAGCGGCCGGGGCCGTTGTAGTTGTCGGAGAAGGCGAAGGAAAACAGGCCCTGGTTGGCCTCCGTCCAGACCGCCGGCTTGAGCAGGGCACCGGTCCCCAAGGCCCGAGACCAGCGGCGCAGATCCGAGAGCGTGGAGACCATGCCCCCCGACGCCCCTGTACACGACTGTCGCAGGGCCGTGACATCCTCCTTGGCAGTCGGCGCCTTGGTGGGGCGTACCCCGCCGTACCCGTGGGTGAAGGGCGCGCTGAGGCCGTTCCCCGTAGTGGGAAGGAGGGTGCGGTGGAGGCCGAGAGGTCGGGCGATGCGCTGCTGGATGGCCGTACTGATGTCCTGCCCGGTGGTCAGCTCGACGACCCGTCCCAGCAGGTCGTAGCCGTAGTTGCTGTAGGACCACGTGGTGCCGGGCGGCGCGACTGGGGGCTGCGACGCCCCTGCCGCCAAAACGTCCGCTTCGGTGCACCCGGTGACCAGCCAGTCTTGGAGGGCCGGATCGGCCAAAAAGCCCGTGCGCAGACCGCTGGTCATGTTCAGGAGCTGTCGGATCGTGATCTGCTCGCCGTTGGGCACGCCCGCCACCCACTTGGAGATGTGGTCGTCCAGCGACACCTTCCCCTCACCGACGAGCTGGAGGATGAGGTCGCCCGTAAACGCCTTGGCCTGGCTGGCGATCTTGAACTGCATGGCGGTGGTGAGCCGCCTCCCGGTCTTGATATCAGCGACGCCCCTCGCGCTGACGAACGTTCCCTTTGAACTCCAGATGCCGACCAGGACTCCCGGAGTGTGAGTCGCGTCCTTGAACCGACGCACGGTCTGCTCGACCTTCGCCCGCGTCCGCGCAGGAAGCGGCCCCTTGGCCGTCCTCGCACCCGACCGCGCAGCCGTCTCGCCGCCGCTCGACCCGAATGCCGGCACTCCCCCCAACAAGGCGCCGACAACGACCAGGACACCAGTCACAAGTG
The DNA here is from genome assembly GCA_045806805.1 of Nocardioides sp. GTDB lineage: Bacteria > Actinomycetota > Actinomycetes > Propionibacteriales > Nocardioidaceae > Nocardioides. Next base: position 844 of record JBJMIQ010000143.1, on the reverse strand, counting down.
CGCTTTGCTTGCGGTTCACCGGCTGTCCTCGGTCCTCGGCCCACCCAGGCCGGTCGGTCCTCACCACCGTGTCGCAATACAAACAGACGACGACCTTGGCGCTCTGTCTCGCCAACCCTCCCACCCCCACCCTCCTCGTCAACCTGCCCCGCCCGGCGCGGGTTCATCGCCGATCCACTCTCGCTCCGGACGACCGGGCGTGTGGTCGCGCACTGGGCCGCCCCTGCTCCGGCCCAGGAAGCCAGAGCTGGCGACACATCGACGCCGTTAGGCCATCGCCAGACCACGATCGGCTCGAACGCAACACACCATGATTCCGTGCCGTGTCCGCGCACCGGATTGCCGCAACGTGCGCGCTTCTCGAGTCAATCGAGGGTCACCGAGAGGGGGTTTGGCCCTCAGGCGGAACTTCAGGCCCAAAACCCTCCCGCGGCCCCATGCCTTGAACCGCGGAGAAGTTGCCCATTTGCAGAGCCTCCGGAAGTGGCGAGACCCGGACTCGAACCGGGGACACCACGATTTTCAGTCGTGTGCTCTACCAGCTGAGCTATCTCGCCGCGACGGACAAGGCTAGCGGTCCCAGGACTGCAACAAGCTGAGCGGGTCGACCGGGTGGCCGCCCTCCTGCCAGGCGCCGATCCACTCCTCGAAATGCAGGTGGGGGCCCGAGGCGGAGCCCGTCGATCCAACCGATCCGAGCCGCTGGCCGACGCTCACGTGCTCGCCCTCCGACACCGCGGTCGAGCCTTCCTCGAGGTGCATGAACACGTACCAATGCATGCCGTCGTCGTCGGCCTCGACCACGTAGTAGCCGGCGCCGCCGGCCTGGTAGGCAACCGTGGTG
>JBJMIQ010000142.1:0-12820 GCA_045806805.1 Nocardioides sp. | reverse complement strand
CGCCAACGCCTACGCCCAGACCCTCGGCGCGGTCTTCACCGAGCAGCTGAAGCCGTACGAGGTCGAGCTGTGCGTCGCCGAGGTGGGGGACAGCAGCGGCGGGGACCAGCTCTACCGGCTGACCTTCGACGGCTCCATCGTCGACGAGTCCGACTTCGTGGTCATGGGCGGTCAGGCCGACACGGTCGCCAACCACCTCCGCGAGCACTTCACCCGCGGCATGGGCCTCGGGGAGGCGCTCCGGGTCGGCGTCCGGGCGCTGTCCGCGGTCAGCCCGATCACCGCCGCCAACGGAGGTGGGCACGACCAGCTGCCGGCCGAGCAGCTCGAGGTCGCCGTCCTGGACCGGCGCCGGGCCAAGCGGGCCTTCCGCCGGGTCACCGGCGCGGCCTTGCGGTCGCTGCTGTCCGACCAGCCGGTCGCCGAGGAACCGGCGCCGTCGGCCGCGGCCTCCCACGTCCACGCGCCCAGCGCCCCCGCGCCGGGCACCCCGGCCGGCCTCGGCGATCCGGCGGCGATCGACACCGCCGGCGGCGCGGAGGACCGCGCGCTGGAGCCGGACACCCAGGACGGCATCGGCGGCGGCACCGAGGGCCGCCGGCCGGACGCCCGCACGGAGGACGACTGAGCCACCGTGAGTGATCGGCGCGGCGCGTTCAGGACCCGCGCCGAGTGCGCCGTGGCGGCATAGGCTCGGCGAGGTGGAACGACGGATCTTCGGCATCGAGACCGAGTACGGCGTCACGTGCACCTTCCGGGGGCAGCGCCGGCTCTCACCGGACGAGGTGGCGCGCTACCTGTTCCGCCGGGTGGTGTCGTGGGGGCGCAGCTCCAACGTCTTCCTGCGCAACGGCTCCCGGCTCTACCTGGACGTCGGCAGCCACCCCGAGTACGCCACCGCTGAGTGCGACGACCTCACCGAGCTCGTCGTCCACGACAAGGCCGGCGAGCGGATCCTCGAGGGCCTGCTGGTCGACGCCGAGCAGCGCCTGTCCGAGGAGGGCGTGATCGGTGACATCTACCTGTTCAAGAACAACACCGACTCCGCCGGCAACAGCTACGGCTGCCACGAGAACTACCTGGTCGGCCGGCACGGCGAGTTCAGCCGGCTGGCCGACGTGCTCATCCCGTTCCTGGTGACCCGGCAGATCGTCGTGGGCGCGGGCAAGATCACCCAAACGCCGCGCGGGGCCACCTACAGCGTCTCCCAGCGTGCCGAGCACATCTGGGAGGGCGTCTCGAGCGCCACCACCCGGAGCCGGCCGATCATCAACACCCGCGACGAGCCGCACGCCGACGCCGAGAAGTACCGGCGTCTGCACGTGATCGTGGGCGACTCCAACATGAGCGAGACGACGACGCTCCTGAAGGTCGCCAGCTGCGACCTGGTGCTGCGGATGATCGAGGAAGGGGTCGTCATGCGCGACCTCACGATGGAGAACCCGATCCGGGCGATCCGCGAGATCTCCCACGACGTCACCGGTCGGCGCAAGATCCGGCTGGCCAACGGCCGTGAGGCCAGTGCGCTCGATATCCAGTACGAGTACCTCTCCAAGGCCCGCGACTTCGTCGACAGACGCCAGATCTCCACCCCGGTGATCGAGCAGACCCTCGACCTGTGGGAGCGCGGGCTGAAAGCCGTCGAGTCCGACGACCTCGGGCTGGTCGACCGCGAGATCGACTGGGTCATCAAGTGGAAGCTGATCGACCGTTACCGCGCCAAGCACGGTCTGCCGCTGGGCCACCCGCGGATCGCGCAGCTCGACCTCGCCAACCACGACATCCACCGCGGACGCGGCCTCTACTACCTGCTGGAGAAGCGGGGAGCGGTCGCCAGGGTCACCAGCGACCTGAAGGTGTTCCAGGCCAAGTCGATCCCGCCCCAGACCACCCGCGCCCGGCTGCGCGGCGAGTTCATCCGCAAGGCACAGGAGCGCAGACGCGACTTCACCGTCGACTGGGTGCACCTCAAGCTCAACGACCAGGCCCAGCGCACGGTCCTGTGCAAGGACCCCTTCCGGGCCTATGACGAGCGGGTGCAGCGCCTCATCGACGGCATGTGAGGGTCGGCCGGATAGGGTGTCGGCGCCGTCCCGCGAGCCCTGAAGGTGTTGATGCAACCCGTGTTCCGACGTACCCGTCGTGCCCTCCCGTTCCTGCTGGTCGCCAGCCTCGGCCTGGGCCTCGCGTCCTGCGGTGACGACGAGGGATCGTCAAGCGCGAGCTCCGCCGCCTTCGACAAGGTGTCCGTCACCGGCGAGGTCGGGAAGTCGATCGACGTGAAGTACGACTCGCAGGTCTCCGTCGACGACGTCACCACGAAGGTTCTCACCGAGGGTGACGGGCCGGAAGTGGTCGAGGGCGACCAGGTGACGACCCAGCTGTACCTCGGCAACGGCTTCACGAAGGAGGAGGCGCTCAACACCTACGACGCCGGCTCCCCCCAACGGCTCACCCTCGACGAGAACCAGCTGAGCGAGGTGTTTCTCGACGCCCTCTCCGGCCACACGATCGGATCCCGCGTCGCGGTGCTCGCACCGGCGAGCAAGGCGTTCGGCGAGGCCGGCAACCCGCAGCTCAACATCGGCAACAAGGACACGATCCTGGTGGTGGCCGACCTGATCAAGATCTACGAGCCGCCGAAGGCCACCGACGTCCCCGCGTCGAAGATGCCCAAGCTGGTCATCAAGAACGGCGACCCGGTCGGGTTCGACTTCAACGGTCTGCCGAAGCCCAAGCCGAGCGACGACCTCAAGCGCACGGTTCTCAAGGAGGGTGACGGCGAGACGGTGACCCAGGACATGACCATCACCGCCGACTACCTCGGTCAGGTCTACCAGGGGAAGAAGCCGTTCGACGAGAGCTTCTCCAAGGAGCCCGCGGAGTTCCCCCTGAATCAAGTGGTCGAAGGCTGGACCATCGGCCTGTCCGGGATGAAGGTCGGCAGCCGCGTGCTGCTCGCCATCCCACCCGATCTCGGGTACGGCGCGCAGGAGCAGCCGAACATCCCGGCGAACAGCACCCTCTACTTCGTGGTCGACATCGTCTCGGCCAAGTGACGGGCTGACGGGGTGATGACGCCATGAGCGCGCCGAAGACCGAGCGCCTGCTGAACCTGCTGATCATGCTGCTGGTGCAGCGACACTTCGTGCCCAAGGGCCGGATCAGGTCGATCCTGTACCCCGACTCCTCCGACGAGGCCTTCGAGAAGATGTTCGAGCGCGACAAGGAGGAGCTCCGAAGCCTCGGAGTGCCGATCGAGGTGGGCAGCATGGACGCCTACTTCGACGACGAGCCCGGCTACCGGGTCCCGCCCGACCAGTTCGCGCTGCCCGACATCGCCCTGGAGCCGGACGAGGCGGCCGTGATCGGCCTCGCCACCCGGGTCTGGGGCCACGCCCGGTTGGCCGAGGCGACCACCGAGGCCGTCCGAAAGCTGACCGCGTTCGGGCTGCCGGTCGACGTCTCGGCCCTCGACATCGTGGAGCCGCGGCTGGTCGCCGAGGAGCCGTCGTTCGACGTCTTCTGGGAGGCCAGCCAGGAGCGGACCCCCGTCGAGTTCGAGTACCTCCGCTCCGGGCAGACCGAGCCCACGACCCGCCACCTCCAGCCCTGGGGCGTGGTCCGCTACTCCGGTCGCTGGTACGCCGTCGGCCTCGACACCGACCGGGGCGAGGAGCGGATCTTCCGGCTGTCCCGGGTGCAGGGGCAGGCGCGCCGGAGCGGCGACCCTGCGTCGTACGACATCCCGGTCGACGTCGACATCCGCGACGTCACCCGGCGGCTCGCGCCCGCGCCGGTCGCGGAGACCGTGGTCGTTCTGGCCCGGGGCGGGACCGGGCACGCCCTGCGGCGGAGCGCCGCGAGCGTCGAGAGCGACGTCGCGGGTCCCGACGACGTCACCACCTGGGACCGGCTGACGCTCGAGCGCGGGGGCGTCGCCCTGGCCGACGAGCTGCTCTCCTACGGCGCCGACGTCTACGTCGAGTCCCCGGATGCGCTGCGCGACGTCGTGGTCGAGCGGTTGGCCGCCGTCGTCAAGGCCGCCTCGTGAGCGCCGTGCCCCCCGGCGGGGCCAAGGACCAGGTCGTCCGCCTGCTCCGCCTGGTCCCCTATCTCTATGCCCGCGGGACCGTGCGGGTCGACGAGGCGGCCGCCGACCTCGGGGTCACCCCCGAGCGGCTGGTCTCGGACCTCAAGGTGCTGTTCATGTGTGGTCTGCCGGGCGGCTATCCCGACGACCTGATCGACGTCGACCTCGACGCGCTGGAGGGCGAGGACGCCGACGGCGTGATCCGGGTGTCGAACGCCGACTACCTCGCGCGTCCGCTCCAGCTCTCGCCGACCGAGGCGACCGCGGTGATCGTCGCCCTCCGGGCCCTGCGCGACGGCGCGGGGGAGGCGACCCGGGAGATCGTCGACCGCACCGTCGCGAAGCTCGAGACGGCGGTTCATGGGGCGGCCGACCCGCTGGTCGATCCCGGCACCGACAGCGGCGCAGACGTCCTCGGCGCGCGTTTTCGGACCGCCCTCGAAGAGGCCACCGAGCAGGCCCGCCAGGTCCGTCTGACCTACTGGGTGCCGTCCCGCGACGACGTGACGGACCGGGTGGTCGACCCCCGCGGCATCGTCACGGCCCACGGCCTCACCTACCTCGACGCGTGGTGCCACACTGCCCAGGCGCCCCGGCTGTTCCGCCTCGACCGGATCCAGGACGCGGAGATCCTCGACTCCTCCATCCAGACGCCTGCCGAGCCGCCCCGGGACCTGGCCGAGGGGATGTTCCAGCACTCCGCCGACACCTCCCTGGCCACGCTGCGGCTCGCACCGGCCGCGCGCTGGGTGGTGGAGTACTACCCGGTCGAGGACGTGCGGCCTCAGCCCGACGGCGACCTGGAGGTCGACCTGGTCCTGGCCGACGAGCGCTGGCTCCGTCGGCTGCTCCTGCGCCTGGCCCCGCACGCCCGGGTCGTGGCCCCTGCGGAGGTCGCCGAGTCGTTTACGTTTGCTGCACGCGAAGCGCACACCCTGTACACCTGACCGGCGTACGATGGATTTCGACGCCCAAACCGATGTGAGGAAGCCATGACGAACACGCTCGTCGCCGTACCCGGCGGCTGGGAGCTCATCCTGATCGTTCTCGTGATCCTGCTGCTCTTCGGTGCCAAGAAGCTTCCCGAGCTCGCCCGCGGGAGCGGTCGGGCGTTGCGCATCTTCAAGGCTGAGACCAAGGGCCTCGCCGACGACGATGATGATGAGGACGACGTCTCCAGCAGCCAGAAGTCCCCTGAGCAGAAGGAGCTGGAAACGCGCCGAGAGCAGCAGTCCGACCCGATCGTGCGCGAGCAGCGCGACGGCACCACCGGCTGACCCCGGTCATCGGTGTCAGTCTCCGGAATCCTCCAGCTCTTCGCGGGGAGGCCCCATCACGCCGTCGGCGCGGACGGCCGGATGGCGCTGTCGGACCACCTCCGTGAGCTCCGGGCGCGCGTGCTGAAGAGCGCGGTGGTCATCGTGCTCGGGGTGATCGTCTCGCTCTTCTTCTTCGATCAGATTTTTCACCTGGTGGAGACGCCCTACCTGGCGGCGAAGGAGGCTTTGGCCGAGAACGGATCCAAGGTCAATAGCCAGTCCACGATCGGGGGCGTGGGCGGTCCGCTGATGCTCCAGCTCAAGCTGTGCGGCCTGGTGGGGCTGATCGCGACCAGCCCGTACTGGCTCTACCAGATCTGGGCGTTCATCCTGCCGGGACTGCACAACCGGGAGCGCAAGTGGACCCGGGTGTTCGCGGCCGTTGCCGGACCCCTGTTCATCACCGGGGTGGTCGTGGGTTACCTGACGCTGCCCAAGGGTCTGGAGATCCTGATCGGGTTCACCCAGGAGAGCCTGGTGAACCTGGTCGAGTTCGGTGACTACCTGACCTTCCTGATCCGTACCCTCCTGGTCTTCGGGATCGCGTTCGAGATCCCGGTGTTTGTGATCCTGCTCAACCTCGCCGGCGTGCTCAAGGGGCGCGCCTTGGCCGAGCACCGACCGTGGATCGTGATCGGGACCTTCGTGTTCGCCGCGGTCGCGACGCCGTCCACCGACCCGTTCACGATGCTGATTCTGGCCATCCCGATGCTCATCCTCTTCGTGATCTCCGAGGTGATCTGCCGGGTCCTCGACCGCCGCCGCCACGAGCGGGAGCAGGAGGCCGGCGTCGGCGACGACGAGCTGTCCCCGCTGTGACCTCCCCTCTGGGCGACCTCGATCCCTTCGATCTACCCGACTGGCTGGGCGAGGGCGCGGTCACCTGGGCCGCCGAGACCGGTGTACGCCGTGGGCACCGGATCCGCGGCCACCTCAGCGGCGCGGGACCAGACGTGCCGTGCGACCTGCTCGCCGTGGACGAGGCCTACCCTGTGCCGGTGGCCGATGAGGCCACCCGGACCCGCGCCCACCTGGCGTGGCGGCATGGACAGATCCTGCTCCTGTCCGACGACGACCGGCTCGTCCTGGTCGTGCCCGGCACCGGCTTCAGCGCCGACCTGGTGCTGGACGCCCTCAGCCGCCTGGCCAAGACCGTGGGCGCCTCGCCCGAGAACTACGTCGCCCTGCTCCGGATCGGTTCGGACCGCCGATAGGGTCGGGCCGTGCCCGGAGACTCGCGTGAGATCGCGCTGCTGACCAACCCCACCGCGGGCAAGGGCAGGGGCGCGAAGTCACGGGACGCGGCGCTGCCCCGCCTGCGCGAAGCCGGTTTCGTCGTCCGCAACCTCGAGGGCCGCGACGGCGACGAGGCGCTCGACCTCGCCCGGCAGTGCGTCTCCGACGGGGTCGAGTCGCTGGTGGTGTGCGGGGGCGACGGCATGGTGCACATCGGGGCACAGGCAGTGGCCAGCACCGAGACGCACCTCGGCATCATCCCTGCCGGCACCGGCAACGACGTGGCCCGCTACTTCGACATCCCGCGCAAGGATCCCGTGGCCGCCGCCGACCGGGTCATCGCCTCGAACACGAAGCGGATCGACCTCGCCCGTAGCGGCTCGAAGTACTACGTGACGGTACTGGCCGCCGGCTTCGACGCCATCGTCAACGAGCGCGCCAACCGGATGACCTGGCCGCGGGGTCAGATGCGCTACAACCTGGCCACCCTGGCCGAACTGCGCACCTTCAAGCCGCTGACCTACACCCTCGAGCTCGACGGACTCACTCGCCGTCTCGAGGCGATGCTCGTCGCCGTGGGCAACGGCGCCTCCTTCGGAGGCGGGCTGCGGATCACCGAGGGAGCCAGTCTCGATGACGGCCTCCTCGACGTGGTGATCATCAAGCCGATCAGCAAGCCCGATCTGGTGCGTACCTATCCCAAGCTGTTCAAGGGCACCCACGTCACGCACCCGCAGTACGAACACCACCTGGTCAAGACAGTCACCGTCGCGGCACCGGGGATCGTGTCGTATGCCGATGGCGAACGGTTCGGTGCCCTGCCCCTCACGATCGAGGCCGCCCCGGGAGCGCTGAGCGTCCTTGCCTGAGCTCCTCGACGAATTCGCCGCCCTCTACGACTTCCCGCTCGACGACTTCCAGGTCCGCGCCTGCCGGGAGATCGAGGCCGGCGGCGGCGTGCTCGTGGCCGCCCCCACCGGTTCCGGGAAGACGATCGTCGGCGAGTTCGCCGTACACCTGGGGCTGAAGACGGGCCGCAAGTGCTTCTACACGACCCCGATCAAGGCGCTGTCCAACCAGAAGTACTTCGACCTGGTCGCTCGGTACGGCGAGGACCGGGTCGGCCTGCTCACCGGCGACCACACGATCAACGGCGAGGCGCCGATCGTGGTGATGACGACCGAGGTCCTGCGCAACATGCTCTACGCGGGGTCTCGAACGCTGCTCGGACTCGGGTTCGTCGTGATGGACGAGGTCCACTACCTCGCCGACCGCGAGCGCGGCGCGGTGTGGGAGGAGGTGATCATCCACCTGCCGGAGTCGGTGGCGCTGATCTCGCTCTCTGCCACCGTCTCCAACGCCGAGGAGTTCGGGGAGTGGCTGGCCACGGTGCGCGGCGCCATGGGCACGATCGTGGAGGAGAAGCGTCCGGTGCCGCTCTACCAGCACGTGATGGCCGGGCGACGCCTGCTCGACCTGTTCGCGGAGTCCGACGTGGACGCCTCCGCGGGGTTCGTCCGCGAGGGCGCACCGGTCAACGACGAGCTGCTCAAGCTCGCTCGCGACGACTGGGCCAGCACCCGAATGAGGGACCGCAGGTCACCGCGGGGCCGGTCCGCGGCCCGCGGACGGGCATCGTCACGGGGTCGGGACGGGGGAGGCCGCCACATCGGCAACGGCCGCCGCGTGTGGATCCCGAGCCGGGTCGACGTGCTCGACCGCCTCGACCGGGAAGGACTGCTGCCGGCGATCGTCTTCATCTTCAGTCGGGTCGGCTGCGACGCCGCGGTGACCCAGTGCCTCAACGCGCGGGTCCGGCTCACGACGCCCCAGGAGCGGGACGCGATCTATGAGTTCGTCGAGGAGAGCTGTCGCCACCTGCCCGATGCCGACCTCGAGGTCCTCGGATACGACGACTTCCTCGACGGACTGACGCGTGGCGTTGCCGCCCACCACGCCGGGATGCTGCCGGCCTTCAAGCAGTGCGTCGAGCAGCTCTTCGTCCGCGGTCTCTGCAAGGCCGTCTTCGCGACCGAGACCCTGGCGCTCGGCATCAACATGCCGGCGCGCACGGTCGTGATCGAGAAGCTGAGCAAGTGGAACGGTGAGACGCACGCCGACATCACGCCGGGGGAGTACACCCAGCTCACCGGTCGCGCCGGGCGACGTGGCCTCGACGTCGAGGGGCACGGCATCGTCCTGTGGCAGCAGGGCATGAACCCGCGCGAGCTCGCCGGGCTCGCCTCGACCCGCACCTATCCGCTCCGCTCCTCGTTCCGGCCGTCGTACAACATGGCGGTCAACCTGGTCCACCAGTTCGGCCGGGAGACCACCCGCGAGCTCCTCGAGCAGTCGTTCGCGCAGTTCCAGGCCGACAAGGCCGTGGTCGGGCTGGCCCGGCAGCTCCGCAAGAGCGACGAGGCGCTGGCAGGGTACGCCGAGGCGGCGACCTGTAAGCGCGGCGACTTCATGGAGTACGCCCGGATCCGCGACCGAATCTCCCAGGTGGAGAAGCGGGCCGCCAAGGCACGCCGGGCCGACCGACGGGCGGATGCCCTGGACTCGCTGGCCCGGCTCCGGCCGGGGGACGTGATCGAGGTGCCGACCGGCAAGTTCGCGGGCTTCGCGGTCGTCATCGATCCCGGGTTGTCCCGCGACGAGCCTCGGCCCTACGTCGTGACCGTGGACCGGCAGGCGCGGCGGCTCGGGATGATCGACTTCCCGGTTCCGGTACAGCCGCTGGCCCGGGTCAAGGTTCCGCGCAACTTCAACGGCCGCAACCCGCAGATGCGACGCGATCTGGCCTCCGCGCTGCGCACCAAGACCCGCGACCTGCCGCCACCGCGACCTCCGGTGGGCGAGCAGGAAGGCGCCCCGAACGGCTCCGACGAGGTCGACGAGCTCCGCTCGCAGCTGAAGGCGCACCCCTGCCACGACTGCCCGGACCGCGAGGACCACGCCCGCTGGGCCGAGCGGTGGTTCAAGCTCGACCGCGACGCCTCCACCCTGCGGCGCCGGATCGAGAAACGAACCAACACCATCGCCCGACAGTTCGACCGGGTGTGCGAGGTGCTCACCGCCCTGGGCTATCTCCAGGACGACACCGTCACCCCCCGTGGAGGCCACCTGCGCCGGATCTACTCCGACCTCGACCTCCTGGCGGCGGAGTCCCTGCGGCAGGGGCTGTGGGACGACCTCGACCCCTCGGGCCTGGCTGCCGCGTTGTCGATCCTGGTCTTCGAGGCCCGCCGCCCCGACGACGCCCGTTCGCCACGCATCCCCGGTGGGGCGGTCAAGGACGCCATCGGCCAGATGGTCCGCTTGTGGGGCGAGCTCACCAAGCTCGAGAGCGCCCACCACCTCGACTTCCTTCGGCAGCCCGACCCCGGGTTCGCCTGGGCGGCCTACCGCTGGGCGGAGGGCGACGAGCTCGACGCGGTCCTCACCGACGTCGACCTCGCTGCCGGCGACTTCGTGCGCTGGATGAAGCAGCTGCTCGACCTCACCGGGCAGGTCGCGGATGCTGCGGGGGACTCTCCCCTGCGGGAGACGGCCCGTGAGGCGGTGCGCCGGCTCCGGCGGGGCGTCGTGTCCTACGCCGGGCTCAGCGAGTAAGGCCCCGGTCAGCCCTCCTGCGTGGCTGCGGCGATCGCGTCGGCGATGCTGACGCTGCCCTCGACCAGGTTCCACTGGCGGCCGTGGGTCGACTCATCGTCGAGGACGGCGGCCACCACCGCGGCGACGTCGGCGCGCGGGATCTCGGCCCGGGCCACGTCCTCGCCGAGCGCGACCAGGCCGGTGCCGGGGTCGTCGGTCAGGCGGCCGGGCCGCAGGATCGTCCAGTCCAGGGCACTGACCCGCAGGGCCTCGTCGGCGTCGCGTTTCGCCTCGACGTACGCCTTCCAGACCGGCGACACGTCGTCGGGGAGTGGTTCGTCGACGCTGATGGCGGAGATCTGGACGAAGCGGGTGATGCCGGCCGCGTGGGCGCCCTGGATCGACTTCAGGCTGCCTTCGAGGTCGACGGTGCGCTTGCGCTCGATGTTGCCGTCCGGACCGCCACCTGCGGCGAAGACGACCGCATCGCAGCCCGCGAACGCGTCGGCGAAGGCCGGACCCGTCGCTCGCTCGATGTCGAGGAGACGCACCTGCGCGCCGAGCTCCTCGAGCTCGGCGCGTTGGTCATCGCTGCGGACCAGGGCGACCGGTGTCCGGCCAGCCTCGACCAGCAGCGGGTGGAGGAGACGGGCCACCTGTCCGTGGCCCCCGACGACGGCGACGTTGCTCATCCGGGGTCCCCGCGGAAGCGCGAGCGCAGCGAGTGGTTTCGTGGGGTGGTCATGGGTTCAGAGCCTTGCACAGGCGGTCGACGGCGCTGGTGAGGGACCACCGGTCCGCGAGCTCGGCCAGCGCGTGGGGGTCCCTGGGAACGCGCGGGAGTGCGAGGTCGGCCGTGCCGAACTCGATGTCTCGGGCGACGGCCACCACTGTCGGCGCCACCTCCAGATAGTCGGCCGCCGCCTTGAGCTTGCCGCGCGGCCCCGGCCCCATCTCGCTGCCCGGGTCGTGCGCGGCCGCCACGATGCCGGCCATGTCGTCGAACCGGTTGAGCAGGGTGGCAGCGGTCTTCTCGCCGACCCCTGCGACGCCGGGAAGCCCGTCGGAGGTGTCCCCGCGGAGGGTCGCGAAGTCGGCGTACTGCCGAGGCTCGATGTCGTACTTCGCACGGACCCAGTCACGGGTGACCCGCTCGTGGTTGCCGACGCCGCGGGCGATGTAGAGGACCCGGACCCCCGCCTCGTCGTCGACGAGCTGGAACAGGTCGCGGTCTCCGGTCACGACGTCGACCGGCATCCCCGCATCGGTGGCCAAGGTGCCGATCACGTCGTCCGCCTCGTAGCCGTCGGCTCCCAGCACGCGGATCCCGAAGGCGTCCAGCACGTCGAGGATGATCGGGATCTGCACCTCGAGCGGGTCGGGGACCTCCTCGACGTCCGGCGCCGGCCCGGGGACCTCCTGCTCGACCCGATGCGCCTTGTACGACGGGATCAGGTCCACCCGCCACTGCGGACGCCAGTCGTTGTCCCAGCAGCAGACCAGGTGGGTTGGCCGGTAGTCGCTCACCAGCCGGCTGATGAAGTCGAGGAGACCGCGCACGGCGTTGACCGGCGTACCGTCCTTGGCCGTGATCTCGGGGACGCCGTAGAAGGCGCGGAAGTACATCGACGCGGTGTCCAGCAGCATCAGGCGCTCGCTCACGTGCCGCATCCTGTCATGTGCGGCCGCCCGGCCACGGCTCCCGCTACATTGTCGGGCGTGACGCCGACGCACGACGTGGAGGACACCGACCGCCGTATCCTGAGCCTGCTCGAGGCCGACGGCCGGATGTCGTTCACCGACCTCGGCAAGGCAACCGGACTGTCCACCTCCGCGGTCCACCAGCGGGTGAAGCGGATGGAGCAGCGCGGCCTGATCACCGGGTACGGCGCGTTCGTCAACCACGATGCGCTCGGGCGGCCGCTGACGGCGTTCATCTCGATCACGCCGAACGACCCATCGCAGCCCGACGACTACCCCGACCGGCTGCGCGACATCCCCGAGATCGAATCGTGCTGGTCCGTTGCGGGCGAGGAGTCCTACATCCTCAAGATCCGTGTCGCCACCCCGGTCGACCTCGAGGACCTGCTCGCCCGGATCCGATCCGCCGCCAATGTCTCCACGCGGACCACGATCGTGCTCTCGACGTCATACGAGAACCGCCCGGTCTCGTAAGCCGGGCCGCGGTTCGTCGGTTTCCCCGGTGAGCCGGGGAATCATGCACTTCCAAGGCATTGCAACGGCCGAGAAGTGCAGGGATACCCGGTGAGCCGGGGAAACCGGCAGAGAGACGCCCTCAGTAGGCCTGGAGGGCGGCGGTACGCCGGGAGGCCTCGGCCACCTCGGCTGCCCGGAGAGCGGACTCGTCGAGGTTGCCGTGCTCGGCCCACCACTGCTGGCCGGCCTCGGGGAGGGTGTGGATCGGGTCGTAGTACTCGTAGGTGCGGCTCAGCGCCTCCGGGTCCTCGGCCTCGATCGAGGTCCGGTAGTTCTTGCTCCAGCGGGAGATGCCGTGGACGGTGTCGTACGACGCGAGCTGGTGCACCCACCGCTTGCCGACGAACGGGACGTCACA
>JBJMIQ010000141.1:0-8743 GCA_045806805.1 Nocardioides sp. | reverse complement strand
AATCGCCGCTTCTTCTTCGGGTGAGAACGGCTTGCCCTCGCGCTCGAGCTGATCGCGTTTGACAGTGGTCAGCACCGACGCCGCCTGCTGCGCGCCCATCACCGAGATCCGCGCGTTCGGCCACATCCACAGCAGGCGCGGCTCGTACGCGCGGCCGCACATGCCGTAGTTGCCGGCACCGAACGATCCGCCGATCACGACCGTGAACTTCGGGACCACCGAGTTGGCCACGGCGTGGACCATCTTGGCGCCGTCCTTCGCGATGCCAGCCCGCTCGTATTTGCTGCCGACGATGAAGCCGGTGATGTTCTGGAGAAAGACGAGCGGGATGCCGCGCAGATTGCACAGCTCGATGAAGTGCGCCGCCTTGAGCGCCGACTCCGAGAACAGGATCCCGTTGTTGGCCACGATCCCCACCGGGTGGCCCCAGATCCGGGCGAAGCCGCAGACCAGCGTCTCGCCGTACAGCCGCTTGAACTCGTGCATCCGGCTGCCGTCCACGACCCGTCGGATCACCTCGCGCACGTCGTACGGCGTCCTGGTGTCGGTGGGGACCACGTCGTAGAGCGTGTGCGGGTCCTCGTGCGGCTCCTCGACCTCGTGCACCGGGATGGACGAAGCGGACGGGCGCTCGAGCGTATCGACGATCGACCGGACGATGGCGAGCGCGTGGGCATCGTCCTCGGCGAGGTGGTCGACCACCCCGGAGGTCCGGGCATGGACGTCGCCTCCGCCGAGGTCCTCGGCCGTGACGACCTCGCCGGTCGCGGCCTTCACCAGGGGCGGGCCACCGAGGAAGATCGTGCCCTGGTTCTTGACGATGACGGTCTCGTCGGACATCGCCGGGACGTAGGCGCCCCCGGCGGTGCAGGAGCCCATGACGCTGGCGATCTGCGGGATGCCGCGCCGGGAGAGGTTGGCCTGGTTGAAGAAGATCCGGCCGAAGTGCTCGCGGTCGGGGAAGACCTCGTCCTGCATCGGCAGGAAGGCGCCGCCCGAGTCGACGAGGTAGACGCACGGCAGGCGATTGTCCGATGCGACCGCTTGGGCGCGGAGGTGCTTCTTGACCGTGATCGGGTAGTAGGTGCCGCCCTTGACCGTGGCGTCGTTGCCGACCACCACGCACTCGCGGCCGCTGATCCGGCCGATGCCGGTGACGATGCCGGCCGACGGGACGGCGTTGGTGTCCTCGGGTCCGGCGCCGTACATCCCGGTCGCGGCCAACGGACTCAGCTCGAGGAACGGGCTTCCCGGGTCCAGGAGCCGGTCGACCCGGTCGCGGACCAGCAGCTTGCCCCGGTCGGTGTGCTTGGCCCGAGCGCTCTCCGAGCCACCCTGGCGGACCAGGGCGAGCCGTTCACGCAGCTCGTCGACCAGGTCCTTCAGGCCGCCGGTCGTCGCGGATGCCAGCTCGGCCGTCACGTCCTGGGTCACAGGTAGAGGTTAGCGATCGTTAACTACCTCGTCCACCGCTGCACCAGGGGCGCAGGGATAATGGCCAGCGGAGGAGACCCATGGCCGCGATCACCCTGACCGCCGACAACTTCGAGCAGACCATCGCCGAGCACGAGATGGTTCTCGTGGACTTCTGGGCCGGATGGTGCGGCCCGTGCCGACAGTTCGCGCCCGTCTACGAGGCGGCGTCGGATGTGCACGACGACATCGTCTTCGGCTCCGTCGACACCGAGTCCGAACGTGCCCTCTCCGGCGCGTTCAAGGTCACCTCGATCCCGACCCTGATGGCGTTCAAGGGCGGCATCGGCGTCTTCGCCCAGGCGGGCGCACTGCCCGCACCGAGGCTGGAACAGCTGATCGAGGCGCTGCGCGCGCTCGACGTCGAGGCAGTGCTCGCGGAGGAGGAGAACCGTCGGCGTTAACGGACGCTAACCTTGGCCGGTGAGCAGCGCGCCGGCCAGCCGCCGCCAGCAGATCCTCGAGACTGCGGCCGAGCTGTTCGCCGCCCGCGGCTTCCACGGAGTGTCCGTGGCCGATCTGGGCGCGGCCGTCGGCATCTCGGGCCCGGGGCTCTACAAGCACTTCGCGGGCAAGGACGCCGTGCTGGCCGAGATGCTGGTCTCGATCAGCGAGGAGCTGCTGACGGTCGGTCGGCAGCGGGTGGCCGAGGCGCCCGACCCGACGGCCGCCGTCCGCGCCCTGGTCGACTGGCACGTCGAGTTCGCGCTGCGGCACCGGCCGCTGATCGTGGTCCAGGACCGCGACTGGGAGTCCCTCCCGGAGGCGGATCGCGAACGCGTGCGGTCGCTCCAGCGTGAGTACGTCGAGCTGTGGGCTGACCGGATCCGCGCGGTGCACGAGACCCTCGAGCCGGACCGGGCCCGGGCGATGTCGCACGCGGCCTTCGGCCTCATCAACTCGACCCCGCACAGCGGGCTGCTACCGGATGGCGACATGAGCCTCCTGCTGCGGGAGATGGCACTGCACTCCCTGGGCATCCCCGAGGGCGGCTAGCCTCGGTCCATGAGCCTGTTCGACGCACCCATCGCCCGCCTCGACGGAACCCCCGGCACCCTCGGCGACCTCGGCGGTCGCCGGGCCACGCTCCTCGTCAACGTCGCGAGCAAGTGTGGCCTCACGCCGCAGTACTCCGGCCTCGAGCTGTTGCACGAGAAGTACGCCGACCGGGGCTTCGGCGTCGTCGGCGTGCCGTGCAACCAGTTCGGTGGCCAGGAGCCCGGCTCCTCGGAAGAGATCGCCGAGTTCTGCTCCGCGACCTACGGCGTCACGTTCCCGCTGACCGAGAAGGTCGACGTCAACGGCCCGGATCGGCACGAGATCTACACCGCTCTGGTCGACACGCCCGACGGAAGCGGCCGCACCGGCGACATCGCCTGGAACTTCGAGAAGTTCCTGCTCGCCGCTGACGGCGAGGTGCTTGCCCGGTTCGACCCGCGCGTGGAGCCGGAGGACCCGACGCTGGTGGCCTCGATCGAGGCACAGCTCGACTGACCGTTTCGCCATCCCGGCCTCGGGTACGAGCCCCGGCGAAGGGGGTTGCCATGGGGCTTTACGACCGGACCGCGACCCTGATGCGGACGGGCTACCGCTTTTCGGGATGGCTGCGCGCCAGGACCACGGGTCCCGAGCGCGCCACACCGCTGCGCCTGCTCGGGCGCCGCGCCCTTGTGGTGAGCGGGCGAGAGGGTGTCGATCTGTTCTACGACACCGACCGTGTCCAGCGACGCTCGGCCACACCGGGCTCCGTGGCCCACACGATCTTCGGCCGGGGGGCCGTACACACCCTCGACGACGCCGCCCACCGGCATCGCAAGCAGCTGTTCCTGGAGGTGACCAGACCCGAGCTCGAAGCGGACCTGGCAGACCTTGTGGCGACCAAGTGGAGCCGCGAGCTCGACCGCTGGGTCAGTCACGGCACCGGGACAGTACTCCCCGCCGCCGTGGCAGTCTTCGGCGAAGCGGTCCAGGAATGGGCCGGGGCCGACGACGCCCCGGACGTGATGGAGCGGCGGTCCAGGGATCTCGGCCGCATCGTCGACGGGTTCGCGACCCCGTCCCCGGCCTGGCTACGGGCCAGGTGGGCCCGGCGACGGGCCAATGCCTGGGCGGCCCGGGTGATCACGGAGGTGCGACAGGGACAGCGCCGTCCCGGGGCGCACACGGCAGCCTCGGTGATGGCCCACGCGCGGGACCTCGACGGGAACCTGTTGCCGGTCAGGACTGCGGCGGTGGAGCTCCTCAACGTCCTGCGACCGACCGTTGCGGTTGCCTACTTCGCCGCCTTTGCCGCGCTCGAGCTCGAGGCGAACCCGGATCTGGCCGACCGGTGCGCGACCGGGGACCCCGTGGCCGTGGAGAAGTTCTGCCAGGAGGTCCGGCGAATGAGTCCCTTCGTGCCGCTCCTGGCGGGCCGGTCACGGTGCCCGTTCACCTGGCGCGGGCACGAGGTGCGCGAGGGCGACCAGCTGTTCCTCGACGTCTACGGCACCGACACCGACCCCGATGCCTGGGCGGACGCCGCCACGTTCGACCCGGACCGCTTCAGGTTCGCCGCAGCCGAGCGCACCGACTTCATCCCACAGGGCGGCGGCTCTGTCGAGACGGGTCACCGCTGCCCGGGCGAGGGCATCGCGATGGCGCTGCTCCGCACGGTCGTCCCGTCACTGGCGAGGCTGGACTGGTCGATCCATCCTGACGACCGGGTCTACTCCCTGCGCCGGGTGCCCGCGCGGCCCGACGGAGGGGTCAGGCTCCTCGACGTCCGACGACACATGCTGCTCCAGCCCGTGTGAGGTCGCCCGGGCGCGGAGGGGATCAGGACGCGGTGGCGTGGGCAGCCGAGTCCTCGCCGGTCGAGGTGAGGTCCCGGTACAGGTCCCGCAGGATCCGGGCGAGCAGCCGGGACACCTGCATCTGGGTGACTCCGATCTCGTCCGCGATCTCCTGCTGGGACTTCTGCTCGAAGAACCGCAGGTACACGATGCGCCGGTCCCGCGGCTTGAGCTTCTTGACCACCGGTGCCAGCACCACCCGGGCCTCCGCCGCCGGCGTGGCCTGGTCCGCCTCGCCGAGGAAGTCGACGAGGGCGACACCAGCGGTGTCCCCGCCCGGCGACACCGGCCGGTCCAGCGAGGATGGCGAGAAGCACCCGTCGGCGGCCAGCGCCTCGATGACGTCGTCCAGCTCCAGCCCGAGGTGCTCGGCGAGCTCGGTGGGCCGGACCGCCCGCCCCAGCTCCTGGGAGAGTGCTCCCTCGGCGCGCGTGATCCTGGCCTGCGCCTCCTGGACGCGTCGCGGCGGGCGCACCATCCAGCCCTGGTCCCGGAAGTGCTTCTTGAGCTCGCCGCGGATGGTCGGCACCGCATAGGACAGGAAGTCCTGGTGTCGACCCGCGTCGAAGTCACGGGCGGCCCGGGTGAGGGCCATGTAGGCGACCTGGATGAGGTCGTCCTCGTCGATTCCGCGGTGGAAGTAGCGACCTGCGACCGTGCGCGCGACCCCCATGTTGATCCGCACGACGTAGTCGAGCAGCTCCTGGCGCCGACGCTCGCTCGAGGTCTGCGCGATCGCGGACAGTGCGCGCGCCGTACGGTCGCGTCGTTGCCGCCTGGACATGGAGGTACTGCGGAGGTCTGGCTGTGCGCTCATATCAGTTTCCTGAAGGTCGAGCGGCCTCGCCGACTGTTTTGCAGCAAGAGCACCCCGGGGTCTCGGGAGTGCGTTCCCTTGCGACGTTACTCGTCTAGACCGGTATTGACTAGTCCGAACGGGCCATCACGACCCCGGGGACGCCGCCCGCTCGGCGCGAAGGGACCCCCCCGGGCAGGTTTGGCACGACCCGGGCCGGGTACGCCCCCGCCATGCCCGTGAGCCTCGCCGTCACCACTACGACGTCGCCCCACGAGCTGACCCACAAGAACTGAGGAGCGCGCCATGTCAAGCGGAGTCGAGACCGGACGGATCACCACCGACATCCCGGCACGGCTGGATCGATTGCCGTGGAGTCGGTGGCACTGGCTGGTGGTGATCGGGCTCGGAACGGTCTGGATCCTCGACGGCCTCGAGGTCACCATCGTCGGGTCGATGTCCGACGCACTCGCCGACCCCAAGACGGGCTTGGGGCTGAGCAGCTTCGACATCGGCTTTGCTGGCGCCATCTATGTCGCTGGTGCCTGCGTCGGCGCATTGTTCTTCGGGCACCTGACCGACCGGTTCGGGCGGAAGAAGCTGTTCCTGATCACGCTCGGTGTCTACACGTGCGCGACCGTGCTCACCGCGTTCTCGATGAACCCCACGTGGTACTTCGTCGCCCGCTTCTTCACCGGAGCCGGTATCGGTGGCGAGTACGCCGCGATCAACTCCGCCATCGACGAGCTGATCCCGGCGAAGTACCGAGGCCGCGTCGACGTGTCGATCAACGGCTCGTTCTGGGTCGGTGCCGCCGGTGGTGCGCTGCTGACCATTCCGCTGCTCGACCCGACGCTGATCAACCCCGAGTGGGGATGGCGTCTCGCGTTCGGGCTCGGCGCGATCCTCGCGGTCGGCATCCTCCTCGTCCGCCGCAACGTGCCAGAGTCTCCGCGCTGGCTCTTCATCCACGGACGCGAGGACGAGGGCGAGCACATCGTCCAGGACATCGAGGGAACGGTGACCAGCCAGTCGGGCAAGTCCCTGCCGTCGGTCTCCGACACGATCACCATCCGCCAGCGGAAGGCGATCGGTTTCGGCCTGATCGCGAAGACCGTGTTCACGCTGTACCCGAGGCGCACGGTGCTCTGCTTCTCGCTGTTCATCGGGCAGGCCTTCCTCTACAACGCCTTCTTCTTCACCTACGGCGACACGCTGACCACCTTCATGGGAGTGGGCCAGGTCGGCTGGTACATCGCGGTGTTCGCGGTGAGCAACTTCCTGGGCGCAGTGATCCTGGGACCGCTCTTCGACACCCTCGGCCGGGTGAAGATGCTGACCGGCACGTACGTGATCTCCGGGGTGATTCTGGGCATCACCGGTCTGACGCTCGGCTCCTACACCGCCGTCACGCTGACTCTGATGGGCTGCATCATCTTCTTCTTCGCCAGCGCGGGGGCGAGCGCGGCGTACCTCACGGCCAGCGAGGTGTTCCCGATGGAGACCCGAGCCCTGTGCATCGCGTTCTTCTACGCCATCGGCACCGCGGCCGGCGGCATCGCCGGCCCGCTGCTGTTCGGCAAGCTCATCGAGGACGCCACCACGGGCGGCCTGGACATCACGGCCATCGCCATCGGCTACTACATCGGGGCTGCCTTGATGATCGCCGGCGGGATCGTGGCAGCATTCCTCGGGGTCAAGGCCGAGGGCGAGTCGCTCGAGAACATCGCCAAGCCGCTGACCGCTGAGGACGCCGAGGCCGAAGGCCCCGGCCGCGACCGCGACCGGCAGACGGTCTGACCGCAACCAGCGAAGGAGCCAACGAGATGCCCATGCCCCCACCCAAGCCGTCGACCGAGGGACGGCGCGACCGGCAGGTCTTCCACGAGCAGGGTCAGCTGGTCCGCGCCGTCGAGGCGAACGGTCCCCTGAGCGCGGAGGAGCTGGCCACGCTGGTCGGCGCGTCGTACTGGGAGCACGACCGGTTCGACCGAGCGCTGGCCTTCGCCATCGCCGACGGACTGCTCGTCCGGGATGGCGACGGGACCCTGCAGGCGGCTCCCTGACCCGGACCAGGGGCGTGCCTTCCAATCCAGGGAGGCACGCCTCAAGCCTGCACGGCCAGCGTCAGGGGCAGCACCTCGCTCGCTCCCGCTCCACGGAGTGCACGGGAGGCGAGGGTGAGGGTCCAGCCGGTGACCACCAGGTCGTCGACGAGGAGCACCCGGTCACCGCGTTGATCGAGCCGGAGCTCGAAGCGTCGGCTGACCGCGGCCACCCGCTGAGCGGAGTTGACGGCGCCCTGCCCGGGTGCCACTGACGGATCCGCGATCGCGAACCGGCCGGTCACCGGCACTCCGAGGTAGCGGCCCACGCCGCTCGCGAGGTCACCGGTCAGGGTCGGACGGGTCGTGGACTCGACCACCACGATCGAGTCGACCTTGGGCTGCCAGTCGCCGAGCACCTCGATCACCGCGCGCACCAGGGGTTCAGGGACCGGGCCGTCGGGCACACCGGGGCCGAACAGGTCACGGAGCTGTCCGCCGTAGCCGAGGTCGGTGAGCCGGGCAACGGCACGCCCCTCGGCCGGCGGGTCCGCGATCTTGCCCTTGAGGTCAAGACCCAGCTCGGTGAGAGCGGTCGGCCACATCTTCCGGGGCTCGATCACGACACCCGGGCGTGAGAGGCGAGCGGCCGCCGCCTGCACGGCCTCTCCCGAGAGGTCGGTGTCGAGGTCGAGTCCGCCGCAGTTGTCGCAGCGACCGCAGTCGGCCGCATCCGGGTCGTCGAGCTGATCGCGCAGGAACCACATCCGGCAGCGGTCGGTGCGGAGGTAGTCGAGCATTGCCTGCTGCTCGCGCTCCCGAGCCGCGGCGACCCGGCGATAGCGCTCGGAGTCGTAGACCCATTCCGCACCGGTGGCCTCCCATCCGCCACGGACCCGGCGGCAGGCCCCGTCGACGTCGAGCACCTTGAGCATGGTCTCCAGTCGGGTGCGGCTCAGCTCGACGCGGGTCTCCAGGTTGGCCGTGCTCAACGGGCGGCCGGCCTCGGCCAGCACGGCGAGGGTCTGCCGGACCTGCTCCTCCCGAGGAAACGCGAGGGAGGCGAAGTAGTGCCAGATGTCGCGGTCCTCGGTCGCCGGGAGCAGGACCACGCTGGCATGGTCGGTGCCGCGGCCGGCACGCCCGACCTGCTGGTAGTAGGCCACCGGCGACGCTGGCGCCCCGAAGTTGACCACGAACCCCAGCGTCGCGTCGAAGCCCATCCCGAGCGCGCTGGTGGCGACGAGCGCCTTGACCCGGCCGGCGGCGAGGTCCTGCTCGAGGGCCTGCCGCTCGGTGGGGTCGGTCTGCCCGGAGTACGCCGCCACGTCGTGCCCGCGGGAGCGCAGGTAGTCGGCGATCTCCTGGGTGGCGGCGACCGTGAGGCAGTAGACGATGCCGGAGCCGGGCTGCTCGGCGAGGTGGTCGGCGAGCCAGGCGAGCCGCTGCTCCGCGGTCCGCAGGCGCACCACCCCCAGCCGCAGCGACTCGCGGTCGAGGGAGCCGCGGAGCACGAGCACGCCGTCCTCGGGCAGCCGGTCGCCGTCGGTGCGGCCGGAGACCCCGAGCTGGGCGGCGACGTCGGCGGTGACCCG